>NZ_CAKZLP010000055.1 GCF_937127095.1 uncultured Amphritea sp.
GACATCAGGTCTGCCTTTCCCTAAGGAAGGGGTTGCAGCAATTAAGCGTATCGTCTGACGTAATTCTGAAAGGTATGCTTGAGACTGGGTTTCTCCCCACTGTTGCACCGTGTACTGGCGAATACCGATAATATCGGCCTGGGCATCCGGAGTGAGGCGATAGTAAGCGCCAAAGAATCAGCACCTACAATTTAGAATGTAACCGCTTCAAACTAACTCCATCAAATTCAATGTATGGAGTTCAGAATGACCAACCAAAAACGCCAAGACAACTGGCAGCAGATTATTACCCAGTGGCAGCAATCTGATCTTTCAGGTGCTGCTTTTTGTCGGCAGCAGTCCGTATCGTATCATCAGTTTTCCTATTGGCGACAAAAGCTGACAGATGACCAGATCGGTGAGTCAAAACAGCCAACAGGATTGACACGCGTCACTCAGGTCAAGGAATCCATTACCGCCAGTGAACTTGTATTGACCTTGCCAGGTGGCTTTAGCATCACCGGTCTACAGGCCAGCAACATCCATCTGCTGGGTGCTATTTTGAGGCAGTTGTGATGAAAGGTCGATACCTGCGTCCTTCCTATGCGTTGCCTGAGATCTATCTGTATCGCGTACCGATCGACTTTCGCAAACAAGCCAATGGACTGGCACTGCTCGTGGAACACGAGTTGGGACACAGCCCTTTTAGTGGGGCGCTCTATGCGTTCACCAACAGGCAGCGTAATAAGATCAAATGCCTGATGTGGGAAGACAACGGTTTTATCCTGTATTACAAAGCGTTGGCTGAAGAGAAATTCAAATGGCCAAGCCCGTCTGATGAGCTAATGTCCCTGACGGGCGAACAAATAAACTGGCTGTTAGATGGCTATGATATTACCCTGCTGAAGGGCCATAAAGCTCTGCATTATGAGACCGTTGGATAGGTTTTTTACGTGCCATAACAAGCTGTTTTTGTTATACTTTACGCATGAAAAAACCACCTGAAAACCCCGTCAAAACCCCTGATTTTAGTGGCCTTTCGGCCACCGAATTACTGTCTGTGGTTGCAGGGCTTCAGCAGCAGTTGGTTGAAAAAGAAACTGAAATCCAGAAGCGCAATGAGGTGCTCGAACAGCGTAATCAAACCGTCAAGCAACGCGATCAGTATATCCAGCTGCTTGAAGAACTCCTGCGCTGGAAACGCATCCAGCAGTTCGCTGCCAGTAGCGAGAAGTCGGCTCATCAACACCACTTATTTGATGAGGCTGAGCTTGAAGCCGAGATCGATGCACGACGAGACCAATTACCTGACGACATGGAAGAAGCCGATGCACCGCGTGAAAAGCGTAAAGCGCGTCACCGGGGCTTCTCTGAACACCTACTGCGTGAACGTATCGAACTGACACTGACCGATGCAGAGAAAGCCGGTGCCAGCAAAGTGTTCTTTACCAAGGTAAAGGAAGAGCTACAGTTTATTCCAGCTCAGTTGAAGGTACGTGAGATCTGGCAGGAAAAAGCCGTCTTCATCGAACAGGGTGAAGAACGTATTCTGGCCGCCCAACGTCCAGTTCACCCCTTAGGTAAGTGCATTGCTACTACGTCATTGCTGGCCTACATCATCACTGCAAAATATGCGGACGGCTTGCCCTTGTATCGGTTAGAGAACATCTTTAAGCGTCATGGGCACGAGATCAGCCGAACCAACATGGCTCACTGGGTGATCCGCTTAGAACAGGTGTTCAAACCACTGATCAATCTGATGCGCGAAGTACAAAACAGCAGCGACTACTTACAAGCGGATGAAACGCGGATACAAGTGCTGAAAGAAGACGGTAAAACAGCCCAATCGGATAAATGGATGTGGGTGACACGCGGAGGGCCACCGGACCATCCCTCGGTCTTGTTCGAATACGATCCCTCTCGTGCTGGCAGTGTACCCGTACGTCTATTAGATGACTTTAGCGGCATTTTACAGGCTGATGGCTATTCCGGTTATGGCCGTGTCTGTACTGAAAACAACATCACCCGCATTGGTTGCTGGGACCATGCTCGCCGCAAGTTCGTCGAGGCATCAAAAGCCGCCAAGCCCAAAGGTAAGGGCAAACAGGCTAAGCTCTCTAAAGCTGACATGGCACTGAGTTATATCAATAAGCTCTATGCCATCGAACGAGAGATAAAAGACCTGAGTGTGGCTGAGCGTTACCGCATCCGTCAGGAGTTGAGCCTGGCAAAGCTGAATGAGCTTAAGGCCTGGTTGGAAGCCAACGTCACACGCGTGCTAAAAGACTCCCTCACTCGCAAGGCGATGGAGTACACGCTTAACCAGTGGCCAACCCTTGTGGGCTACTGCGAACGTGGCGATTTACAGATCAGTAATGTCTTGGCTGAAAATGCCATCCGTCCCTTCGCTTTAGGCCGAAAAGCCTGGTTGTTTGCCGATACCCCTCAAGGGGCACGTGCCAGTGCAACCTGTTATTCATTGATTGAAACGGCTAAGGCGAATCAGCTCGAACCTGCTGCTTATATCCAGCACATCCTGGAACATATCGCTGAAGCCGAGACAGTAGAAGCACTAGAGCAACTGCTGCCATGGAATGTATCGATGGATAAAACTCCGAAAAAAGTGGCGCAATACGATTAGAGTCAAGGTGCCGATTTAGCGGCGCTTACGATTGTAATATCTCATGTACTTAGCCACATCTTGACTCATATGCTCTCGCGTTGGCTGGTAAACCTTCAGTATCCAGTCATGCTTCAGGCTACCGAAGAAACGCTCAACAACAGCGTTATCCCAACACGCTCCAACGTCCCTCATCGATGAACGCAGACCGTAACTTTTCAGCAGGCGTCGGTATTGCTTGCTGGTATATTTTGATCCTCTGTCACTGTGAAAAACCAAGCCCTTCCAAGCCCTTCTTAGGTTGACGCAGATTATTGGTATCCCCAGGTTTGGTAAATACGTTTATGATTACAATAAATGTTTTCAGTCAGTTTCTCTGAATGACTTATTGAATGATGCGAATATTGGATTTAATAAATATTCGAGAGTCGTTCTTTCTCCTAAAAGGATCATGACTTCAGCAGGCATACCAGGGTAAAGCTTAATGTTTTTGTTTTTTGATATGGACTCTTGGTCGAGCTCTACTCTTATTGAATATGCAGATGTCCGCGTAGTTTTATCATCAATTCTATCAGCAGATACATTCACCACTTTTCCATGAATAGGGAGGACTCGTCTATAGTTATATGATGTGAGCCTTATTTCAGCTTCGAGCCCTTGAGTCACGACATCAATATCGCTTGTGCTGACGAGAGCTTCTACAATAAGTGTGGCTTTTTGTGGCACGATTTCCATTAGTACTTCGCCGGGGTTGATTACTCCTCCTTTTGTGTGAAGCGATAAATTTACTACAGTGCCTTCTATTGGACTGTAGATAGATGTTCGTTCTAACATGTCCTTAGCATCTTGTAACGCAGCTTTTAACTGTAAAATCTTTATATCTAAGCTTTCTAGTTCTTGGCTAGCATCCTTAAGAAAATCTAGCTTGATATTGGCAACTTGTTGCGCAGCTTCAGAAATCTGAAGCTCGGCTCGTGCTGTTTCTGAATCGAAATCGCCAAGTTTTTTCAAGATACTTATCTGTTGAGCTTGTAGCTCAAGTTGTCTGCTTTTTGACACGTAGCCTTTTTTTAGTAGTGAACTCACCATATTTAGTTGTTCTTCTACTACTTTCAGGGATTGGCGGTCTGACTTGACCCTTGACAAGTAGCTCTCTAAATTTTTCTGAGCCTGATATTCCTTTTTCTTCGCTACATCTATTCTACCGAGTAATGACTCTTTTCTACTTAGAAATAATCTGTATTGATTTTGCATCGCTTGAACAGAGGTTTCATTCTTAGAATTGAGTTCTGACGAGAAATTTACATTAGAGTAACTGTTTACTTCGGCTTGTAATCTATTATATTTAGCCAACGCATTTGCGTATTGTGAGTACAGTTGTTGATAATTAGCTTCGTATTTTGTGTTTTTTAGTTGTACTAGTAATTGTCCTTTATTAACAAGGCTTCCTTCATCTATATATATGTTATCGACTATGCCTCCTTCAAGGTGTTGGATTTTTTTACGGCTTCCCTCGACTTCAATTGAGCCAGGTGCGATAGCTGCGCTTTGGATAGGTGCTAAAGCTAACCATGCTATAAATAGAGAAAATCCAAAGACTAGGAAGAAGACACCTAATCTGATCCACCTGTTATGCCCTTCATTTATGCTCATGCTGGTGCGCTATTTTTTGGTTTATCGATTGATTTATGCTGCTGAGAAATTTTTTCAGGTGTTTGATCGCGTTCGATTCTGCCGGAGTTCATAACAACTATTCTTGTTGTTATGTTTAAGAGGGGTGACCGGTTTGTTGAGAATATGGTTGTAAGCTGTTTCTCTTTTCTTCGTATAAATAGTTCTTTTAAAATGTTTTCTCCTGCAGGGTCTTGATATGAGTCAGGCTCATCAAGTACAAGTAACACTGGGTCCTTATATATAGCTCTGGCGAGTAGCAGCCTTTGCATTTCCCCGTGGCTGGGTTTGAATTCAGGCCCTATTGTGGTGTCATAGCCCTTCGGCCATTTTAATATAGTCTGGTGCATACCTGCTTGAATGCATGCATCTATCATATATTCATCGTCATCTCCGCTGAATCGCGAGACATTGTCCTTTATGCTGCCGCTATGAAATGCTGATTCCTGACTCATATAGCCTATGACTTGGCCGATACTGTTATTTGGCCATTGGATGTAGGTAGCGTTGTCCAGGCGTATGGTGCCAAGGGCAGGCTGTTTCAGGCCCACGCATAACTCTAAGAGTGTGGACTTACCTGACCCCGCTGAACCTACTATGCCAACACAGCTACCTGTTGTAATAGTTAGATTTATACTATGAAGAAATGGTGTTTGCGTGCCTGGGTACAGTGACATTATGCCTTGTAGCTCAAGATTCCCTTTTGGTTTTGGGAGTTTTGTTTTAGGGCTAAATAGTGCCTCGGAATACAAGTTCATTGTTTGAAGCTTTTGCCATGACTTCCATGCTATAAGCCAGGACTGAAAGCTTGTAACTGCTACCTCATATGGACCAAAGGCTCTGCCTGCCATCATTGTTGCTGCGATCATTCCGCCGGCGGTTAGTTGCTTATCAAGTACTAGGTAGGCTCCTGTTGCGATGATGACCACTTGAACCAGTAGTCTCAAGCCTTTTGAAAATGATTTTATGTTAGTCGTGTATTCTTGCTTTTTTAGTTTGCTGGAATCGCTTTTAATTTTGTTATTGTGCCAGCGGTCTACAAGAGGCGAGGCTAAACCCATGGATTTTACGTCTGCTGTGTAGGCAACTTGTCCGAAATCCGGGCTTTGCGGTATTTGTTTGCTATTTATTTGATAATTTATGAACGCCATGGTGCCAAGCAGAGCTATTGTGGCAATTGCAATTACGCCATAGAGAGGGTGTAAAAATGCTAAGATTATTACAAATATAGGAGACCAGGGAATGTCTAAAATTGTGCTAAAGCTTGAGTACAGTGTTGACTTAACATTTGCAAGATGAGAATTGAGTTTGTTGCCCTCAGTTTGTTCGGCTTCTACTAAATCTGAAAAATAGATAAGTTTGCTTATTTTGATTTCCCACTGATTCGTTGCTGCGAAGATCATTCGGCTTCTTATCCAATCCATCACGGCATATAAAAAAATGAACCATACGATAATGATGGTGAGCAAGGCGAGTGTATCCAGACTGCGGGAAGAAAGAACTCTGTCAAACACCTGAAGAGAGTATAAAGGAACAGCGAGTATGAGTAGATTGATAAACAGTGAAAAGATTAGAGCCCACTTTAGATTTTGTTTAAGATTTTTTGATGCAATCTTAAGAGCTTCATAAAGCGAAGAAGTGGTGTGAGGTTGTTCTGTATTGTGCTTAATGGCGATCTGGTTCAAGAAGTACTTCCTTGTATAGAGGGATGGGGTAATTCCATCCCTCTATGTTTGATCAAAGACTACTGCTTATGCCGGTAAGTCGGCGGACAGGTCTTCTCCGGTAGATGCATCAGTGATGTCTTCGAGTGACAGATCAGTAATGATAGTAACATGTTCTCCGCTACCTTTAGTGAAGGTATAGGAATGAAGATCAGTATTCGGGCGTTCTAAGCCAATCATTTCGAGGTAAGCTGCTTCTGCTGTTGCGTCAAGGTCGACTTCTATAACATTATAGTCTCCACCTTCATTCCAGTTTCGACCGTTTGCAATTAGCAATGAGTCGATGCCTACAGCAATAAATGTGTTGTCTGCATCGGGAGTACTAGCATCACCATCGTCCTTCGATTGGTTTAGGATCTGGTCAAGGGAGATTTTTAAGCTTACCTCGTCACCACCTGCACGATCAAAATCACCAACCAAAGCTTCAAAGCCTCTATAGGTGCCGGATGTCATGTCGACATCTACGATCTGATCACCAGAGGAGTCGCGAACCTTGAGGATATCGAAACCAGCGTCACCGGTGACTAGGATGTCGTCTTCTGTGGCAGTGATATTATCGTTTCCAAAGCCTCCGTGAATGATGTCGGCACCTAAGCCGCCATTTAAGGTGTCATCACCCATGCCACCTCTTAGAGTATCGTTGCCGTAATTTCCTTCTAGTGTATCGTCACCAGAACCGCCAAGTAGAGTGTCATCGCCTGAAAGCCCAACTAGAGTATCTGAGCCCGCATCTCCAATCAGAGTGTTAGCTGAATTTGTGCCTGATATGTAGTCGTCGCCGAACGTAGTTAGTGTTGATAGTGGAAGACTCATTTTTTTATCCCCTGGGAAGTTAAGTTATCTATGTTTATTCTTAAACAAAAATTTATATCTGTCCTTGATTGTAAATCAAGACCTTTAATGTCCCGATAACTACTTGTCATCTATCAGGCCTATAGGAGTATAACTAGCAGCCTATTGTTTGACTAGTACTTTGTTTTAAATTTCCATTAAAATATATTCGAAAATTGGCTTTTTTTTTTGTTAATGATGTGGTGGTTTTATGATTAATAGATTTAATTTTAAAAAGATCTATTAGTACGATTTAGCGGAAGTTGTTTTTTTAAGTTATTGTTTTTTGGTTGTTTTTTTGTTTTTGTTTATTGTTGTATTATATGTACTCATCACGAAGCTCATCCTGCAATGATATTTGTAATGAGTACATATATGCACTTTTTCACGTGGCTTATTTGTTTTGATTATAGGTTGTTTTTGTTTGATTATGCTATTTCTATAGAGAGCCCTGTGTCGGCATCATAGAAGTCTGTTTCAGATAGATCGGTTATAATAGTTATTTCTGAACCATCATTCTTAGTAAATGTATAAGCATTTAAGTCCAGGTTTCTAGGTGAGCCAATAAGCTCTAGGTATGCGTCTTCTGTTGCTGCATCTAGGTCTTGTGTAGTTACTTGGTATAGGCCGCTTTCATTCCATAAGTTATCGCTGTCTATTACTAGAGTCTCGATGTCTATGGCGATTAATGTGTTGGAGGTGTCTGGCGTGGTGCTTAGACCGTCATCATCATTTTCTTGTAATATGTCTTCTAGGTCTATTGTGACAGTGATAAGGGATTGCTCTGTACCTGATTCGCCAATAATAGCCTCAATGCCATTTATGGATGAGCTTGTCATGTCTAAATTGATGATTTTATCATCATTACTATCTCTTATTCTAAGAATGTCAAATCCGGCGCCTCCGTCTATGAGGAGATCGTTTTCTACAGCGGTTATATAATCGTTTCCTTCTTCGCCTATTATTGTATCTTGGCCAATCCCTCCATGCAGGGTATCGTTGCCAGATCCTCCTGATAGGGTATCATCTCCATTTCTACCGAAGATTATGTCGTCACCAGCGCCGCCGGTTAGAACATCGTTTCCGCTACGTCCATCGAGAGTGTCGTTTCCGCTATCGCCTGAAATTCGGTCATCGCCGTAGGTGCCTTTTATATTATCGTTGCCCTCAAGTGCTTTAACGCACACTCCGTCGTAACCAGGATAGGTAACTGTATCATCATTTATAGTCAACGTTATGTTCTCAGCACCAGATGGGCAGCAGCCATCGCTATTCGTGTGGTTATGGTGTCCGTAACCGTTGCCTCTGCCGTGACTTTCGTGCCCGTAACCGTGGTCTCTGCCGTGGCTGTGGTCTCTGCTGTGGTCATCGTCTCTGTCTTTGCTTTCACGTCCGAAGCTGTGTTTGCCAAAGCTATGGTGTCCAAATGATGTTTCAGTGTTATGGCTGAAGAGGCTAGAGCTAAAGAAATTGCTGAATAGGCTATGGAAGTACATTTTGGTTACCTTTTCCCTGGTTGCCAGGATTCATGTCTGATTTTTGTCGCTACAAACGCTATCAAGTGTCACTAATTTGGGACAACTATAGCTTGTTCTTTTAAAAATGTTAATTAATTTATTGTTAAGTACTCATTTTGTGGTTCGAATCATTGCTTTTTTTTATTTTGTCTGGTGAGAAACCCAAGTTGGGATGTGATGGTGAACCGAATTTGGCTATTTGAACCTGGGTGTTAATATCACCCATCGTGATGAAGGTGAAGATAGGGCGAGAGGAAGAAAGTCGAGATTGAACTTGAACTCACATGGCTTGTTTTGATCACAAATAGCCGATCATAATGATATTCGTAACGATAAATTATCAGTGATATCACCGACGGCTACAGTTGAGTCATGTCTTATTTTTATTACGATATGAGTTGCTTCAACTGCGCTGATGAGCTTTGCTGGAAAGCTTATGAGTTGGTGGTCTGTTTTGGTTGATTACTGCATTATCGTTAGTTTCAACTGTTTGATCCGGTTACAATGTAACCAATTTAAAAATTGCTGCTTATCGCTTTACAATAGGTTCTGATATGACAAATAAAGTTGCACTCATCACCGGTGTTACCGGACAGGATGGCTCTTACCTTGCAGAGTTTCTGCTGGAAAAAGGCTATGAAGTACACGGTATTAAACGACGTGCATCCTCTTTCAACACCCAGCGAGTCGATCATATTTATAAGGACCGTCATGAAGAGGACGTTAAGTTTCATCTGCATTATGGTGATTTGACGGACACCTCTAACCTGACCCGGATTATTCAGCAGGTGCAGCCGGATGAGATCTATAACCTCGGCGCGCAGTCCCATGTTGCGGTTTCGTTTGAATCACCCGAATACACCGCGGATGTTGATGCGATTGGTACGTTGCGTCTGTTGGAGGCGATTCGTTTTCTGGGGATGGAAAAGAAAACCCGTTTTTACCAAGCGTCGACGTCTGAACTCTTTGGTGAAGTGCAGGAGATTCCTCAGCGTGAAACCACGCCGTTCTATCCCCGCTCTCCTTATGCTTGCGCCAAGATGTATGCCTACTGGATCACTGTAAACTACCGTGAATCTTATGGTATGTATGCCTGTAACGGCATTTTGTTTAACCATGAATCGCCTCGCCGCGGTGAAACCTTCGTTACCCGTAAGATTACCCGGGCAATTGCCAATATCAGCCAGGGTTTAGAGAAGTGTCTCTATCTGGGAAATATGGATGCGCTCCGAGACTGGGGCCATGCGAAAGACTACGTGCGGATGCAGTGGATGATGTTGCAACAGGACCATGCTGAAGACTTTGTTATCGCCACCGGCAAACAGATCTCTGTACGTGAGTTTGTGCGTATGTCGGCTGCGGAAGTGGGTATTACCCTTGAGTTTAAAGGGGAAGGCATAGAAGAGTATGCAGTGGTTGCTGGCATCGAGAGTGAAAATGCCCCTGCGCTGAGCGTGGGCGATGTTATTGTTCGCGTTGACCCTAAATACTTCCGTCCTGCTGAAGTTGAAACTCTGCTGGGAGATCCTTCCAAAGCGAAAGAGAAACTGGGCTGGACACCGGAGATCACCGTTGAAGAGATGTGTGCCGAGATGGTTGTTAATGATCTGAACAAAGCGAAACAGCACGCCCTGCTGAAAAAGCATGGTTATGACGTTAATGTTGTTTTAGAGCATTAAGAGCTTTTGGTAAGAGCGTTTTACCACAGTACCCAAAGGACATGCTAAGGGCACTGAGATCCACAGAGAAGGTTTTTTGGTAAGTCCGTTTTATGGTTGCTTTCCCTCAGAGTTCTCGGTGGTGAATATAAGGGGTTTAAATGAAAAATATTTTCGTGGCGGGCCATAACGGGATGGTGGGTTCGGCTATCTGTCGGCAGCTGGCGGCTGATGAATCGGTTGAGGTGGTGACGGCCGGGCGGGCTCAGCTGGATCTGTTGTCTCAGGCGGATGTTGCCCGTTTCTTTAATGAGCATAAGTTCGATCAGGTGTATCTGGCTGCGGCTAAGGTGGGCGGGATCTGGGCGAATAATGAATACCCGGCGGAGTTTATTTTTCAGAATCTTACGATTCAGAATAACGTGATTCACTCCGCGTATCAGTCCGGTGTTAAGAAGCTGTTATTTCTCGGGTCTTCCTGTATCTATCCAAAGCTGGCAGAACAGCCGATGCAGGAGAGTGCTTTGCTAACCGGTATTCTGGAGTCGACCAATGAGCCTTATGCCATCGCTAAAATTGCCGGTATTAAGATGTGTGAATCTTATAACCGTCAGTATGGTGTGGATTACCGCAGTGTGATGCCGACCAATCTGTATGGTGAGAATGATAACTTTCACCCGGAAAACTCCCATGTTATTCCTGCGCTGATGCGCCGCTTCCATGAGGCGAAACTGGCCAACGATGCTGAGGTGGTTGTCTGGGGCACCGGTACGCCGATGCGTGAGTTCCTGCATGTGGATGATATGGCGGCTGCGTCTGTATTTGTGATGAATGCCGATGTTGAGACTTATCAAGCCAACACCGAAACCATGTTGTCGCATCTGAATGTCGGTACCGGTGAGGATTGCACCATCGCCGAGATGGCGCTGACTATGGCGGATGTTGTTGGGTTTGTAGGCAGGGTTGTGTTTGATTCAACCAAGCCGGATGGTACTCCCCGTAAGCTGATGGATGTCAGCAAGCTGAATGCCCTGGGCTGGAAATATTCCATCAGCCTGAAAGAAGGACTGGCAATGACCTATGAGTGGTTCTTGCAGCATCAGGATGATTTTAGGAAATAAAATCAGAGTTTATCTGGGGCTTTATCGCGACGGGGTAGTCGGAGGACATGCTAGCGTCGCTCCCACAGGTATAGCTGTTGCATATTGCTTTTGTAAGAGGCGCGCTGGCATGCTCTCTGGGTACTTCGCGGCGATTTGATGATGGGTGATTGCCTAAGATTTTTTCGGCACGGGGGCGTGCCTCCCACAAAGGCAAAAAAGGTTCAAAATGATGAATAGATTTTTATCCTCAGATGATTTCCGTCTGATAGTCGATTCTACGCCGTTGATCTCTATCGACCTGGTTGTAAAAGATTCTGATGGAAAAGTCTTGCTGGGTAAGCGGTTGAATAAACCAGCCAAAGGGTATTGGTTTGTGCCGGGTGGGCAGGTGTTGAAGAATGAAACCCTGGTGAATGCGTTTATGCGTTTGACGGAGGCCGAGATTGGCGTTAAAACTCCGATTCAGAATGCCCGTTATCTTGGTCTGTATGAGCATTTTTATGATGACAGTGCGATGGGGGATGATGTGTCTACCCATTATGTCGTTAATGCGTTTGTAATAGAATTAAACGAGTCTGTTGCTGGTCTTCCTGTAGAGCAGCACAGTGATTATCAGTGGTTATCTGAAACTGAGTTGTTAGCGGCGGCTGATGTGCATATCCACTCTAAGTGGTATTTCATGAACGAAAAAGGATATTCCGTATGATTCCTGTCATTATGGCTGGGGGCTCTGGCACCCGACTGTGGCCACTTTCCCGTACTCAGTATCCTAAGCAGTTTCTGGCGTTGAATAGTGATCTTTCCATGCTGCAGGAGACTGTCCGGCGGTTAGGCGGTGTGAGCCAGGTTAGCCTGATCTGTAACGAAGAACACCGCTTTCTCGCTGCCGAGCAGATGCGGGTTTTGAATCAATCCTGTTCTATCTTTCTTGAACCGGTGGGCCGAAATACTGCCCCGGCCATCGCCCTCGCGGCTATTGATGCTGTGAATAAAGGGTTGGGCGGTGAGTGTCTGTTGGTGCTGGCCGCGGATCATGTGATTGAAGATGAGCATGCCTTTCAGCAGGTGATCGCTCAGGCTGAGCCCCTGGCGAAAGAGGGGATGCTGGTTACTTTTGGTATTGTGCCTCAGCACCCTGAAACGGGTTATGGGTATATTAAAGCCGATGTCAGTTCTCCGGCCTCTGAGGCCAAGGGTGAAGAGCATACAGCTTACTCTGTTTCTGCGTTTGTCGAGAAGCCTGATCTGGCGACGGCTGAATCCTATCTGACTGAGGGTGGGTATTACTGGAACAGCGGTATGTTTATGTTCCGGGCGGACCGTTTTCTGGAAGAGCTGGGTAAGTTCCGTCCTGATATTCTTGAAGCCTGTCAAAAGGCGATGGTTAATACTGCAGCGGATATGGATTTTGTCCGGGTTGATGCGGAGGCTTTTTCCGCCTGTCCGGATGAGTCTGTCGATTATGCGGTGATGGAGAAGACGGACCGCGCCGTTGTACTACCGCTGGACGCTGGCTGGAGTGATGTCGGTAGCTGGGCTGCACTCTGGGAGATTAAGGACAAGGACTCCAGTGGTAACGTGTTTGATGGCGATGTTATTGCCCACGGTACGACCGAATCTTTTGTTATGTCTTCCAATCGTCTGGTGACCACGCTGGGTGTGGATAACCTGATTATTGTTGATACCCCTGATGCTTTGTTAGTAGCGGATAAAAGCAAGATTCAGGATGTTAAGAAGATCGTTGCTGAGATTAAGGATGCGGGTCGCAATGAAACTTTCCAGCACCGGGAAGTTTACCGCCCCTGGGGTAAGTATGACTCGATTGATCTGGGTGAACGCTATCAGGTAAAACGCATCACGGTTAAGCCTGGGGCTCGTCTGTCCGTTCAGAAACACCACCACCGCGCAGAACACTGGATTGTGGTGAGTGGCACCGCCATGGTCACCAGGGGTAAAGAAACCTTCCTGGTAACTGAAAACCAGTCTACCTACATTCCTTTAGGTGAGATTCACTGCCTGGAAAACCCGGGTAAGGTAGAACTGGAGCTGATAGAGATACAGTCAGGCTCCTACCTGGGTGAAGACGATATCGTGCGGTTGGAAGACCAGTATGGTAGGGCTTAATTCTTTGTAGGAGGCGTGCTGGTATGCCCTCCGGGTACCTCGCGGCGATGGTTTGGTGGTTTAGCCGGGCTTAAATCGCGACGGGGCGTCGCTCCCACAGGTGTAGCTGTTGCATATTGCTCTAGTGGGAGGCGCGCCCTCGCGGCGATAAGAATTAAATCATCTGTTTCTGTTTAAGCAACTCGATGACTTTGTCGGCAGCTTCTTCAGGCGTCATTTCGACCGTTTTCAGGTTGAGTTCTGGCTGTTGTGGCGCTTCGTAGGGTGAGTCGATGCCGGTGAAGTTTTTCAGCTCGCCACGGCGGGCTTTCTTATACAGGCCTTTGACATCACGGTCTTCTGCGACTTCAAGAGGGGTGTTTACATAGATTTCTATAAACTCACCCTCTTCCAGCATATCTCTGGCCATCTTTCTTTCCGCTCTGAACGGCGAGATGAAAGAGGACAGTACGATAAGTCCGGCATCAATCATCAGCTTGGACACTTCGGCGATACGACGGATGTTTTCAACCCGGTCCTGATCGGTAAAGCCGAGATCATTATTCAGGCCGTGACGGACGTTGTCACCATCTAGCAGGTAGGTGTGGTGTCCCGCAGCCAGCAGTTTCTGTTCGACCAGGTCAGCGATAGTGGATTTGCCTGAACCGGATAAGCCAGTTAGCCAGATAACGCACGGTTTCTGGGTTTTCAGCGCGGCGCGAACCTCTTTGTTCACTTCGGTATGCTGCACGGTGATGTTGGTGCTGCGGCGAAGGGCAAAGTTGATCAGACCTGCGCCGACGGTGTTGTTGGTCATCCGGTCGATAAGGATAAAACTGCCGGTATCACGGTTGGCTTTGTAAGAATCGAAAGCGATATCCTGATCCAGGCTGATATTGCATTCGCCGATACCATTCAGTTCCAGCTTCTTGGCCGCCAGGTGTTCCATCGTATTGACGTTAACCTGGTGCTTGATATCGGTGATTGAGGCGGTGACCGTTTTGGTGCCGATCTGCATCAGATAAGTACGGCCGGGCATCAACGGTTCTTCGTGCATCCAGATGATGGTGGTTTCGAACTGTTTACCGATGGAGGCTGGTTCTTCCGCTGAGGTGATCATGTCACCACGGGAGATGTCGATCTCATCATTCAGTGTGAGGGTGATGGACTGACCTGCAACTGCCCGGTCAAGATTGCCGTCGTAGGTAGAGATGGTTGCAACGGTGCTCTCTTTGCCGGATGGCAGGGTGCGGATGCGGTCACCGGGTTTTACAATGCCGCTGGCCAGCTGACCAGAGAAGCCGCGGAAGTCCAGGTTGGGACGGTTGACCCATTGTACCGCCATACGGAACGGTTCTTTCTGCATCAGCTCATCATCGACCTGGACGGTTTCAAGGTAACCCATCAGGGTGGTGCCGTGATACCAGGTCATGTTGTTGCTTGGCTCGGTGATGTTGTCACCGGCTAACGCAGACATTGGGATAAAGGTGGTTTCATTAATACCGATCTGTTTGGCGAACGCGGTATAGTCATCTTTGATCTGGTTGTAGGTCTTTTCAGAGTAATCCACCAGATCCATTTTGTTGATCGCAACCACAATGTGAGGAATGCCGATCAGGGATGCCAGATAGGTGTGGCGACGGGTTTGGGTGAGGATGCCGCGGCGGGCATCAACCATCAGAATCGCTACGTCAGCGGTCGAAGCACCGGTGACCATATTGCGGGTGTACTGCTCATGTCCGGGGGTGTCGGCAACGATAAACTTACGCTTATCGGTAGAGAAAAAGCGGTACGCCACATCGATGGTGATGCCCTGTTCGCGCTCTGCGGCCAGACCATCAACCAGCAATGCGAAGTCGATATTATCGCCCTGGGTACCGTATTTTTTAGATTCAGCTTCAACTGCGGCCAGCTGGTCTTCGAACAGTAGTTTTGATTCGAACAGCAGACGGCCGATCAGGGTGCTTTTTCCATCGTCAACGCTGCCGCAGGTGATAAAGCGCAGCAGACTTTTCTGTTCGTGGTCTTTGAGATATTGAACGATATCTTCGGATATCATGTCTGATGAATGTGCCATTAGAAGTAACCCTCCTGCTTTTTCTTCTCCATTGATGCGGCGGAATCGTGGTCGATCATCCGGCCCTGACGTTCAGATGTTTTGGTCAGCAGCATCTCCTGGATGATGGCTGGCAGGGTGTCTGCTTCAGACTCAACCGCGCCGGTGAGCGGGTAGCAACCCAGTGTTCTGAAACGCACCATTTTCATCATAGGGACTTCATTCGGTTTCAGTGGCATACGCTCATCGTCAACCATGATCAGTGTGCCATCACGTTCAACGACCGGGCGTTCAGCCGACAGGTAGAGCGGCACAATCGGTATCTGTTCCAGGTGGATGTACTGCCAGATATCCAGCTCTGTCCAGTTGGATAGCGGGAATACCCGGATCGATTCGCCGGGACGTTTATTGGCATTGTAGTTTTTCCACAGCTCGGGACGCTGGTTTTTCGGGTCCCAACGGTGATCGGCGGTACGGAAGGAGAAGATGCGCTCTTTGGCGCGGGACTTTTCCTCATCGCGGCGAGCGCCACCAAAGGCAACATCAAATTTGAATTTATTCAGTGCCTGCTTGAGACCTTCGGTTTTCATGATATCAGTATGCAGCGCCGACCCATGAGTAAACGGGTTGATATCTTTCTCAACACCTTCTGGGTTCATGTAGGTGATCAGCTCGACACCTAGTTTTTCCACTAGTTCATCCCTGAAAGTATACATATCGCGGAATTTCCAGCCGGTATCAACATGCAGCAGAGGGAATGGGGGTTTTGATGGGTGAAATGCCTTCATCGCCAGATGCAGCATCACAGCGCTGTCTTTGCCGATGGAATAAAGCATGACCGGGTTATCTGCTTTGGAAACGACTTCGCGCATTATTTGAATGCTTTCCGCTTCCAGTCTCTGTAGGTGTGTTAATGCCATCGTGTTCCTCACATATGACTGAGTGTGTTCGTGTTTAACAGCGGCTGGCGTTGGTGCCCATATGGCGCTGCGCGGCGATGTTGCATAGGTTAATAGAGTGATTTGTGACTGGTTTGCCAGCCATTGCTGAATATCGTTATGTCGGTTGAGTGAAACGCTATGAAAAGACAGTAAGATCTCTGACTTTTGCTGAGCACTCAGCCGCTCGAGAAAACGAATAATGGTGGTGCTGTCGGGCTTATCGGTGGTCGTTAGCCAGAAAAGCTTGCCTCTGAAATCCTGAGCGTAGATAAAATACCCAATGATATTCTCTGCTTTTAGCGTGGCGATCCCGCCCTTCAGAACTTTGCGTTTCTTTGCGGTGGTTGCTGCGCTTTCCTGAGTGCTGAAAAAATCCGGGTGATGCTGGCTTAGCCACTCATTCGCTGATTCAGTTTTATCAGTAGAGGAGGGGGCTGTGATGCCCCACTCTTTGATATAGCGATTGACGGTTTTGGCCGATAAGGGGTGCTGGTGTGTGTGGAACCACTCTATGACAGCCTGGCTATCCCAGAGCCCGCCCTCATCAGGTGGCGTGGTCAGCATAAACTTCAGACACTCGTTCGGTGAGCCTGGGCCTGACGCCGAACTCTTTGGTCTTCCTCGCTTACCGGTGTTTATGGCATCCCATCCACCCGCTATAAAACGTTTATGGGCTGAAATGATGGTTGGGTTCGATAATCCTGTTTTTTGCTTGATCGTGGCAAGGGTGTCTCCGCTAAGACGCAACTGTACCGCTTTTTTTCGCAGTTTATCGAGCGCTGTAGGTGATAGTTTCTTGCCATTCATTATCAATTTCCCGTATAAGAATTGTGATCATACAAAATTAACGGTATGCTGACAAATATTCTTTGTTAAACATTAAGTGTCTTAATCTGATTTTGTGAAGCGAATGGTTTTATAATTGGACGACACGAACTAAAAAAGTCGGAATATGGATTTTTCAGCCGGGTTAACACTCTTTCTCCTTGTTTCAGTGCTTTTGCTACTGGTGTTTAGTCACGTTGCCGCGGATATGATTTTGATGGCTGCCATGGGTGTGCTGATTATATCTAAGGTGCTCACACCTGCTGAAGCGTTGGCGGGATTCTCCAATGCCGGCGTTATCACGATTGCGGCTTTCTACGTGATCGCCGCAGGACTGAAAGAGACTGGCGCGGTGCGCTGGATCGGACAACTATTACTGGGTTCACCAGAGAGTGAAAAGAAAGCTCTGCTTCGCGTTATCATGCCCTCTGCGTTGTTAAGCGCGTTTATGAATAATACCGCTGTTGTCGCCATGTTTATTCCTGCTGTTCAGGACTGGTCACGACGGATTAAAATTCCGGTTTCAAAACTGCTATTGCCTCTCAGCTATGCGGCCATTCTTGGTGGTACCTGCACTTTGATCGGCACCAGTACCAACTTGGTGGTGGATGGTTTGTTGCAGGCGAAAACCGGGATTGCCCTGGGAATGTTCGATCTGGCCTGGGTGGGTGTGCCGGTGCTGCTGATTGCGAGTGGGCTGATTATACTGTTAGCCCCCTGGGTACTACCGGATCGAAAAGGTGTGGTTGAGCAGCTTGAGTCTGCCCGGGAATACGTTGTTGAGCTGCTGGTCAGCCCCGGAGGCCCTATTGTCGGTAAAACGGTGGTGCAGGCGGGGCTGCGACAGTTAACCTATGGTTATCTGGTGGATATCAAGCGGCGAGGACAGCTGCTGACAGCGGTCTCACCTGACGTGGTGCTGGAAGCTGATGATGTGCTGGTGTTTATTGGTGCCCCCGAGAGTGCTCATGAGCTTCGCGGGGTGCGTGGGCTTGTACCGCCGCATGGAGATCTTGAAAAGCTGGATATCGCCGTACAGGAGCGTTGTCTTGTTGAAGCGGTTATTGGCCCTGAGTTTTTTGGCCTTGATCAGACCATTCGTGAGTCTCGTTTTCGTAGCCGTTTCCGCGCTGCTATTCTATCGGTGTGTCGTCAGGGGCATCGTCTGGACGGAAAGATTGGTGATATCCGCTTACAGATGGGCGATACCCTGTTGATGGAAGCCAGCGATGATTTTGTCAGCCAATATCGTTCCCGAAGGGACTTTCTGCTAGTTAGTGCACTAAATGAGTCAACACCACCGGACTTTGATAAGGCGCCGATCGCCATCGGTACACTCCTGTTGATGGTATTCGCCAGCGCGGCAGGTTTTGTTTCAATTCTGGAAGCCTCGATCGTTGCTGCAGGGTTAATGCTGGCAACCCGCTGTGTATCGGTTTCCCGGGCTCGACGTAACGTTGATCTGTCGGTTTTGATTGTGATTGCTTCATCCTTTGCCCTGGGTGCTGCTATGGTGAAAACCGGCAACGCCCGTATGCTTGCTGAGGGGTTACTGTTCTCGGATGCGATCAGCCCCTGGCAGGCACTGATACTGATGTATGTGATCACGGTTGTTGTCACCGAACTGATCACCAACAATGCTGCCGCTGTGCTAATGTTTCCGGTGGCGATGTCTCTGGCAGAACAGTTGGGTGTTAGTTACATGCCTTTTGTTATTGCGGTTATGTTTGCCGCCTCTGCTAGTTTTATTACGCCATTAGGTTATCAAACCAATCTGATGGTCTATGGTCCGGGGGGCTATCGTTTTACCGATTATGCCCGGCTGGGAATACCGCTTAGTCTGACGGCGGGTGGGGTTTCGCTTGCGCTGATTCCACTGGTCTGGCCGTTTTAAAGGCTAATGATGTAATAGCGACTTATTTAAAAGCTTACTTTAAAGAGAGAAGGACGCCATGTTTAACAACTCGGATATTATTGCGCTGGCCAAAAAAGCGGGTGATGCCATTATGGATATCTATCAACGGGATTTTGCCATATCTGAGAAGAGTGACGAAAGCCCTTTAACCGAAGCGGATCTGGCCTCTCATCACTGTATCGTCGATGGTTTGAAGCTGCTGACTCCTGATATTCCGGTGCTGTCTGAAGAGTCCGGTGCAAATGAGCATCAGGATCGGTTGTCATGGCAAACGTACTGGCTGATCGATCCGCTGGATGGTACTAAAGAGTTTATTAAGAAAAACGGTGAGTTTACCGTCAATATTGCGCTGATCGATCAGGGTAAAGCCGTCTTTGGTGTTGTCTATGCGCCTGCGCTTGAAGTGACCTATTGGGGTGATGCCGAAGGTGCTTTTAAAGAGTTGGGTGGGCAGGTGACGCCAATTCGGGTCTCTGAGATTCCCGCTGATAATGCTGTCTGGCGGGTTGTCGGTAGCCGCTCGCATCAGTCTGATGAGTTTAAAGCGTTTGTTAAAGGCTTGCCGGAAACCGAAGTGGTGTCGATGGGGAGTTCTTTGAAGCTCTGTCTGGTTGCTGAGGGTGCCGCTGACATTTATCCGCGTCTGGGCTTAACCAGTGAGTGGGACACTGCGGCTGCGCATGCAGTTGTTGAGGCTGCTGGTGGGCAGGTGCTGCAATATCCAGAGCTGACGCCGCTGTTATACAACACGCGTCCTGATACATTGTTGAACCCGTTCTTTATTGTCTGTGCTGATAAGTCGGATAAGTGGGCTTAAATAATTAATCGCGACGGGTATGGTGTTTTTGTAGGAGGTGTGCCCTCACGCCGCTAATGCTAGGTCATCGCGACGGGGTACCCAGAGGGCATACTAGCGTCGCTCCTACAAAACCCCTACCTTGTGGGAGGCGCGCCCTCGCGGCGATTATTTGACCTGGTGCCTATTGATGGTTTTATCGCGACGAGGGCGTCGCTCCCACGGTTAATGATGACAATTGTGGGAGGCGTGCCCTCACGGCGATTGTTTGGTTATGGTGGTTCAATCGCGACGAGGTACCCAGAGGGCATGCTAGCGTCGCTCGCTACAGGATGATGTTTTTGTAGGAGGCGTTCCCCCACGCCGAATAAGCTAGGTCATCGCGACGGGTATGGTGCTTTTACCCCTGAAAAGGTTTTTTACGAGGAAAATATATGGCAATTCTGGTTACTGGCGGAGCCGGGTACATCGGTTCTCATACTGTGGTGATGCTGCTGGAGGCGGGTTATGAGGTGGTGGCGCTGGATAATCTCTGTAACAGCCATCCGGAGGTTTTTAACCGGATAGAAAGCATTACCGGTAAGCGGCCTGTCTTTGTTGAAGGCGATATCCGAGACCGGGCCTGTCTGGATGCATTGTTTGCTGGATATACGATTGAGTCGGTTATCCATTTTGCGGGCCTGAAAGCGGTGGGTGAGAGCTCCAGAATTCCGCTTGAATATTACCAGAACAATTTTTATGGCTCAGTTGTTCTCTGTGAGGCGATGGCTGCTGCCGGAGTGAAAAAGCTGGTATTCAGCTCATCCGCAACGGTTTACGGTGAAGATGCGCCAGTCCCCTATGAAGAAAGTATGCTGCGGGGGAAAACATCCAACCCCTATGGCAGCTCCAAGGCGATGGTCGAGCTGATGCTCACGGATCTGTGTGTATCTGACCCGGAATGGTCCGTTGCCCTATTGCGTTATTTTAATCCTATTGGTGCCCATCCCAGTGGTCTGATAGGGGAGGACCCTCAGGGGATTCCGAATAATCTGATGCCGTTTATCAGTCAGGTGGCGGTCGGTAAGCGTGAACAGTTATCTATTTTTGGTAATGATTATGGCACCCCTGATGGCACCTGCGTGCGTGATTATCTGCATGTGATGGATCTGGCGGAAGGTCATCTTAAGTCACTCGGTTGCCTGGACCAGTCAGGCACGCACATTTATAACCTGGGTACCGGAAATGGGCTGTCGGTACTGCAAATGGTTAACAGCTTTATTGCGGTAACCGGGGTGGTTATTCCCTATCAGTTTGCGCCGCGACGCGATGGTGATCTGCCCGCTTTCTGGGCGGATGCCAATAAGGCAAACAGGGAGCTTGGCTGGAGTACCCGTTATTCGCTGGAAGATATGATGCAGGATACCTGGAAGTGGCAATCGCAGAACCCTGAGGGGTATCGGTAAGGGTTCCTCGGTTTAATCGCAATGGGTATGATGCTGTTGTAGGAGGCGTGCTAGCGTCGCTCGTTACAAGATGTTGGTTTTAAACCATCCCCATATACCCAGAGAGAAGCCTGGAAAAAGGTCTATTCCGGCAGCGGATTTGATCAGGTACAAAGTCAGAAGCCCCAACAGCGTTGAGACAGTTAGAAATGTTAATAGGAAAAAGGCCTGGATAAAGGCTGCTGTTTTTTTCTCGGCTCTACTCAGCTCCCGTCGGTTACGGCCCAGCAGAATTACAAAGTAGTAGCGCCAGCTCCATATTTTGAGTGTGCCGCGAATATCAACGGGATGTTTTCCCCATTTACGTGCCCCAAAAGCGATTTTCAGGGCTGACAACTGTTCTTGCGTGAAGGTGTGCCGAATATCTTCAGGTAAACGTTTGAGTAAACCCTCTTCGAACCAATCTTTTGTCGTTTCTTCTTCCATGGATATTCTTTGCTGGTTCTAATGGAGTCAGTATCTGGGATGCTTGAGTATAGAAGAGCACTTGCTTGTCCGAAGCCTCAGGATTAGGAACATCGAACAAGCGGAGTGTTCAGGATTGGCTCTTATGCCCGTAACAGCGCTAAAAGCTCATCAGTTTTGCTTTGCATCAGTGCTTCATCACCACGGGTTTCGACATTCAGGCGGACAACCGGTTCGGTGTTGGATGAGCGCAGGTTGAAGCGCCATTCACCCATGTCGAGGCTGATGCCGTCGGTGTAATCGATCGCCTTTGCATCATCCTTGTAAGTGTCCAGAACGCGTTCTATGGCCGCTTTAGGGTCTTCCAGCTTGCTGTTGATCTCACCGGGTGAGGGGTATTTGGTAATTCGATCATCAACCAGTTGGGATAACGTCTTTCCTTTGTTGCTGATCAGCTCTGCAACCAGTAACCACGGCACCATGCCGCTATCGCAGTAGAAGAAGTCGCGGAAGTAGTGGTGGGCGCTCATCTCGCCGCCGTATACGGCGTCTTCTTCGCGCATTCTCTCTTTGATAAAGGCATGTCCGGTTTTGCTCTGGATCGCTTTACCACCACTCGCTTCAACGATATCCAGTGTGTTCCAGGTCAGCCGGGGGTCGTGGATAATCGCTGCGCCAGGATTTTTTACCAGGAACGCTTCTGCCAGTAGGCCAACGATATAATAGCCTTCAATAAAGCGGCCATTTTCATCAAACAGGAAACAGCGGTCAAAGTCGCCATCCCAGGCGATACCCATATCCGCTTTATGTTCCAGCACGGCTGCGATGGTGTCAGCGCGATTCTCTTCCAGAATCGGATTGGGGATGCCATTCGGAAAGGTGCCGTCTGGCTGGTGGTGTACTTTAATAAATTCGACCGGGACAGACGCCGCTTTAAACTGTGTTTCCAGTGCATCGATAACATGCCCGGCAACACCGTTACCGGCGTTTACAACCAGCTTCATTGGCTTGAGTGCTTGCAGATCGATATAGCCTTCAAGGTGTTCGATATAGGCCGCCAGGGTATCCACTGACGTGTAGCTGCCTCGGTTTGCCTCATCGGGAGCGGAAAATTTGTTTTCACGGGCCAACTGTTCGATATCGTTCAGTCCAGTATCTCCGCTGATAGGACGTGAGCCCTGGCGAACCAGTTTCATGCCGTTATAATCTTCAGGGTTGTGACTTGCGGTCACGACTATTCCACCATCGGTTTTCAGATGGGCAGTGGCGAAGTAGATCTCTTCTGTGCCACATAAACCGATATCTAGAACGTTGACGCCGGAATCTCTGAGGCCATTTGCCAAAGCCAGTTTCAGTGATTCAGTGGACAAGCGCATATCACCGCCGACAACAACCGTTTCAGGCTTTAAGAACTCCGCATAAGCGCGTCCGATGCGATAGGTAAGATCTTCATCCAGCTGAGTGCCAAGCTGGCCGCGGATATCATAAGCTTTGAAACAGGCTAGTTTGCTCATTATGGCTTCTCTGAAGTTTGTAAGTTTGATGAATTTGAAAAAAAGTGCCGGCTAATCCGCCAGGCGAGCCAGGGTAGAAAGATGATGGCAATGCCTGTCAGATTGGCATACATATCGTAAAGCGAAAAGTGTCGGTGTGGTAAAAACCATTGCTGAATAAATTCTGCGCTGCAAGCCAGCACGATTAAGCTGACAATAAACAGCTGAATAATCTTGCGAGACAAAGCCCAGATGCCAGCGAAAGTCATTGCTGAAAAGCCAGCGAAATGACCAAACTTATCTGACTGATCGAAAAGCTGTGGTGGCGGTGTTTGACGAAACAACCCATAGAGCAGGCCTGCCGCACAGAGGCTGAAGATAGTCTTGCGCAGCATCAGCGGCCTACACCTATGTAGGTAAAACCATACATTTCAAGAGCTTCCCGGTCGAATATATTGCGCCCATCAATAATCAGAGGCATACGCATCTCTTGTAACAATTTCTCGTAATCGGGTGACCAGTATTCAGGCCATTCTGTAACGACCAACAGGGCATCTGCAGCGGTTATTGCATCATAGGGGTTGTTGCAGAAATGAATGGATGGCTCGTCAGTGTAATACTTTTGCAGGTTGCTCAGGGCTTCGGGGTCATGAACTTTAACAGTGACGCCCTGTGCCAGCAGCGCGTCGATAATTTTCAGGCTTGGCGCGTTATCTATACTGGCGGTACCTGGTTTAAAAGAGGCGCCCCAAACAGCGATAGTTTTATTGGTCAGGTCACACTGGTAGTGTTGCCATAGCTTTTTGAATAACAGCTCTTTCTGAGTTTCATTTTCAGAAATGACGGTTTTGAGCAGCGAGTTTTGGCCCCGTTTTTCAAAAATATCAGAGAAGCGGGCGATGTTCTGGTTAAAGTTTTGTCCACCAAAACCACAGCCAGGCGCCAGGTAGTGGCTACCAATTCGTGGGTCTGCTCCCATGCCTTCCCTGATGGTGTCGATATCGACATCCATCTGATCCGCGAGATTTGCCAGTTCGTTAATATAACCGATACGGATCGCCAGCATTCCGGTGATTGCCAGTTTAGTGAACTCAGCTTCCCGGCTGCTCATTAACAACAGGTGCTCAATGTTCTGCAGAAATGGGCGAATTAACGAGCGGGTCATGGTGATCGCCCAGTTATTATCGCTGCCAATGGTGATGCGCTTAGGCTGACTGAACCCTTGCAGAGCCTTACCTTCCTGAAGATTGTTCGGTATGTAAACGACCACCTGATTGGCGTCCTCATTGAGAATGCTCTGGAGTTGTTCGGTTGCGCCAACGCCAAAATTGCACTGGTTTATAATGAGCAGATTTTGCGGAACGGCTTGTTCCAGTCCGCGGATAATCTGTTGTGCGCCCTGAAATTCATTATGTTCCAGGGCTAGCCAGTGGATATCGGTCTCACACTCTTCTGCCCCGGTTCGTTTGAGCCTGCCTACCTCCATCTGCAGTTGAATCTGATCCAGAAGGCCCGGCTCGTCACGCAGTGCTGAAATATCTTGGAGGGGTTTTTTCAGCTGAGTTTCTGGCCCCTCTATCAGGACATCGTTACCTGCTTTGGCCAGACTTGCAGCCGCTACCCACGCAGTCAGGTCAGCACCGTATACTTTAACCTTCATGACTTATCCTCCTGACGCTGTTGCTGTACAAACCGAATGAGCCCGGCAGTTGAGCTGTCCGTTGTTGCTGCTGAAGGGTTAGCGAGCTGATCCAGCAGTGACGTTGCGACCTGTTTGCCCAGCTCAACACCCCATTGATCGAACGGGTTTATCTCCCAGATAACCGATTGCACGTAAACTTTATGTTCGTACATGGCGATCAGCGCGCCAAAACTTTCAGGCGTGAGCTCATCGATCATGATCGTTGTACTTGGCTGATTGCCGCGATAACGCTTATGCGATGGGGCGTTGACAGCATCCTCAAGTACGCTGTCCCCCAGTGCCAGCAACCTTGACTGAGCCAGACAGTTAGCGAGCGCTAACTGATGCTGAGCCTTAAGCTCATCACCATGCTCCTGATAGCGCAGCGCAGGGGCAATAAAGTCACACATCACGGATTCGGTACCCTGATGCAGCAGTTGGTAAAATGCATGCTGTGCATTCGGGCCTAGTTCGCCCCAGAGGATTGGGCAGGTAGCGTAGTTTAGCTTTTCACCCTTCAGGGTGACACTCTTGCCATTACTTTCCATCTCGAGCTGTTCGAGATAAGCAGGCAGGTGCTGAAGTCGCCCATCGTAGGGCAGAATTGCATGGGCGTGAATATTGAGGAAGTTAATGTTCCAGATACCAACCATTGCCAGCAATACCGGAAGGTTCTCGGTCAAAGGAGCGGAGCGAAAGTGGGTATCCATATCATGCGCGCCAGCCAGGAGCCTGCGAAAATTGGCATTGCCTGTTTGCAAGGCGATCGCCATACCGATCGCAGACCACATTGAGTAACGTCCGCCGGTCCAGTCCCAGAAATGCAGCTGGTTTTTTTCCGGGATGCCCCATTCGGAGGCTTTGGCAGGACTGGCTGTTACACCAATAAAGTGATGTTGGCTGATGAGTTCAACGGGCAATCCACTGGCGTTTACCAGCCACTCACGGGCAGTATTAGAGTTCGCAAGAGTGTCAATAGTGGAAAAAGATTTTGATGAGACGATAAACAGGGTAGAGGCCGGATCAATCTGGTTCAGCAAACGTGCCAGCTGACTGCCATCCATGGAGGAGACAAAGTGTAGTTCAATGTCGCGAATCTCATCTGTGGTAAACAGGTTTAGTGCCCGGCAGGTCATTAGTGGGCCAAGGTCAGAGCCGCCGACACCAATATTAACCACGGTTTTAATGGGGCTGCCGTCATAGCCGCGCCATTGGCCGTTATGAATCTGTTCGACCAGTGCTTCCATCTGTTCCAGAGAGCTGTGAATCTCTTCTGAGATATCAACGCCCTGTAATATCAGAGGCGTCTCTTTCGGCTGGCGCAGAGCGGTATGCAGGGCAGGCCGGTTTTCAGAGGTGTTGACCAGCTCACCCGTGAACAGTGCTTCTATCTTTTGCGGCAACTCTTGCTGTTCGGCTAGCTTAATCAGCTGCTGTAGCGTGTCATTAGTGATACGCTGCTTGGCAAAGTCAGCCAGGCAGTGGGCTGCACTGAAACTGAACTTTTCGAAACGATGAGCATCTTCAGCAAACATATCTTTAAGATGTGTGTCGCGGACTTCATCTGCATGTCTCTTCAGTGCCAGCCAGGCCGGGGATTGATCAATCGTCATAATTTCAGTCCTGTTGCGCGATGAACTGCTTAAATCCTTCAGCGGTTTCCGGGTGTTGCAGTCCGTAGGCTACGTTAGCCTGGAGGAAGCCGAGCTTGTTGCCACAATCGTATGTTTTGCCGGTCATGCGGTACGCTTCGACCGTTTGTTCACGTAATAGCTCATCAAGTGCGTCGGTCAGCTGGATCTCATCTCCCGCACCGGGTTTAGTGTTCGCCAGAAGTTGCATCACGCGTGCCGGCAGAACGTAGCGACCAACCACGGCAAGATCTGAGGGAGCATCTTCTGACTTGGGCTTTTCGACCATACCTTTAATCGGGGTGGACTCGCCTGCAGAGGGTTTGATGCCATTGCAGTCTGCAATGCCGTAGAGGTGTACCTGGCTCTGTGGGACTGATTCAACCATGATTTGCGCAGCGCTATGCTGTTCAAAAGCGTTGATCATTTTCTGCAGGTCATTCTCGTTTTGCTGATAGTTGTTGACCAGTACGTCGGGAAGGATTACTACAAAAGGTTCATTATTGACTGCTTGCGCTGCGCAGTATACCGCATGGCCCAGGCCTTTTGCTTCAGGCTGGCGAACGGATATAATGGTCACATCGCTGGGTACAATATTACGCACAGAATTAAGGATGGCTGTTTTGTTCTTCGACTCAAGCTGATGCTCAAGCTCATAATGGGAATCGAAGTGATCCTCAATGGCTGATTTTCCATTACGGGTGACTAGCACGATCTCTTTGATCCCCGCTTTAATCGCTTCCTCTACAACATGCTGGATAACAGGCTTATCCACCACCGGCAACATCTCTTTAGGAATCGCTTTGCTTGCCGGAAGTACCCGGGTGCCCAGACCCGCAACGGGGATTACAGCTTTACGTACAGTTGTCATAGTATTCCTTTCTATATAAAACCAAGTAATGAGTTATTATCAGACGCCACATAGCTTTCTTTGATATACGTCTCTCTGGAGATTGGCACAGATAAGAGATCGTTTATTATATCGGTTTAAAATGACTTTTATATGATCCGGATTTCGACGAATCCCCCGACGGATGTTATCGATGATCATTTTTCGTTCATCCATGTTCAGACTTAGCCATCCTAACAATCCTGCTTCAGTTAAAGCAATATTCACACCATTTTCCCATGGGCCACTGCTTACTGATTGTCTGATCATATGCTGATATTCCTGATCAAACTCGCCTGATTTTGCTTTTATCAACGCTATATTTGCTTGCGTATAGGGCCATTGAGGTCTCAGTGAGTTTGAATGACGATAGCTGACCAAAGCCTCCTGAAGGGCCGTTGATTTCAGTAGAGGGTTATCGGAAATTAGTGCGTTGTAATGGTGCAATCTCCCCAGGTAATCATAATACTCTGGTGCACGGCTCCAGTTTAGCGCTGTTTCGATTGCGACCCTGGCTTTGGTTAGTTCTTCAGGTACCGGTAATCGGTTTTCCGACTCCCATTTGCTTACTTCATGCCGCGTGGTATAGGCGTTCAGATCTGCGAGGCCCCATTTGACTGCAGGGATGCAAAGAGCAAGCAATAATATCGCTGGGATTAGTGCCAGCTTTCTATTCACTCCCCTCATTTATGAGGCAGCCCGGTAATGATGGCAGGGTTATCAAAGACAAGCTTATTGGCCTCATTTTTGCCGATAATCTCTGCTGCCGCCTGCAATCCTTTGCTTAGAACCGGAGGACGATGTAGACGATTATGGGCATCTGTTGCCAGGATTGTTGCCCACCCCTGTTGCAGAATATGAGTCGCGCATTGCTTAGCCCGATAACCAAACTCTCCGGTCACTGACATTGCTGTTAGTTGTATCAGACATCCAGACTCAATAAACGGAATGAGTTTGTCAAATGACTGCATAATCTCTTTATTACGTTCCGGGTGCGCGATCATCGGCATAATATTATACTTCTTCAGCCAGCCGATCAGCTTGTCTGTACCCGGTAATATATGACTGTGTGGAAGCTCTAGGAGAAGGACTTTCTTTCCTTCCCACTGGCCTATTAATGGGATCTTACCGGCTGGAATCATGCTCAGCATCTCAGTTGAGATGCGTATCTCTGCGCCCATACTGATTGATAACGGTATTTTGTTATCTGCCAGAGCTTGCTGAAGCGTTTTGAGTACCGGTTTTATGGTTGCAATTTCATTGTCATATCGGCCGGGATGAATGTGCGGAGTGACAACCATATGCCGTATTCCATCATTCACAGCTATAACAGCAAGCTCCAGCGACTCTTGCAGAGTCGCTGGACCATCGTCGATGCCAGGCAATATATGATTATGCAGGTCTATCATCAGGCTGGACTTTTAATTTGGTCATCCTCAGTGGCCTCGTCGACGTAACCATACGTATCATAATATCCCTGATAGTCATCACTGTAATATTTACTCGCCTTCTTTATATCAACCTGATTAAGCACAACTCCGATGAGGGGTGCATTAACCTCTTTCAGTCGTTTCAGACCTGCTTTTGCTTGTTGATGGTTGGTTGCATCGGCCTTAACGACATAGATCATTGCGCCCACATGTTGTGCCAGAACCAGTGCATCACTGACTGCCTGAGTGGGGGCGGTATCAATCACGATCCGGTCATAATGAGATTCCAGCACGGACAATACTTTAGCGAAGCGTTTTGATGCCAGCAGGTCGAGGGGGTTTGGAGGAATCGTACCGGCTGTCATAATATCGATATTATTGGTGTCTGACCGATGGATACACTCTTCCAGCTTTGATGTTCCGGCAACCAAGTTTGATAGACCTGTTACTTTACTTGAGAGTCCAAATGCTTTGGCTATAGAAGGTCTGCGCATATCGGCATCAATTAGTAGCACTTTTTCCATCTGTCCGATCGATGTCGCCAGGTTGATTGCCAGCGATGTTTTGCCTTCGCCGGGAACTGAAGAGGTACAGCATAATATCTTATGGGGATTATCAAGTGCCGATAATACCACTCCGGTTCTGATGGTTCTGACGGACTCAGCGTAAGGCGACTTTGGATCGTCAATATAAGCCGTGTAGCTCTGGTCTTCTTTACCCTTTTTCCTAGTGAGCAGAGGTAATAGCCCCAGCATAGTGGAATTCAGTTTGTTTTCGACATCAGTAGCTGATTTTACTGTGTTATTGAGCGCTTCCATGAGGAACGCCAGTACTACTCCGAACATTACGCTGGCGATAAAAGACAGTGCAATAATAAGCTTTTTATTAGGCTTGGCCGGTCTTATTGGTACTTCAGCTGGATCACTGATGCGGGCATTGGCTGATTGCAGGTCGCCTGTCGCATTGGTTTCATTCAGCCGGTTAAAAAACGTATCGTATAATTTACGAGTCGATTCTGCTTCTTTTTCCAGAGATTTGAGTTTGTGATCTTTATTATTTATAGCCTGTAGCTTCTGTTTGGCATTTTCCTGATCAGCTTTGAGGGAGCGTTCATTGGTAAGCGCTATACGATAATCACTTTCTATGCTACTCACTATTCTCTTGATCTGGTTGTAAAGAGCGCCTCTTACATCACTTAGCTCTGACTCTACCGCTTGCATTTGGGGGTGCTTAGGGCCGTAGCGTTTAGCCAGGTCAGCTTTTTTTAAAGCTGTTTCCAGTTCAGCGCGTTTCAGATCCCTGATAAGTGGATGGTTGAGGATAACAGGAATGTTCTCATAAGCTTCCAGATTGCTGGATGAAACCGATTGTATTTGTCGGTACAGGCTTTCAGCTTCAAGTCGTGTTCTGCGAGCGTCAACAAGCCGGGTGGAGATAAGCGATAGTTCATTGTTCGCTATCTCTGCACCACCATCGCTACCGACAATCTGTTCTTTGTTTCTGTATTCCTGAAGTTTCTCTTCGGATGTATTGACCTGCTCTCGCAGCCCGCTCAGGCGCTCCATCAGCCACTCTGATGCTTTATAAGTGAGTTGCATGCGGGCATCTAGGTTGTTTTCGATATACGCATTGCCAACGGCATTTGCGACCTGGGCAGCCAGAAGTGGGTTATTTGCTGCGAATGTTATTTGTACCAGCTGCGTTTTACGTACGGGGGAGATCGTTAATTTTCTGATAAAGCTTTGAGTGAGCTGCTGGAGCTTTATTTTCTTTTCTTCCTCTTCAGTTTTACTTTCCTTCGGACGCGCCACAGGTAGCCAGTCGCGCCAGTTAAAAGAAAATGCTGATGGTTCCGGGTTAAACTCAGGATGATCTATCAGGTTTAGCTTATCGATTACTTTCTCTGCAAGCTGTCGGGACCTAAGAATTTCAAACTGTGTCTGATAATATTCATCATTGTTTGTGTCAAGGCCATAAACCTGCTCAATAGAGACTACGTTAGCTTGTTTGGCTTCGATCAGCAGAGTTGCAGTCGCCTGGTAGACTGGCTTCATTGAAAAAGCAACCAGCGTCGAAAGAATCGAGATAATGATTGCGAAGCCAAGAATGCCCCACTTATGCCGGTATATCGTCATCCAGTATTGACGTAGGTCTATGACCTCTTCCTGCATCGGTTGGGAAAATCTATCCTGGGGCACGTTTTTTTCCATACTGAAAAGTTCTCTGCTTCAATAATCGTTGTTGGCAGGTGGGGAATAAGTACTAAAAAATTACGAATCTTTGTCTGGCTGGTTTAAAAAAATCAGAAGAAGCTTTGCTCTATAGTGATAATGTCTCCGGGCAAAACCTGTCGACTCAGATCAACCATTTCAGGGTCTCCGGTATTCCCGTCGCGTTGAATAAATATCTTTGATTTTGAAGCTCTTTCTGTGAAGCCTCCAGCGATTGCAACAGCTTTTTGCAGTGTAAGGCCCGGCTGAAATGGGTAGCTCCCTGGTTTTTTAACTTCTCCGTTGATGAAGAATTCTCTGTACTCAAGTACGGTCACATTAACGTTTGGGTTCAACAGATAGCCATTAGCTAGCCCGTTAGCAATTTTGCTGCTCAATTCACTTGTTGTAAGGTCTAAGACTTCAAGCTCACCGAGAAACGGGTATGAAATTGTACCCGCATCACTTAAACGGGTTTCAATGCTAAGCTCTTCCTCGCCGAACACGGTGATTTTAACCATGTCGCCAGATCCCAACTGGTAATCTGAAAATTGAGAATTTTCAGCTGCATGCGTTGGTATAAAGGTTGCGAGGAATGCGATAAAAAGGACTCTTAACGAGTGCTTCAGGTAGTTTACTAAATGCTGCATTTGTCGCTCTCAAAGTCCTGATGTAAATCTGATCAGAGTGATCCTGTAACTGATATCAAATATATATTTCGGTCAAATGGGATTCCACTTATGTTTGATTCAGTATTTTGGTGAGAATACCCAACGCCAAAGCTCAGCCAGCGACGCATGTCATAGTTTAACCTCAAACTGGCATCGGTGATCTCATCTTCCCGACCACCAGTAGAACCTTTGTAATCATCATTTGTATACCCTGAGCTGAAGATCGTTTGTAGTTGATCATTCCAGTCATGTGTCCAGGATAAACGGATAACTTTTGAATCGATAAAATCTCCGATGCCTGAAGACTCTTTTTCAGACTGACTTGTTGCAAAATTAAAAACGGAATACGAAAGTGGCTCCCATTTAAGGGCCGCTTCCCAGCTGCTACCGGAAAAGTCATTTCTTGCGGAAGATTTGAAGTCCTTCTGTACGTGGCCCAGTTTAATTGTGCCTGTCGTTTTTGCGGATCCTTCCCAAGTTGCACCGACAAAGTACCGAAGTGTTTCACTATCAAGACTGGCTGCCGGATCAGTTTTATAGTTCAGAGTCTGGTCTCTGATTTCGAACAATAGTGACGTTTTGGGCTGGATTCTGTAATAGAAAGTTCCGCTGAAAGTTGTCAGTTCACTATCTCTTTCATTCGTGATGGTGCGGAAGTTTTGATATTCTTTGTCGTCATATCTGCCGGAAAAAACCAGTTTTCCTGCAGCGTCGACGGCACCATAGGTATAGGTAAAAGAGACTGATTTAGTGTCATATTCCAGCGGAGCCGTTACAGTTGCACCTATATTGCCTGATTCTGTAATTCCGGTGCCCCGTTCTTCGTGGTTCTTCGAGTATGAACTATTCAGATCCAGCATATTGCGTGCATCAAATTCAAGGTGCGCATCTACACCAAGGTTATGGTCTGTATAGTTATCATCAGAGCTACTTTGGTACATTCCATGATTCAGCGTGTAACGGGCTCTATAGGCGTTGAAACCATCTTCTGCAATAACCTGAAAATTCGGGCTTATTACTGTTTTCTGGCTATCAACCTCTGCGCTGTTAGAACTGAATATATTGTCGTCGTAGCTCGTTTGGACATTCAGCGTTGGTATAATGCTGACGGGTTCTGCATCTATAGATGCAGGCCGTATAGCAGCAAATGCATGAGAATAAAGAATAAGGGCGCAAGGCGTTAATATGCTTGCCAAAGTCCGGTTTTTCATCAGCTGATATCCTTGTAAATGTCATGCACTGGCATTTGCTTTCAGCGCCTGCTTAATTCAGGACACCCTGAACAATCAGGGTGTGTTAGGTTCTCTAATACTAGCATGGCTTCTTTTTTAGTGGTACTCGATAGCGAAGCCAAATGGCGACATTTTGCTTTTTTTTGCTGCAGTGCGGTATGGAGGTGCGTAAGGGGTGGGTTTGAGTTATGAAAAATATTTATTATTGTATTGGGTTGCCGTAAATCGGATCACGCTGAGATGATTTTTTATGCTTAGTTTTTTGTTGCAGAGTCGTGTAACAATAGTTTTACAAATATTAAGTTGGGGGGCTCTTATGGGTCATGCAAAAAAAGATGTGCCTTTTCAGTCGTTAAAAATTGCAGTGCTGACCGTTTCTGATACCCGTACGCCGGAGAATGATACCTCCGGTGATGCTTTGGTGAGCGGTCTTACGGACGCAGGTCATACGCTGGCGGATAGGGCTATCAGTAAAGATGATGTGTATCAGTTACGTGCAGTGGCGTCTAAATGGATCGCCGATGAAGCGGTTCAGGCGATTCTGGTGACCGGGGGGACTGGCTTTACCCTGCGGGATACTACCCCTGAGGCGCTGACGCCGCTGTTTGATAAAGCAATAGAGGGTTATGGCGAGCTGTTTCGTCAGCTCTCTTATGAGGAGATCGGCACATCGACAATTCAGTCCAGAGCTTTTGCCGGTGTTGCTAATCGCACGGTGATATTCTGTATGCCGGGTTCTACCGGTGCCTGTAAAACTGCCTGGAACGGGATTATCCGTGAGCAGTTGGATGCGCGTCATCGTCCCTGTAACTTTGTCGAGATGGTGATGACAACTAAGTCTGTTGAAACTGCTTGTGGGCCGCGCGGATGAGTACCGGGAATCATAGTTGTGACGCACCTGCGCAGTCGTTGATGCCGGTTGCTGAAGCACTGGAAAAGCTGCTGGCAGAAGCTAGGGTGAATGTTGCTACCGAGTTAGTGGGCATTGCTGATGCACTGGGGCGGGTGCTGGCAGAAGATCAGCTGTCAACGGTTGATGTGCCTCCCCGGGATAATAGTGCAATGGATGGTTATGCGCTGAAGCTCTCTGATCTTGCAGCAGGCAAGCGTCTGATCGTGTCGCAGCGGATACCGGCGGGCACCGCACCCAAACCACTGCAATCTGGCACTGCTGCCCGAATTTTTACCGGTTCTGAAATTCCCCTGGGCGCTGATGCTGTGGTGATGCAGGAAAATACCACGGCTGGTGAAAGCGATAATCAGCGTTGGGTTGATATCAATGAAGTGCCTGTTGCGGGTAATAATATTCGTCCGCAAGGACAGGATATCCGGGCTGGCCAGGCGGTCATGTCTGCGGGTGCCCGGCTGCAGGCCTCCCATATCGGCGTGCTTGCTTCGGTGGGTATTGCTGCCGTGAGTGTCTATCGTCGTTTGAAGGTTGCAGTGATGGCAACCGGTGATGAGCTGGTTATGCCGGGCAATCCGCTGCAGCCCGGGCAGATCTATAATTCTAATCTGTTTACTCTGCGCGGGCTGTTGCAGGGGCTGGGGTGCGAAGTCGTTGATTGCGGTATTGTTGAGGATACACTCGAGGGAACCAAAGTCGCTTTGAGACAAGCATCAGAGCGAGCTGATTGTATTATTAGCAGCGGTGGTGTCTCGGTGGGTGAAGAGGACCACGTGAAGGCGGCAGTGGAGTCGCAAGGCGAACTGCGGATGTGGAAGCTGGCGATTAAGCCGGGTAAACCGATGGCTTTTGGTTATGTTAATGGTAAGCCATTGCTTGGCTTGCCGGGTAATCCTGCTGCTGTATTGGTGACTTTCAGTATTCTGGCGCGTCCCTTTCTGCTCAAGTCGATGGGGGTTCAGCGCGTTGTGCCAAACAGTTTCCCGGTTGAAGCAGGCTTTAGCCGGCCAAGGGCGATTAGTCGTCAGGAATACCTTCGGGTTCAGCTGCTCGATGGTCGGGCGGTGATTGGCTCAAGTCAAAGCTCGGGTGTGTTAAGCTCTTCGGTGACGGCGGCGGGATATCTTGTGGTGCCACCGGATACGGTGGTTGCTGAGGGTGATTTCCTGATATTTATTCCGTTTAGTGAAGTGTTGAATTGAGCGTCCGGAATACGGGTGCTGAAAAGATAGGTTGTATGATGGTAAATGTGTTTTTTTTTGCGTCCCTGCGTGAAGCGCTCGGGGTGTCTCAGATGAATCATTCGCTGGACCGGTCGGTCACGGCGGGCGAGCTCCTTGAGCAGCTGAAGGAGCAGGGGGCTGAGTGGGATAAAGCGCTAAAGGGGCAGCTGCTCTGCTCGATTAATCAGGATATTGTGTCGTTAGATACTGTTGTTTCTGATGGCGATGAAGTCGCATTTTTTCCACCCGTAACCGGCGGCTGATTCTGTTGGACGTTATTATTCTGGCGGGTGGCGAAGGACGCCGTATGGGTGGTTGTGATAAAGGGCTGGTGCCGTTTCAATCGCAACCGATGGTTGCCTTTGCGGTTGAGCTGGTCAGGCCTTTTGTTTCAAGAGTGATTATCAGCTGTAATCGGCATCTGCCGGAGTATGCGGTGCTGGCGGATGAAGTGGTAGAAGATTCTCTTGAGGGATTTCAGGGGCCTCTGGCGGGAATTCTGGCCGGGCTGAAAGTGAGTAGTTCAGATCAGGTGCTGGTGCTGCCCTGCGATACGCCGTTGCTGGAGGCGGTGTTGATAGAGCGTTTGTTTGCGGCGGCAACCGCTTCTCCAGAGTCAATTACTGTGTTGTCCGAAGGCGATAAGTTGCATCCGTTGCATGCGGTGCTGCCTCGTTTGCTTGTGGATGATCTTGAGCAGTGGCTGGCGGGTGGGCAGCGTGCGGTGCAGGGCTGGATGCGTAATCATTCGATGCAGTTAATTGATATTTCTGATCTCTCTGATCAGCTGTGTAATCTCAATACTTTTCAGGAACTTAAATCTTTAGAAGCATTAACGTCCGAGCGTTAAGCAGGCGATTGTTTTGCCGGATTCTGTATAATCGCCACAATTTTATATTTTAAGGGTTGGGTTTGATGGATCAGTTGGTAAGTGTGGCAGGCGCCTTCTTGTTAGTGTTTCTGGCGGAATTTGGCGATAAAAGTCAGTTGGTCTGTATGACCCTGGCGACCCGTTATCGGGTTTTACCTGTGTTAATGGGGGCCATCGTCGCGTTTGCAGTGTTGAATCTTCTGGCTGTTCTGGTGGGGGCTGTTGCGGCGACCTGGTTGCCCCGTCCGGTTGTTTTGGCTGTGGTTGCGCTTCTGTTTCTCTGGTTTGGTGTCCAGTCTTTTCGAGTGGAGGAGGAAGAGGATGATGACAATGTTTCACTCTCTGTTAAGAGTGTTTTTATCTCTGCCCTGCTGATGCTGTTTTTTGCTGAGCTGGGGGACAAAACCCAACTGGCAGTAATGGGGTTGGCGAGCACGGAGCCTGCGCTGCCGGTCTGGATCGGTTCAACGCTGGCGCTGGTGTCTACTTCTGCTCTGGGAATTCTGGCGGGTAGAGCGCTGATGCGTTATGTCTCGATCGCCTGGTTGCACCGGGCATCCGGAGTGTTGTTTGTGGTATTTGCTTTATATGCCGGAACAGAGGCTGTGTTGTTGGTGATTTGATAAGGCATGTCTGACGTGCGCAGGGCTTAGAATGTTAATTGGTTTTTTGATTTTGCTGCTGTTTCAGTTTGCCGGAGAGCTGATTGTTGTGTTCTCGGGCTTGCCAGTGCCCGGACCTGTTGTGGGGATGGTGCTATTGCTGATGGGGTTGATTATTAAAGGCGAAGTGCCTGAATACTTACGGATTCCCAGTGAGGCGTTATTAAAGCACCTGGCGTTGCTGTTTGTGCCAGCGGGTGTTGGGCTGATGACCCATTTCGGATTGTTAAAACAGGACTGGCTGGCAATTCTGGTTGCTCTGATTGTCAGTACGGCGCTGACAATCGTTGTCACCGCGCTGATTCTCAACCCTTCGGCTAAAAAGTTGCATCGGCTGAGTCGCGTTAAGCATGGCCAGGATACGCTGGGTGAGGATAGTCACTGATGGAGTTCTGGACCTTTTTTGCCGCGAAGCCGCTGATGTGGCTGATTGTTACTATCGCAACCTTTATTGTGACCTCCTGGCTCAACCGCCGTCTCGGAGGCACGCCATTGCTGCATCCGGTATTAGTGTCTCTGTTTCTGATTATTGTCTTCCTGTTGCTGACCGGTACTTCCTACGAAACCTATTTTGAGGGTGCGCAGTTTATTCACTTTTTGCTGGGTCCTGCGACGGTGGCGCTTGCGGTGCCGCTGTTTGATCATTTCGAGCGTGTGAAAAAACTGCTTCTGCCGCTGCTGCTGGCGTGTATGGCTGGGGCTGTCACCGCGGCCGCGTCAGCATTGCTGGTTGCGCAGGCACTTGATGCATCACTGGGGACTCTGCTGTCTATCGCGCCTAAATCAGTCACCTCGGCAATTGCCATCGGTGTGGCAGAAAAGCTGGGTGGTTATCCATCGCTGGCATCGGGTTTGGTGCTGATTACCGGTGCGCTGGGGTGTATACTTGCGCCGCCGATCTATCACATACTCAATGTTACCGATGAGGCTGTCAAAGGGTTCACGCTGGGAGTCTCGGCGCACGGTATGGGCACCGCCTTCGCCTTCGAATACGGTCTGATGGCGGGCGCCTTTGGTGGGCTGGCAATGGGGATGACCGGCGCATTTACTGCCTTCATGTTGCCACTGCTGGTGCCGTTGCTGGGGATAGGTTAAGTGGCGCGAGCGCCGCTAGCATGCCCTCTGGGTACCTCGTCGCGATTAACCCTTTGGTGAGCGTTGCGTTCGGACAGCGGGCTTCAGCTCTTATCCCTTTGTTGCGTTGCAAAATCCGGGGGTGGGGAGTAAAGTGCCCATCCTTCGTTTTCTTCTTATCTATCTGAATTGGCTTGAATGGTACGGTTTTCGGCATGACTCCTATTGATCGTTATAAAAAAGACCTTGAACGCGACGACTTCTCCTATGATGCGGCGCAGGAACTGGCAGTTAAAAATCTGCAGCGCCTTTATGATGATCTGCTGGCGAAGCAAAATCAGCCAAAGCCTAAGGGCTTGGTGAGTCGCTTTTCGGCTAAATTAAAGAAGCCACAGGTAGAGCCAGTTAAAGGGCTTTACTTCTGGGGTGGGGTGGGTCGTGGCAAGACCTATCTGATGGATACCTTTTACGAAAGTCTGCCGTTTGAGAATAAAGAGCGCACCCATTTTCACCGCTTTATGCAGCGCGTACACAAAGAGCTGAAGCTTTTAGACGGTACACCTAACCCTCTGGTGGCTATCGGTAAGAAGTATGCCTCTGAGTTTCAGATTATCTGTTTTGATGAGTTTTTTGTCACCGATATCACCGATGCGATGATTCTGGGCGGCTTGCTTGAAGAGTTATTCAAGAACGGTGTATCGCTGGTGGCCACCTCCAATATTGTGCCAAATGGCTTGTATGAGAATGGATTGCAGCGCGCACGTTTTCTGCCCGCAATCGATATGCTGAATAAGTATACCGACGTTGTGAATGTGGATAGCGGTGTTGACTACCGTCTACGAACCCTTGAGCAGGCTGAGTTGTATCATTATCCGCTTGATGAAACTGCAGACCTGAGTCTGAACTCAAGCTTTGAAAGCCTTGCTCCGGATCTTCAGGAAGTTGTTGAAGACTGTGCTCTGGAGATTAACGGGCGGGATATCAAGGCACGTCGTTGCTGTGAAGATGTTGTCTGGTTTGATTTTAAAGAGTTATGTGAAGGGCCGCGCAGTCAGAATGACTATATTGAGTTGGGTAAGATCTTTCACGCAGTGCTGATCAGCAACGTACCGCAGCTGGGTCGTAGTAATGATGACGCGGCGCGCCGTTTTGTTAATCTGGTGGATGAGTTTTATGACAGTGGTGTAAAACTGATTCTCTCTGCGGAAAAATCGATCCACGAAATCTACAGCGAAGGGCGTCTGGAATTTGAAATCCAGCGTACTCAGAGTCGTTTGCTAGAGATGCAATCGCATGAGTATCTGGCTAAAGAGCATCGGGCTTAAGAGCAGTTGTTAGACGCGGCTTCGCCGCTTGCGAGTGGTTAGGCGTCGCTGCGCGACTTGCTAGAAAAGAAAGTTACCTGTAAAGGCTTGTTGTGTGTGTCGTTGAAGGTCGCAGTTGTGTTTGGGTTTTTCAGTTAAGTGCGACGGGAAGACCTGTAGTGTGCTGATGTTGCTCCCAAGTGAAATTACAGGTTTTGTTTTTTCTTTTTCTAGCAAGCAGAGCGGAGCTTTGCGTCTAGCAAGCGACGAAGTCGCGTTCTAACATCTAGCAACTGAGTTTCGCGTTCTAACAACTAGCAGCTGTTTTTTTATTGGCATATTTTTTAACTTACAGTATAATCCGCGCTCCTTTGGATAGGTCCGGGGATTTATGACGTTGTAAATCAAGGTTTGCAACCAATAATTATAAGGTCGTCGAGCATTGCGAGCCCTTTGGTTTCGCAGTGATCAGACTGATGTATAGGTAAATTTATCATGACTACATTTAGCGCAAAGCCTGCAGAGGTTAAACGCGACTGGTATGTTATCGACGCTGAGGGTAAAACTCTGGGTCGTATGGCTACTGAAATCGCCCGTCGTCTGCGTGGCAAGCATAAAGCAGAATTCACTCCTCACGTTGACACTGGTGATTACATAATCGTTATCAATGCTGAGAAAGTAAACGTAACTGGTAACAAGCGTAAGGACAAAATGTACTATCGCCATACCGGTTACCCAGGTGGTCTACGTGAAACTTCTTTCGAGAAGATGGTTGAAACTCATCCAACACGCACCATCGAACTGGCCGTTAAAGGTATGCTACCTAAAGGTCCCCTGGGTCGTGCTATGTACACTAAGATGAAAGTGTACGCTGGTGCAGAACATCCGCATGCGGCTCAACAGCCACAAGAACTGAACGTCTAAGGGGCAGGTCAATATGTCTACAACTCAGTATTACGGCACAGGCCGTCGTAAGTCCTCTACTGCACGCGTATTCCTGCGTCCAGGTACAGGTAAAATCACTGTTAACCAGCGTGAACTTGATGTTTACTTCGGTCGCGAAACTGCTCGCATGATCGTTCGTCAGCCTCTGGATCTGACTGGCAACACTGAAAAATTTGATGTTTACATTACCGTTAAAGGCGGTGGTGGTTTTGGTCAGGCTGGTGCGATCCGTCACGGTATCACTCGCGCGCTGATGGAATATGATGAGACTCTGCGTCCTGAGCTGCGTGCTGCTGGTTTCGTTACCCGTGATGCGCGTGAAGTTGAACGTAAGAAAGTGGGTCTGCGTAAAGCACGTAAGAAGCCACAGTTCTCCAAGCGTTAATTCGCAGCGATACAGTTTCTGTGTCGTACAGAAAAACGCCCCTGCCAGAGATGGTACGGGCGTTTTTTTTGGTTTCAATTGTGGCGTTGCGGGATGAGGTCAAGAGTAGGTCGACTATAGGCGTAAAAAGGAGGTTTTACCCCTAATTAGCCTTGTAAGAAGGGGTGAATTTCATTACTATTTGTGCCATTTTAAAAATCCGTTAATTCGGGATTCATTACTGAGCAACCGGGCAATTGCTGCACTGCAATAGGGTGGCAATGAGAGGGTTGAGTGAGGGGAGATAATCTTAATGAGTAATGACGGCGTGAATAAGGGGCGGCGACGTCTCCTGATCGGTGCCACTTCTGCTGTTGGGGCAGTGGGTGCCGTAGGAGCTGCAGTTCCGTTCGTGGCTTCATGGAATCCGAGTGCAAAGGCTAAGACAGCTGGTGCCCCGGTTAAAGCTGATATCAGCAAGCTGGAAGTGGGTCAGCAGATGATCGTCAAATGGCGCGGCAAGCCTGTTTGGATTGTTCGTCGTGGGCCTGAAGCGCTGGCTAATCTGGCTAAGCTTGACGGAAGTCTGGCTGACCCTAAGTCAGAAGCTCCACAGCAGCCTGCTTATGTGCCAGGTACTCCAGCCCGTGCGATTCGTGAAGATATCGCGGTGATGGTTGGTATCTGTACCCACCTGGGTTGTTCTCCGACTTACCGTCCTGAGCTGGCACCAGAAGATCTGGGTCCTGAGTGGGTTGGTGGTTTCTACTGCCCATGTCATGGTTCTCGTTTTGACCTGTCAGGTCGTGTAATGAAAGGTGTTCCGGCACCGACTAACCTGGTGATTCCACCTCATTTTTATGAGAGTGATAATGTGATCATCGTTGGTGTGGATCAGGAGACTGCATAATGGCTGGCAATCGTAATAAAGGAAATCCAGGCATCATGGGCTGGATCGACGATCGTTTCCCATTGACGGCAATGTGGGATGATCATTTAGCAAAATACTATGCTCCGAAGAACTTTAACTTTTGGTATTTCTTCGGTTCTCTGGCTTTGCTGGTTCTGGTTAACCAGCTGTTAACCGGAATCTGGCTGACAATGAGCTATAACCCTACAGCAGAGGGGGCATTTGCTTCTGTTGAATACATCATGCGTGATGTGGATTACGGTTGGCTGCTGCGTTACATGCATTCTACTGGTGCTTCTGCGTTTTTCGCGGTTGTGTATCTGCACATGTTCCGTGGTCTGCTGTACGGTTCTTACCGTAAGCCCCGTGAATTGGTGTGGATCTTTGGTATGACGATCTACCTGGCGCTGATGGCTGAAGCGTTCATGGGCTACCTGCTACCATGGGGTCAGATGTCTTACTGGGGTGCTCAGGTAATCGTATCTCTGTTCTCTGCTGTTCCGGTGATTGGTCCTGATCTGGCTGAGTGGATTCGTGGTGACTACCTGATCTCTGGTATTACCCTGAACCGTTTCTTCTCTCTGCATGTTGTTGCACTGCCGATCGTTCTGCTGGCGCTGGTTGTTATGCACATTATCGCGCTGCATGAAGTGGGTTCTAACAACCCTGACGGTATCGAGATCAAAGATAAGAAGGATGAGAACGGCGTGCCGCTGGATGGTATCCCATTCCACCCTTACTACACCGTTAAAGATATTGTCGGTGTTGTGGTCTTCCTGTTTGTATTCTGCCTGATCATCTTCTTCTTCCCGGAGATGGGTGGTTACTTTATCGAGCAGCCTAACTTCGAACCGGCTAACCCGCTGAAGACTCCGCCGCATATCGCGCCGGTATGGTACTTCACGCCGTTCTACGCCATGTTGCGTGCGATTCCGCCAATTGCGGCATCTCAGTTCCCGGGTGTTGTGGTAATGGGTGGTGCAATTGCTATTCTGTTTGTTCTGCCTTGGCTGGACCGTAGCCCGGTTAAATCCATGCGCTACAAAGGCTGGATGAGTAAGGTTATGCTGGTTATCTTTGCGATCAGCTTCGTTATTCTGGGTTATCTGGGGGTTGTTGCATCTTCTCCTGGTCGTACGCTGGTGGCGCAGATCTGTACTGCACTGTATTTTGCATACTTCTTCCTGATGCCGTTCTACACCAGAATGGAAAGCACTAAACCGGTACCAGATAGGGTGACAGGCTAATGAAAAAGTTTTTTATCGCAATCTTGTTAGTGCTGGCGCCAGTGGCTGCTAGTGCTGCTACGGGTGGAGTTCATCTGGATGAGATGGCTCCGGATCATGCGAATAAAGAGTCGCTGCAGCGTGGTATGGCGACTTTTGTAAACCATTGTATGGGTTGCCACTCGGCTAACTTTCAGCGTTATGAGCGTGCCGCAATGGATTTAGATATGCCTAATGAGCTGGTGCAAAAGCATCTGATCTTCGGTGATTCTAAAGTGGGTGAGCAGATGACTATTGCTATGCCTCAAACCGATGGTGCTGCATGGTTTGGTACGCCTCCGCCGGATTTGACGCTGGAAACGCGTCTGCGTGGTGAGGCGTGGGTGTATACTTACCTGCGTAGCTTCTACAAAGACCCTGCTCGTCCTTGGGGTGTCAACAACGTTGTCTTTCCTGACGTGGGTATGCCTAACGTTTTGGAAGGCTTGCAGGGGCTTCAGGTTAACCATTGCACCCCAGCGGAGATGGCTCACCAGGTGAAGACCATTGATCCTCTGACCGGTGTTCAAATGGGTGGTTGTCTGAGCATTGCTGAAAAAGGTCAGCTCTCAGTTGAAGAGTTTGATAATACTATCTATGACCTGGTTAACTTCATGTCTTACATGGGTAACCCTGTTAAGCTGCAGTCCCAGGCAATTGGTTATAAAGTACTGATCTTCCTGTTTATCTTCTTCTTCTTTGCTTACGCGCTGAAGAAAGAGTACTGGAAAGACGTTCACTAAACGTTTGCTGGTCAGTAATACCGATACGCGGTCCAATTTAGTTGGTCCGCGTATATTTTTTTTATGGAACATGTGAAACGGGGTGATTTAATGGGTGTAGTGGCCAAGCGTTCTTCTATGACTTTTTACTCCGATGGTAATGATCATTACAGCCATCGGGTACGTATCGTTCTGGCAGAAAAGGGTGTTGCAGTTGAGATTAACGATTGCGATCCAAACAATTTGCCTGAGGATCTGGCTTCACTGAATCCGTACAACAGCTTGCCGACCCTTCTGGATCGTGAGTTGGTATTGTATGAGCCAAATGTGATGATGGAGTATCTGGATGAGCGTTTTCCTCATCCGCCGCTACTACCTGTCTATCCTGTTGCACGTGCTGAAAGTCGTTTGTTTATGTACCGTATTCAGCGTGACTGGTGTGCTTTGGCAGATGTTATTCTGACGGCAGAGAGTGCTGGCGAGGTTGATGAGGCCCGTAAAGCGCTGCGTGACAGTCTGGTTGCTGTTTCACCTATCTTTGGTGAAAAAGACTATTTCATGAGTGAAGAGTTTACCCTGGTAGACTGCTGTATCGCTCCGCTGTTGTGGCGTCTTGAGATTCTCGGTGTTGAGTTGCCGGAAGCGCAGTGCAAAGATCTGATTAAGTATATGACTCGCCTGTTTGAGCGTGAGGCATTTCAGATCAGCCTGTCTGAAGAAGAACGCGAAATGCGTGACTGAAGCCGGGTTTGTGATATTGATACATAAAGGATGGGTTATTACTCATCCTTTTTTTTGGAGTATGTAATGCAATCGAGTCGTGGATATCTTCTCCGTGCACTGAATGAGTGGATTCTGGACAGTGGCTGGACGCCACACCTGGTGATTGATGCTGAGATTCAGGGTGTAATGGTGCCGCAGCAGTTTATCAGTGATGGGCAGATTGTTCTTAATGTCGCACCTTCTGCTGTGCAGGGGCTGCTGATTGAGAATGATGCGGTCAGTTTTAATGCCCGCTTTGGTGGTGTGCCAATGAATGTATTTGCGCCGATGGTAGCTGTAATGGCGATCTACGCGCGTGAGAACGGGCAGGGCATGGGCTTCGGCGCTGAACCAGGTGTTGAGGCGTTGTATGATGGCGAGCCTGAGAATGACCCTACACCGCCGGAAGCGCCTAAACCGAATAAGCGGCCTTCATTGAAGGTGGTTAAATAAGAGTCGGGGTCTGAAGTCCGAACGCTGCGCTTGTCCGAAGTCGGGAAAAACTGAGGTTGGTAGCTGAGGTAGCTGAGGTTGGTGGGAGGCGTGCCCCCGCGGCGAATATTTGTTGTCAGTGTCTGCTGATTGTTTGTTGCTGCTAGTGTCCCGCGGACAAGCAGTGAAGCTGCGCTCGGGCGAGCGCAGCGATCGGACTGTGGACATCTGCCTTTAATCGATATATTCAAATATCTTAATGATTTTCTGAATGCCATTCACGCTGCGTACAATCCGCACTGCGTTATCAGCCTGAGAGCGTGTGACGAGACCCATCAGATAGACCACGCCGTTTTCAGTGACGACTTTAATCTGTGTTGCGTCGACCTGTGTATCACCGATCATATTGGCTTTGATCTTGGCGGTGATCCAGGTGTCGTTGGCGCGGGCCAGGGTTGCGGTAGGACTGGCGACGGTTAGTTCGTTGTGGATGCGGCGGATTTTACGTACCTGGCTGACAATCTGTTCAGCTTCCAGGCGAGTCTCTTCGGTGGCGACCTGGCCGGTCAGCAGCACGATACCGTTAAAGCTGGTGACGTTGACATGGCTGCTACTGAGTTCAACGGAGCCTTTGCTGATGTTAACGTTGGATTTGATCTCAATTAACTCGTCATCAACAAAGCTACCGGTGGTGCGGTCTGTTGGATTTTCCTTAATGGGTTCCTCTTTAAAGCTGCTGACAATCGTAGAGCAGCCGCTGCTTAAAAGACCTGCGATAATCAGGATAGCGATGCGTTTCATCAGTTATTCTCCGCCAAAAAGTTGATAATCTATGAGATCGCACAGGGCATGCAGAATTAGTGTCTGTGCACCAAAAATCAGTGCCGGGTCATCTGCTGGTATGCAAAATTCGACCTCATCCGGCAGTAGTAGAGAGTGAATGTTGTCATTAGTTCCCCCGGTGAGTGCAATTACCAGCATATCCCGGTCATGGGCTGCCTGAATTGCCTGGACTAAATTGGCGGCGCGACCGTCATTTGACAGTATCAGCAGCAGGTCGCCAGGCTGTCCAAGGGCGCGTATCTGTTTTGAAAACACCTCATTAAACTGATCGTCATGGGCGATTCCTGTCAGCGCAGAACCATCTGCACTCAGGCATATAGCGGGCAAACCGGGTCGCTCATGGCGAAACTGATTCATTAGTAAGCTGCTGAAGTGTTGAGACAATGCTGCACTGCCGCCATTGCCGCAGCAGAGGATTTTATTTTCAGACATCAGGCAGCTGAGTAACAGCTCTCCGGCATGTGATATCAGCGGTGTGTATTCTTCGATGGTTTGGGCATTAACCTCCATGCTGTTATGGAACAGGCTAATAACTCGGTCTTGAAGTACCATCGGTGCTCCTGTCAGAAAGTGGCTTCAGGTCTGAAGGCGTCTTTATACCATACAGGGCAGGAATCTCCACTCCCGTTATCCTGTTTGGCTTCAAATGCTATTACATCAAACCGACATACTGGCAGGTTACTGCTTTTCTGCTGGCTGAGATAGTAACTGGCTGTTTTTATTAATTTCTTCTGTTTACGGAAGTCGACAGAGAGAACGGCGCCACCCCAGTTGCTGTGACGTCGACTGCGTACTTCGATGAATACCAGCTGCTCACTGTCCTGCATAATCAGGTCAATCTCACCAAACCGGCAGTGAAAATTCTTGCTAATTAGTTTTAGTCCTTGTTGCTTCAAGTAACTCAGTGCTTTCTGCTCGGCGTCCTTGCCGATCTGCTGTCTGTCCATGCTTTATCCTGCCTGGGTAGTGCTATTTTAGTTCTCAGATTGGGCGATTCCCTGTTTAAAGGTTACCCAGTTAAGGGTTCGTACAATCTGATTGTTCTTTCCTAAAGAAAGTGATCCGGTCTCGCCCTCTATCTTAGCAGACGCAGAGGCAGATAGTTGCGCAAGATAGGGAAACAGGCCGAAAGCGTCGATACCCAGTGCGTAGAGGCGACCAAAGCGGCTGTTGGTGTCGTCCCGTAACTGTGCCAGTTGCAGATGGGTGGTTGATGGCGGTGCGCTTAACCAGGGTGTAGCAACAAAGCGGATACCGTTCAGGTCCTGATCTTCAATGGCTGATTCTGCGCCGGTATAGATCTGTGATGTAGCGTAAACGGGGATGTTGCCCGCATAGTGGTATGCCAGCGTAGGTTTAATCTGTCGGGCGGTTTGCGGTAGTGCGGAAAGGAATATTGCATCCACATCCTGTCGTCGGCGGCTTTCAAATTCGGGTCGTGCACCAATAATCCGGGTGAGCTGGGTATCTCGTGCACTGCTTTTCTCAGTGCCTAACAGTGTGGCTATCTGCTCAGAATAATTGGTGTCGGTGTTGTAAGTGAGGCTATCAAGGATGGTGCCTCCCAGTTCGGTAAAGCGCTGCTTGAAGGCGATCGCTGAGCGAACCCCCCAGTCAGTGTCGGGGGTGTAGATTAACGCCTGCTTTTTCTGATCGTTCCAGGCTTGTTCTGCTGCCTGGATCGCTTCGTCTTCGATGGCTAGTCCAAACTGATAGATGTTAACTTGCTGGCTTCCCGGAGCGGTGTTGAGTGTTAACGTTGGAATGGGTGCCGGGCCAAAGTTGATCAGGTTTTCTACCATCTCTTTCTTTAGTGGGCCAATGATCAGGTCGATACCCCGCTCCTGTGCTATCTGGTAGAGCTGCTCGGGGTTGGTGATCTTGGTTGAGTCTAGCATGGTGATTCTGGCTGTGGTTCTGCCTGCTTTGACGGCATTGTAGTAAGCGGTCATGAATCCGGTGGTTATCGCTTCTGCCGGTTTTTCCAGGTTGCCGCTCAGAGGTAGATAGAGTGCGATATGTTCCGCGCTGAGGGTGTCAGTGGCGGTTATTGCCAGGAGTGCATCCGGTGGGGTTTGTTGTGCCGGATGCGACTGCCAGAGGATCTCCCACTGCCGCATCAGTTTGTTTTGCTGGCTCAGGTCCTGTTGATTGGCGGTGCTAAGTGCCAGTTCATACCAGCCCTGTTGGTAGTAGCTGTTGTCGAGTCGCTGGCTTAGCTGTTTTAGCTGGTCTGCCGGAACCTGGGTGAGGAGTGTCCAGATGCGGTTGTGCAGTGCTTTGGTTTTGTCGGCCGGACTGTAGCTGCTGAGCTGTATCAGCTGCTGTAGTTCGCTGAGCGTGTTCTGCTGATAACGGTAGGCGTCTGCCTGCATCTCGCCTATCTGATATTGCTGTTCGGCAGGCAGGTTTTTTGTGGTTTCAGGCGGCAGCTGTTGCAGGTAGCGCAGGGCGCTCTGGCCGTCCTGTTGCTCCAGGGCGGTGCGGGCCTTCAGCTCTGATATCTCAAACTGCAGAGCGGGTGTCAACAGCTGCATGTTGATCTCATCCAGGAGGCGGGAGGCTTCTCCCTCGCGATCCTGCATAATTAAAATACGTGCTGCTTCTGCTTTCAGTTGCGCGCTTTTGATGGGGGCCGCGGTCTCTGCCTGCAGGATTAATTCAGCGACTTGCTGCATGGGGTCGTCAGACCGCTGTGTTGCAATATTGCCCTGCTGGGAACCACAACCTGCCAGAAAAAGTGTCACGCTGGCGGTCAGGAGCAGAGACAGGCGGCTTGGAAACGTCATATACTTTCACACCCTGAATTTATAAATGGCTCGAATACTGATGTCCGAAGCAGTTTTGTATGTTGTCGCAACGCCGATTGGTAATTTGGAAGATATGACGCCGCGCGCGCTCCGTATACTGGAGTCGGTTGCATTAATTGCGGCTGAAGATACCCGCCATAGTGGACGTTTGCTGTCACATTTTAATATCAAAACGCCGATGATAGCAGTTCATGACCATAATGAACGCCAGCAGCAGCAAAAAATTATCGAAAAGTTGCAGCAGGGTAATGATATTGCACTGATTTCTGATGCGGGTACGCCGCTGATCTCCGATCCGGGCTTTGTTCTGGTGCGTGAAGTGCGTGCTGCAGGATTCAGAGTTGTGCCGCTTCCCGGGTGTTGCGCGCTGGTGGCTGCGCTGTGTGCTGCGGGCGTGCCGTCCGATCGTTTTGCCTTTGAGGGGTTTCCACCGGCAAAGTCGCAGCAGCGGCTTAATTTTTATAGCGCATTGGCGGCTGAAAACAGAACGTTGATGTTCTATGAATCACCTCACAGGATTATCGATAGTTTAAAAGATATAGCGACTGCCTTTGGGGCTGAACGTCCTATTGCGATAGCCCGGGAGCTGACCAAGACATTTGAAACCTTTCTCAGTGGTACCGCCGAAGAGGTTCTTGCTCAGGTTGAGGCTGATCCTAATCAGCGTAAGGGGGAATTTGTTTTGATGGTTGAGGGAGCGCCGCAGCAGGATGATAGCCTGCTTGACCCTCGTAGTAGTGAGGTGTTGGATATCCTGCTTGAGGAGCTCTCCGTGAAGCAGGCTGCGGCGCTGGCGGCAAAAATTACCGGGATCAAAAAGAAGGTAATGTATCAGGCGGCACTGGATCGTAAATAATTCGCTCACTGCGTCACAGTTCTGCTTGCTTATGGTGGGCTTGCTGGTATCCTTTGCGCCGTAGAGTTCGCCAGACAATCGCTGCTCCTGTGAGGGAGGGGAGGAAAGTCCGGGCTCCATAGGGCAGGGTGCCAGGTAATGCCTGGGGGGCGAAAGCCTACGGCAAGTGCAGCAGAGAGCAAACCGCCTACGTTTCCTGTTTACAGGAAGCCGGTAAGGGTGAAAGGGTGCGGTAAGAGCGCACCGCGTGCGTGGTAACACGTCACGGCAAGGTAAACCCCACCTGGAGCAAGACCAAATAGGAATCCATGAGGCATGGCCCATGCTGGATTCGGGTAGGTCGCTTGAGGCCTGTGGCGACGCAGGTCCTAGATGAATGATTGTCCTCGACAAAACCCGGCTTATCGGCGAACTCTACACTTATTTAACTCAGATGAATGATTGTCCTCGACAACTCTTCAAAAAGCTCGGGGCTTATCGGCGAGCTCTACACTTATTTAACTCAGATGAATGATTGTCCTCGACAGCTCTTGTAAAAGATCAGGGCTTATCGTCGAGCTCTACACTTATTTAACTCAGATGAATGATTGTCCTCGACAGCTCTTGCAAAAGATCAGGGCTTATCGTCGAGCTCTACACTTATTTAACTCAGATGAATGATTGTCCTCGACAACTCTTCAAAAAGCTCGGGGCTTATCGGCGAACTCTACATTTTTTATATCTATAATACCCGCGCCTCTTAAATTCCATAAGCTCATCATGATAGGTTGTCCTCGACAGCGCTTGAGGAAAGTTCAGGGCTTATAGGCGAGCTCTACACTTATTTAACTCAGATGAATGATTGTCCTCGACAACTCTTACAAAAGATCAGGGCTTATCGTTGAGCTCTACATTTTTTATATCTCATAATACCCGCACCTCTTAAATCTCATAGGCTTGATATGAGCGCTTGTCCTTGACAACTCTTCAGAAAGAACAGGGTTTATGGGTGATCGCTGCACATTTTCTTAGTTTGACGACAATATTTTAGACGTTTCGGCGGCAGAGCTGCTTTGGGAGCCAGGGATTGTTCGTAAAGGCTGGCATGTTTGTCAGTAGTGCTGCTTTGAATGTCTTTGAATTAATAAAGTTGTATTTTTCTTTTTCTTTTTTTTCATCTGTTGGTTGCCTCTGTTCTGTAGTTGTTAATCGTCTCTTGTTTCAACTCTCTGTTTTATCTCCTGTTTTTTTCTGGCGCTTCGATGCAGGAAAAAACTGTATTCGTCAGGCTCATAATCTTGCTTTTTATAGTGCTGTACTGAGGAGTTTCTCCCTTGCAAACCAGTGGGTTAATTCCTATAGTGTGCACTAGTGGGAAATTGTGGGTAAATGTGGGTTAATTTGGTTTTCGGGAGAGCTTTTTGCAGTTTCGTGGTGTCAATCCAATCAATCTGGATGCTAAAGGCCGTATGGCCATACCAGCACGCTACCGTGACACGATCACGGAGCACTGCTGTGGGCACCTGGTTGCGACGATTGATACAGAGGAACGCTGCTTGTTGTTGTACCCGCTGGCTGAATGGGAAGTGATTCAGGAAAAGATTGAAGCGCTTCCCAGTTTTAACCCTGCGGCCCGCCGTATTCAGCGCTTACTGATCGGTCATGCTACCGATATTGATATGGATGGCAATGGGCGTTTGCTGTTGCCCGCACCGCTACGTGACTATGCCGGACTGAATAAGAAGATTGTTCTGCTGGGGCAGGGTAATAAGTTTGAGATCTGGAGCGAGGATCTCTGGCTGGCGACCCGTGAAGAGTATCTGGCTGAAGCGGATGGTGGTGCAGAACTACCGAACGAGTTACAGAATTTATCACTTTAAACCGACAGGGGTTAGCACATGAGTGCAGAGTTTAAACATATCACAGTGCTGCTGAATGAGGCTGTGGATACCCTGGTCGATGATCCGGATGGCTTTTATATCGATGGTACTTTCGGGCGTGGTGGTCACTCTGCACTGGTTTTGAGTCGTCTGTCTGAGAATGGCCGACTGATGGGGATCGATAAAGATCCTGAGGCGATTGCCTGTGCGGCTGAGCGTTTTGCTGATGAGCCGCGCTTTAGTATCGAGCGGGGCTCATTCGCGCAGCTGGAAGAGTTTGTCCGTCAGCGTGAGCTTGCCGGGCTGGTTAATGGGGTACTGCTTGATCTTGGCGTTTCATCGCCGCAGCTGGATGACCCCAATCGCGGCTTTAGTTTTATGTCGGATGGCCCGCTGGATATGCGCATGAATCCGGATGTGGGTGAGAGTGCTGCCGAGTGGATCGCCCGTGCCGGGGAGAAAGAGATTGCCGACGTGCTGTACACCTATGGTGAAGAGCGTCATTCCCGGCGGATGGCCCGCGCAATCATTAATGAGCGTGAGCAAGAGCCAATTGTGACGACCGGGCGGCTGGCAAAAATTATTACCGAGGCGAATCCTGCCTGGGAAAAGGGTAAGAATCCGGCAACCCGTGCATTTCAGGGGATCAGGATCTTTATCAACCGCGAGCTGGAAGACCTGGAAGACTGTCTGGATCAGGCGCTGGAGATGCTCAAGCCCGGCGGCCGGCTGGTGGTGATTAGTTTCCACTCGCTGGAGGATCGAATTGTTAAGCGCTTTATTCGTAAGTATGTAAAAGGTGATGAACATCTGCCGCCGGGCATTCCGGTGACCGATGATATGCTGGATATCCGCCTTAAAGCCGAAGGTAAGGCGGTGAAGGCGGGGCGTGATGAGGTGTCAGATAACCCCCGCTCACGTAGCGCCGTGATGCGGGTAGCGAAAAAGATACGATGAAACTGAGTTTGCCACTGCCTGGATGGCTGAAGGCTGAAGAGGAACAACCGATTGACGGGGTAATAGAACCGGTTGAGTTGGTTAAACCGGGGCTTATCTTGTTTTGTATGGTCGGCCTGGTTGTGGTGTCTTCGCTATTGGTTATCTGGTCCGCACATCAATATCGGATTTTGTTTAACCAGCAGCAAGAGTTAGTTCAGCAGTGGGATGAGTTGCAGGTTGAATGGGGGCAACTACTGCTGGAACAGGGTACGCTGGCCGCCAATAATCGGGTTGAGTCAGTGGCAATTAAACGCCTGGGAATGCGAATTCCTGAGCAGGTTGAGGTGATCAGAGATGAGCGATGAGCAGGATTTTCAAGCTCGTGCGGCACGGGGCTGGCGCTTATGGCTGGTGTTTTTGCTGCTGTTTCTGATTGCTGGCGCAGTGGCCGGCAAAATGCTTTCCCTGAATGTTCAGGAGCAAGCCTTTCTCAAGCGTCAGGGTGATGCCCGGGTGTTGCGGACCGCGGTGATACCGGCCCATCGGGGTATGATCAGCGACCGCAACGGACTGCCGCTCTCGGTCAGTGCTCCGGTATCAACGGTGTGGATGAACCCGAAAGAGTTTGATCTGCAAAATGCCTCAATCAACAAATTGGCGTCACTGGTAGAGAGTGACAAGACCTCTCTGTTGAAGCGGGTGTCGCAGTCCCGTGATAAGCAGTTTATCTACTTGAAACGGCAGATGACCCCGACTCAGGCCGAGCAGGTGGAAGATCTGCATATGCCGGGCGTTTATGTTGATCGGGAGTACAAACGGTTTTATCCCGCAGCCGAAGTTGCCACTCACCTGGTGGGATTTACCAGTGTCGATGGCGTAGGGCAGGAAGGAATTGAGCTGGCGTTTGAAGACTGGTTGCAGGGTGTGCCAGGTAAAAAACTGGTAATGCGGGATCTGCTGGGACGTACCGTCAAGCATATTCGTGAACTGGAACCGATGGTTCAGGGTAAAGATCTACAGCTGAGTATCGATTTGCGGCTGCAGTATCTGGCCTATCGGGAGCTCAAAGCAGCGGTGCAGGCGCATAAAGCTGACTCTGCGGCGATGGTTGTTCTCGATGTGCATACCGGGGAAATACTGGCGATGGTGAACCAGCCTTCTTACAACCCGAATGATCGGAGTAATCTCGGTGCTGATATGGAATCGCTGCGTAACCGGGCGGTGACCGATACCTTTGAGCCCGGTTCGACTGTGAAACCGCTGACTATTGCGGCGGCACTGATGAGCGGTCTGTATACCACTGACAGCGTGATTGATACCTCTCCGGGATTTATTCGGGTGAAGGGAAACACTATTCGCGATCACCGTAACTACGGTGAGCTGGATCTGGAACGGATTATTACCAAGTCGAGTAACGTGGGGGTTACCAAGCTGGCTTTGAGTATGCATGGTGACGCGGTGCGTAATATTTTTCAAAACGTAGGGCTGGGACAGGTGCCTGGAACCGGCTTTCCGGGAGAGCAGTCGGGGGTTTTGCCCTATCTGTCTGAGAAACGGCTGGTTGAGCGTGCCACGATGGCCTATGGCTATGGCATTGCGGTAACGCCGTTACAGCTGGCTCAGGCGTATCTGCCCTTTGCGACCGGAGGGTTGGTGCGTCATGTGTCGCTGCTGAAGCTGGATCGGCCAGAGCCCGGCACCCGGGTAATGCCGGAAAAAACAGCCAATCAGATTCTTAGAATGATGGAAACGGTTACCCAGGCCGGTGGTACCGGGCGTCGTGCAGCAATTGAGGGTTATCGTGTCGCAGGTAAGACGGGTACGGTGCACAAGGTTGGTGCTGGTGGTTACGCGGACGACAAGTATGTGTCGATCTTTGCGGGCGTCGCGCCGGTTGATAATCCAGAGATTATCGCCGTGGTGATGGTGGATAACCCGAAAGGACAGGAATATTACGGTGGCGAAGTCGCAGCGCCGCTGTTTTCACGTGTTGTGGGTGGCGCACTGCGAATGTTGAACGTGGCACCGGATAACTGGCAGCCGGTTAGCTCTCAGATGGTGATGAAATGAGCCGCGCAAGCTATTGCTTGTCAGCGCTGATGCCTCAGCTGGCGGATAGCGACCTGGCGCAACTGCAGATCAGTGGGATCTGTCAGGACAGCCGTAATGTTAAACCGGGTGATCTGTTTTTTGCCCGTAATGGTGTTAACCATAAAGGGATCGATTTTGTTTGCTCCGCTGCAGCAGAAGGGGCAGTTGCTGCGATTGTTGATGACGCAGAACTGGCTGCAGCGGACTCTATTGATGTGACTATCCCGCTGATCGGTGTGGCTGATGTTGCCGCACAGATTGGCGAGGTAGCTTCACGTTTTTTTGGAGAACCCTCTCTTCACCTGCGGGTGGTGGGTGTTACCGGTACCAACGGTAAAACCTCCTGTGCCCATTATATTGCTCAGTTGTTAGAGCAGTGCGGTGAGACCTGTGGTCTGATCGGCACCGTGGGTAATGGCTTGCTTGGTCAGTTGAACGAGGCGACCCATACCACTCCGGATGCCATCGGCGTCCATCGGTTACTGGCAGAGTTAAAGGGTAAAGGCGCAACCGCAGTGGTGATGGAAGTGTCGAGTCACGCGCTCGATCAACAGCGGGTAAGCGGCGTACATTTCAGGGCGGCAGGGTTTACTAATCTGTCCCGGGATCACCTGGATTATCACGGTGATATGGAGCGTTACGGAGCCGCTAAAGCCCGGCTTTTTTATGACATGGATATTGATCATCAGGTAATCAATGCCGATGACGCCTATGGCGCGGTTATTCTGGCGCGCAAAGATGGGCAGGATCGGATTGGTTTTGGTGAGTCAGAACGGGCGACAGTGCGGGCAACTGAGGTAAGGCTTTCAGCTGCCGGAATTAATGCGCACATTGAAACGCCGCAGGGTTCGTTTTCGCTGGATAGCGGCCTTATCGGTCGTTTTAACCTGAGTAATCTGTTGCTGACGGTCGCGATTATTCAGGCTATGGGCTTCGATCTGAAACAGATTGAAAACGGTCTGCACCGCTTAACTGCGGTAGCGGGACGGATGCAGCTGGTGTCACGGCAGGCGCCGCGGGTGGTGGTAGATTATGCCCATACACCGGATGCACTGGAAAAAGCATTGGAAGCACTGCGCAATCATTGTCAGGGACAGGTCTGGTGCGTATTTGGTTGTGGTGGTGATCGGGATACCGGTAAGCGGGCGCAGATGGCGCAGGTCGCTGAACGACTTGCGGATCGTATTGTTGTCACCAGCGATAACCCCAGAACAGAGGACCCGCAACAGATTATCAACATGATTATGGCGGGCTTTGAAGGTAGCGGGTCGGTGATCTGTGAGCCTGACCGAAAGATAGCGATTGAACAGGCTATTGCAGCGCTGCAGTCTGACGATATTTTATTGATTGCCGGAAAGGGGCATGAGAACTATCAGGATATACAAGGGGTGAAGATGCCGTTTGATGATCTGGCCGTTGCCAGAGAGGCCTTGGGTCTAGCCGATGAGCAGATAATAACGCAGGAGCGTTGCCGATGAACGGTCCGTTTGGTCTGAGTGATCTGGCTCCGGCACTGTCTGCCCGCCTGATTGGCGGCAGTTGTGATGTACAGGGAGTAAGTACTGACACCCGCAATATTCACGCCGGTGATCTGTTTGTTGCGTTGCGCGGCGAGAATTTTGATGCCCATGACTTTGTCAAACAGGCGGTCGCCGATGGTGCGGTTGCTGTTGTGGTGGAGCATGAGGTTGATGTTGATGTGCCCCAGTTGGTGGTCAGCAACACCCGCATGGCACTGGGTAACCTTGCAGCCTATAACCGTAGCCAGTTTAACGGCTCAATGTTTGCGGTGACCGGTAGCAGTGGCAAAACCACTGTAAAAGAGATGCTGGCATCGATCAACCGGCTGCGCGGGCAGACCCTGGCAACCCAGGGTAACCTGAATAACGATATTGGTGTGCCGCTGACCCTGTTAAGACTGTCTGCGGGAGACTGTTATGGCGTGATTGAGATGGGTGCCAGTGGTGCCCATGAGATCGCATATAGCACGCGCCTGGCGAAACCGGATGTGGCCATTCTGAATAACGCCTTTGGTGCCCACCTGGAAGGGTTTGGCTCGCTTCGGGGTGTAGTTCTGGCCAAGGCAGAGATTTTTGAAGGTTTGTCGGAGACCGGCACGGCGGTGGTTAACCTGGATGATCCTCATGCGGATATCTGGCTGGGGATATTGCAGCAGCAACCGCTGATGACCTTCTCCATAGCAGACCCGGGCGCATCGGTTTTTGCGTCAGATATCCATTTGCAGGCGAACGGCTGTTATGCCTTCAAGCTGAACTATTTGGGGCGTCAGTATCCGATCAGTCTTAGCGTGATGGGACGACATAATATTGCTAATGCCCTGGCGGCAGCGGCAGCGGTACTGGCAGATGGTTGTCAGCCAGAGGTTGCAGCAAAGGGCTTAAGCCAGTGCCAGGCGGTTGCAGGGCGGATGCGTCCGATTCAATTAGATCAATCTACGTTGATTATTGATGATAGTTATAACGCTAATCCTGATGCGGTGAAAGCTGCTGTCGATGCACTGGCTGAGCTGGAAGGCGAAAAGGTTGTAGTGCTGGGTGATATGGGCGAGCTGGGCGAGGGCGCAGAGGCAAAGCACCGTGAAGTGGGTGAGTACGCTGCGACTAAAGCGATCGATCTGTTGCTGAGCTGTGGTGCGCTGAGTGCCGCAACCCATGAAGGATTTATCGCAGCTGGCGGTGAAAAAGCCGAACATTTTAACGATAAAACCGCGCTGCTGACTACATTGCAGCAGTTGCCAAAGCATCAGCGTATTCTGCTGGTAAAAGGCTCCCGCAGCGCGGGGATGGATCAAATTGTAACGGGTCTGACAAATCCAGGCTCTACCGATGGGGGTAGTCACTGATGTTATTGCTTCTGGCCAACTGGCTGGCTGAATATAACAGCATTTTCTCCGTATTCAGCTATCTGACGCTGCGCGGAATTCTGGGGGTGCTGACGGCACTGGCGATCTCATTGTTGTTGGGGCCTGCGCTGATCCGTAAGTTGAAAAGTAAACAGATTGGCCAGACCGTTCGCAGTGATGGGCCTGAGTCCCACTTCAGCAAAGCGGGTACGCCGACGATGGGCGGTGCGCTGATTATTCTGGCGATTATGATCAGTAGTCTGCTCTGGTCTGATCTGAGTAATCGTTATACCTGGATCGTGCTGGGTGTGACTTTTGTCTTCGGTGCGGTTGGCTGGGTTGATGATTACCGCATGGTGATTGAAAAAAGCACGCGGGGTCTGCCGGCTCGCTGGAAGTATTTCTGGCAATCGGTAGGTGGCTTTGGTGCTGCCATCATTCTGTATGTGACGGCCCAATCCCCGGCAGAGACGCAGCTGATTATTCCGATATTTAAAGATGTCGCCATAGAGATGGGGCTGTTCTTTATTGTCTTTACCTATTTTGTGATTGTCGGCACCTCCAACGCCGTTAATCTGACCGATGGCCTGGATGGGCTGGCCATTCTTCCTACGGTACTGGTAGCCGGTGCGCTGGGCTTTTTTGCTTATTTGGGCGGTAACGTTAACTTCGCCAGCTATCTGCACATACCGTACATCGCAGGTTCAGGTGAGTTGATTATTATCTGCGGCTCGATAGTGGGTGCAGGCCTTGGCTTTCTCTGGTTTAACACCTATCCCGCTCAGGTGTTTATGGGTGATGTGGGTGCGCTGGCGCTGGGAGCCGCTCTGGGTGTTATCGCGGTTATCGTGCGCCAGGAGCTGGTATTGATGATTATGGGCGGTGTGTTCGTCATCGAGACGGTATCGGTGATTCTGCAGGTCGCGTCGTTCAAACTTACCGGACGACGGATCTTCAGAATGGCACCCCTGCACCACCATTTTGAATTGAAAGGCTGGCCGGAACCCCGCGTTATCGTGCGGTTCTGGATTATCACAGTCGTACTGGTCCTGATTGGACTGGCAACCCTGAAAATACGTTAACGGAGCAATAGTGAGCCTGATAGCGACTGATCAACTGCGGATAATCATCGGTCTGGGACAGACCGGGCTTTCCTGTGCCCGCTATCTGGCGCGTAAAGGCAGTGCGTTTATTCTCGTTGATACCCGTGATCTGCCGCCCAATCTTGAACTGATCCGCACCGAGTTTCCGGGTATGGAGGTGTACTGTGGTGAGCTGGATCAGGATCTTTTGTGTCGTGCCAGTGAGATTTTGTTGAGTCCTGGGGTGGCCAAGGATCAACCCGCTATTCAGGCAGCCGTCGCTGCTGGTGTAAAACTAAGCGGAGATATCGATCTGTTTTGTCAGGCGGTTACGGCACCGATTGTGGCCATTACGGGGTCAAATGCAAAAAGCACGGTGACGACGCTGGTGGGACAGATGGCGCTGGATGCGGGTATTGATACCGGTATTGGCGGCAACCTGGGTACCCCGGTGCTGGATATGCTCAGCGTGAGTGAGCAGCAACTCTATGTTCTGGAACTGTCCAGTTTTCAGCTGGAAACGGTGAATGACTTGCGGGCAACCGCTGCGACCGTGCTGAATGTCAGTCCGGATCATCTGGATCGCTACAGCAATAGTTTGCCGCTTTACTATCAGGCGAAGCATCGGGTGTTCAAAGGTGCTGCTAATGTCATTGTTAATCGTGATGATGCGCTGACCTCGCCGCTAGTGAATTCCGGTGTGAAAGTGACCAGTTTTGGACTGGGGCGTCCCGATCTTAATCAGTTTGGCCTGATCGAAAAAGAGGGTGAACTGTTTCTGGCCCGGGGGTTAAAACCGCTGCTGGCCGTGAGCCAGCTGAAAATTCAGGGGCAGCACAATATTGCCAACGCGCTGGCGTCACTGGCGTTGGGTGAAGCGGTCAATATTCCACTGGAGTCGATGCTGCAAACCCTGAAAAACTTTGCCGGATTGAAGCATCGCTGCCAGTGGGTGGATGATAAACAGGGTGTGGCATTCTTTAATGACAGTAAAGGCACCAATGTTGGTGCGACAGTGGCGGCCATTAATGGTCTGGCTGCCACCCTGTCTCCCGGCAGTAAAATTGTGCTGATCGCGGGTGGTGTGGGCAAAGGTGCCGATTTTAGTGATCTGAATGAGCCAATGCAAAACGCGGGTCGGGCACTGGTGCTGATCGGTAAGGATGGCGGCTTAATAGACCAGGCAGTTAACTGTCTTGAAGGGCAGTACGCCACTGACATGCAGGATGCCGTCTCACTGGCAGCCAGTTTGGCGAAGCCAGGTGACATTGTGTTGCTCTCACCTGCATGTGCCAGTTTTGATATGTTCAGCGGTTTCCCTGCCCGTGGTGATGCCTTTGTCGAGGCAGTGGAGGCGCTATGATTATCGCTGTTGCCGCCCCTGTCACCCCTACCAACCGGGTATTGCCGTTTGATCCGCTGTTGCTGGCGGTGACACTCTGTCTGATTCTGATCGGTTTTGTGATGATCAGTTCGGCGTCGATTGAGGTCGCGGCGGTGCGCAACAGCAATCCGTTCTTTTATATGATTCGCCACGGGGTGTTTATCCTCATAGGGCTGGCGGTTGCGTTAGTCGTGCTGAGAATCCCGGTCAGTTTCTGGCAGCGTAGTGGCCCCTGGTTACTGCTGGTCGGTTTTGTTCTGTTGGTGTTAGTGCTGGTGGTTGGCCGTGAGGTTAACGGTTCGGTTCGCTGGATATCTCTGGGGCCAATCAATCTGCAGGCTTCAGAAGTGGCGAAGTTTACTATGGTGATCTACCTGTCGGGTTATCTGGTGCGCCGGTTGACCGAGGTGAGAAGTAGCTGGAAGGGGATAGCAAAACCGGCATTGCCGCTGGCCTTTTTCGTCTTTCTGATGATTCTGGAACCTGATTTCGGTGCTGCAGTGGTATTGATGGCCAGCGTGATGGGGATGATCTTCCTTGGGGGGATGAAATTCAGTCAGTTTGCCATGATTGTGGTCGGTTGTGCTGTGGTTATTCCCTCCCTGGCAATGCTTCAGCCTTACCGGGTGGTGCGTTTGAAGACCTTCCTTGACCCCTGGGCGGACCCATTTGGCTCAGGCTATCAGTTAGCTCAGGCGCAGATCGCCTTTGGCCGGGGAGACTGGTTTGGTGAAGGGCTGGGTAACAGCGTACAGAAGTTGTTTTATCTGCCGGAGGCGCATACCGACTTTGTATTTTCTGTGCTGGCCGAAGAGATGGGTCTGGTGTTTGCGCTGCTGGTGGTGGGTCTGTATGGGCTGATGGCGGTGCGGATGTTCCGTATAGGTCGCAGAGCGGAAAAGCTGCAAGCGTTTTTTATGGCTTATGTCACTTATGGCTTCGCTATCATGCTCACCGGTCAGGCGCTGATCAATATTGGGGTAAATGTTGGTGCTCTGCCGACTAAGGGGCTAACACTGCCACTGGTTAGTTATGGCGGCAGTAGTCTGGTGGTTAGCTGCGTCATGATCGCCATCGTGATGCGGATAGACTATGAGATGAAACGGTTGCAGGTGGATGCTGCAAGCGCGCCTGTGGCAGCAAAAAAGAAAAGATCGAAACTGGACAGTGCTGATGAATAACAGTCGTAAAGCTCTGATCATGGCAGGCGGTACCGGCGGACATGTCTTTCCAGCGCTGGCAACTGCTGATTGCTTGCGTCAGCAGGGCGTTGCGGTGGAGTGGCTGGGTACCGCTGCCGGTATTGAGGCGGATGTGGTGCCCGCCGCGAATATTAAACTGCACTGTATTGATGTTAAAGGTTTACGGGGTAAGGGAAAGTTGAGCTTGCTGCTGGCGCCCTTGCGATTACTGCATGCTTTGTATCAGGCCTTAGGCGTGTTGCGCCGGGTAAAACCTGATGTGGTGTTAGGCATGGGCGGTTTTGCTTCCGGTCCGGGCGGTCTGGCGGCCTGGCTTACTGGTGTTCCGGTCGTTGTGCATGAACAGAATGCCTGCGCCGGGATGACCAATAAAATTCTATCGCGCATGGCCAAACGTGTGCTTGAGGCCTTTGGTGGTGCATTCAGAGGCAAAGTTGTCACAACGGTGGTGGGCAATCCGGTACGGGGCGATATTCTCAGCCTGCCGGAGCCCGGTTTGCGCTTTGCTGAGAGACAGGGGCCGATTCGATTATTAGTGGTTGGCGGCAGCCTGGGTGCAAAGGCGATCAATGAGTTGCTACCTGCGGTACTGAGTCGCTTAGCGGATGATGTTCAGCTGGAGGTTCTGCATCAGGTTGGTAAGCGCAATCTCACGGAGACCCAGGCGCTGTATAAAGAGGCGGGTCTTGAGGGTAGGGAATCTATCCGGGTGGTGCCGTTTATCGAGCGGATGGATGAAGCCTATGGCTGGGCGGATCTTGTTCTGTGTCGTTCCGGAGCGCTGACCGTCAGTGAATTGAGTATCGCCGGTGTAGCGTCTGTTCTGGTGCCCTTCCCGTTTGCAGTGGATGACCATCAGACAGGCAATGCCCGGTTTCTGGCGGAAGCCGGGGCGGCCATTCTGATTCAGCAGAGAGAGCTGGATCTGGACCGTCTGACAAATATTTTGACAGAGCAATTGAATGACCGGCAGGTACTTCTGGAGATGGCGCAGAAAGCGCGTCAACTGGGACAGCCTGAAGCCAGTCAAACGGTAGCAGATATCTGTCTGGAGGTGATGAAGAAGTGACTGAGAATACGATAGAAGTTTATGAAGTACCTGAGATGCGGCGTATTCGCAGGATCCACTTTGTCGGTATTGGCGGCGTGGGGATGTGCGGAATCGCTGAGGTTTTGTTAAATCAGGGCTATCAGATCTCGGGATCGGACATTAAAGCCTCGGCAACCACTGAGCGCCTCAAGGCGATGGGCGCAGAGATTTTTATTGGTCATCTGGCGGAAAATATTACTGCCGCTAACGTGGTGGTTACCTCAACGGCGGTTCAGGAAGATAACCCTGAAGTAAGTGCCGCCCGCGAACGACGTATTCCGATAGTCCGGCGTGCAGAGATGCTGGCGGAGCTGATGCGTTATCGTCACGGCATCGCCGTTGCTGGGACTCACGGCAAGACGACCACGACCAGTTTGCTGGCATCGGTGATGGCGGAAGCCAATTTAGATCCGACCTTTGTCATTGGTGGACGGCTGAACAGCGCTGGCACTAACGCTAAGCTGGGCGGTAGCCGTTATCTGGTGGCTGAAGCGGATGAGAGTGATGCATCTTTCCTCCATCTGCAGCCGATGGTCGCGATTGTTACCAATATCGATGCTGACCATATGGATACCTATGGCGGTGATTTTGGCAAGTTGAAGCAAACCTTTGTCGACTTTCTGCATAATCTGCCATTTTATGGTCTGGCCGTGCTTTGTACCGATGATCCGGTCGTTAACGAGATTATTCCGGCGGTTGGCCGACCAATCGTCACCTACGGCGTTAATAAAGAGGCGGATTACCGCGCTGAGAATATTGTTCAGAACGGCTTGAAAACCAGTTTTACTGCAAAACGACCGGATGGCCGTGCCGATCTGCAGGTGACACTGAATATGCCGGGCAGACACAACGTACTGAACGCCCTGGCAACTATTGCTGTGGCGACCGATGAAGGGATCGATGATCAGTCCATCTGTAATGCCCTGCAAAAGTTTGAAGGGGTTGGTCGTCGTTTCCAGGTGCTGGGCGAAATTCCGGTTGTGGGCGGAACCGCGATGCTGGTGGATGACTATGGACACCATCCCCGCGAGGTGCAGGCGACTATTCGCGCGGTCAAAGAGGGCTGGCCGGGTAAGCGACTGGTGATGATCAATCAGCCGCATCGTTATTCCCGTACCCGTGACCTTTATGAGGATTTCGTGCAGGTACTGTCTGAAGCCGATGTTCTGCTGCTGATGGAAGTTTACGCCGCCGGTGAAGAGCCGATAGCGGGAGCTGACAGTCGCAGTTTGTGTCGTAGTATTCGTCAGCGGGGCAGTATTGATCCTGTGTTTGTTGAGTCTGTTGCAGCGGTTCCCGGATTATTACAAAACCTGCTGCAGCCTGGCGATCTGCTGCTGACCCAGGGGGCCGGGAATATTACCGCACTGGCCCACGAGCTTTCTAAATTAGATCTGACTGTGGCAACGGAGGCAGGTTGATGGCGACCTATATTATTTCTGCTGAGGAACGTGCACAGTTTGGTCGGGTAGCAGTGCTCTATGGCGGCTCATCGGCTGAGCGGACGATCTCTCTGAAAAGTGGTGCTGAAGTATTAAACGGGCTGCAACGGGCCAATGTTGATGCCTTTGGCATCGATCTCTGTGCTGATGGAGCAGACCCTTTGCAGCAGCTGCAAGCAGCGGTGTTTGATCGGGCGTTTCTGATTCTGCATGGTCGTGGTGGTGAAGATGGCACCATGCAGGGGGTTTTGGAAATTATGGCCAAGCCCTATACCGGCAGTGGCGTTATGGCGTCTGCGTTGGGTATGGATAAGGTTAAGTGTAAGCAGATCTGGAGCGCTGCGGGCTTGCCAACACCGGCGTATGCCGTGCCTGACGAAAACACTGATCTGCAACAGATGGCCGGGCAGCTGGATTATCCGATGATTGTTAAGCCAGCGCATGAAGGTTCGAGTATTGGCATGAGTAAAGTTGGCAGTGCCGAAGAGCTGGAACAGGCGATCAGTGCGGCGCGACAGTTTGACCGTGCCGTTCTGGTGGAAAGCTGGATCAGTGGGCCGGAGTTTACGATTGCGGTGTTAAATGGCAAAGCTCTACCGGTTATCCGGCTGGAGACGCCTCATGAGTTTTATGATTTTGATGCTAAATATCAGGCCAGCGATACCCAGTACCATTTCGATAATGATCTGACACAGGATCAGGAAACTGAACTGAAACATCTGGCCGAACAGGCTTTTGAAATGGTCGGTTGCAGTGGCTGGGGCCGGGTGGATGTGATGTTAGATCAGCAGCGAGGGTTTCAGCTGCTGGAAGTGAATACGCTGCCCGGCATGACCGATCATAGCCTGGTGCCGATGGCCGCCCGTGAAGCGGGCATTAGTTTTGAAGAGCTGGTGGTGACGATCCTGCGGGGGAGTCTCTGAATAATGTTGAAAAAACTGTTTTCTACCGCTGAACAGCCACCGGAGCCGCCCAAACGGGGGGCCTCAGTGACTGTTAATAAGAAAGCAGAAAACAACAATACCCGTAAACGTTTCTGGTTGTTCGAGCGCTCCGCTGACGCAGAGAGTGCAGCAGTAAAAAAACAACAGTCAACCGGATCTGAAAGGGTTTCGGGAGAAACGGATAGCGCGACTGGGGAGGTTCAGCTTTTGAGTGGTATTGATGGTGACTGGTGGATTAAACCGGCCACTATCCTGACCGCGCTGGCGGTATTTGTTGCGTTGGTTAACTACTGCTATGGCACGGTTTATAGCTGGCTGGATAAGCCTGTTGAACGGGTCACCTTTGATGGCAGTACCCGGCATCTGGACCGGCAGCAACTGGCAGCCAGTTCTGTTGCCCTGATGAATGGTGGTCTGTTGAGTGCAGATCTTGATGCGGTAAAAACAGGCATACAGGAAAATCCCTGGGTCTATCAGATAGGCGTGACCCGCCGCTGGCCCGCTGCGCTCTATCTGCAGATAACTGAGGAAGTTCCGGTTGCCCGTTGGGGTGATGATGGTCTGTTAAATCATGAAGGGGATATTTTCTGGCCGGATGAAGCAGCGAGTTACACCACTCTTCCGCTGTTAAAAGGGCCATCGGGGAATACCGCGATGATGATGTCGGAGTATTACGACCTGAATCAGATGCTGCGTAATGCCGGGCTGCAACTGGTGGAGCTTAAACTTGAGGCGCGCGGTGCCTGGACGCTGATCTTGAATAACGGCATTAAAGTGGTTGTGGGGCGGGATCAGGTTGTGGCCCGGCTGGAGCGGTTCCTGACCGTCTATCAGCAGCGTTTACAGGCTGAGGCTGACGCTGGAAGGATAGAGCAGATAGATATTCGATATAACAACGGCATTGCCGTTAAGTGGCGCCCTGAGGTGACCACTAATGATCAACAAAAAGGTTAAAACTGTGAATATGGCGATGAAGCCTGGAAATAACATGATCGTGGCACTGGATATAGGCACTTCAAAAGTGGTCTGTCTGGTGGGTGAGGTTGGCCTGGATGGCATAATCGATATCGTCGGCATTGGCTCCCATGAATCACGTGGGCTGAAACGGGGTGTGGTGGTAAATATTGAATCCACCGTGCATTCCATTCAGCGGGCGGTGGAAGAAGCTGAGCTGATGGCGGGCTGCAAGATCCACTCAGTGACTGTTGGCGTGGCTGGCAGCCACATTAATAGTATGAACTCCCACGGTATCGTTGCGGTGCGTGATGGAGAGGTGATGGAGCATGATCTGGAACGGGTGATCGACGCGGCCCGGGCGGTGGCAATTCCCGCTGATCAGAAAATCCTGCATATCCTGCCGCAGGAATACGTGATCGACAACCAGGAAGGCATTCGCGAACCGCTGGGTATGTCCGGCGTCCGCCTGGAAGCCAAAGTACATCTGGTGACCGGTGCGGTAAACGCGGTACAGAATATCGAAAAATGCGTCAAGCGGTGTGGTCTGGCGGTGGATAACGCCGTGCTGGAACAGCTGGCATCAAGTTATGCAGTGTTAACCGAAGATGAGAAAGAGCTGGGTGTGTGCATGGTGGATATGGGGGGCGGTACTACGGATATCGCTATCTTTACCGGAGGCTCTATCCGACATACCGCGGTGATTCCGATCGCGGGCGATCAGGTGACTAACGATATCGCTATGGCGTTGCGTACCCCGACACCTCATGCGGAAGAGATCAAGATTAAATACGCCTGTGCTCTGGCGCAACTGGCCAGTGCAGAGGACACCATCAAAGTGCCTAGCGTGGGTGACCGTCCTTCACGGGATCTGTCGCGGCAGGCACTGGCTGAGGTGGTTGAACCCCGTTATGACGAACTGTTTAGTCTGGTACAGGCAGAACTGCGTCGCAGCGGGTTTGAAGATATGGTGGCAGCCGGCATCGTTCTGACCGGCGGTACCGCGAAGATGGAAGGCGCAGTAGAGCTGGCGGAAGAGATTTTCCATATGCCGGTGCGACTGGCGTTGCCAAAAGGCGTACGGGGCATGGGCGATATTCTCAATAGCCCAATCTATGCCACCGGTATTGGCTTATTACAGTACGCCAAACAGGATATTCGTCACCTGCGTGAAGCGGTTGCGGTTGAAGATGCGGTTGAGGGACCTAATGTACTGAGCCGTATGAAAGCCTGGTTTCAGGGGAACTTCTGATGTTCCCGAAAACACAGGCGCAGGAGGAACTTTGTAAAACCAGTTTAACGGGGAGCACTCTTCAACGAGGTGCTCAGGGTATTAAACCCGATGATTGACGAGTTCACAGGATGTGACAGACAACAATGAAACAGAACGTAACAAAAAACAGGTGCGGGTCGGGCACTGAACCTGGAGGGAAGGGATATGTTTGAATTAGTGAGTAATATCGCACAGAACGCCGTCATTAAGGTTATTGGCGTTGGTGGTGGTGGTGGCAACGCCGTGCAGCACATGGTCTCATCTGAGGTTGGTGGGGTTGAGTTTATCTGTGCTAATACCGATGCGCAGGCACTCAATAACATGGGCTCTCGTAGCGTGCTGCAGTTGGGTGGTGGCATCACCAAGGGCCTCGGTGCGGGTGCAAATCCCGATATTGGTCGTCAGGCTGCCCTGGAAGACCGGGATCAGATCGTTGAGATGCTTAGCGGTGCGGATATGGTGTTTATCACTGCGGGTATGGGTGGTGGTACCGGTACCGGTGCGGCCCCGGTTGTCGCGCAGGTGGCCAAAGAGCTGGGTATTCTGACCGTTGCGGTGGTCACCAAGCCGTTCCCGTTTGAAGGCAAGAAGCGCATGCTGATCGCCGAACAGGGGATTAAAGAGCTGTCTGAACATGTCGACTCGCTGATTATCGTGCCTAACGAGAAACTGCTGCAGGTGCTGGGTAAAAGCTGCACCCTGATGAAAGCGTTCGATGAAGCAAATGATGTTCTCAAAGGCGCTGTACAGGGTATCTCTGACCTGATTATCCGTCCGGGTATGATCAACGTCGACTTTGCCGACGTGCGTACGGTGATGTCCGAAATGGGTACATCAATGATGGGAACCGGTATGGCACGGGGTGAAAACCGTGCGATTGAAGCAGCTGAAGCCGCAGTGCGCAGTCCGCTGCTGGAAGATGTCGACCTGATGGGTGCTCGCGGTATTCTGGTGAACATTACCGCCGGTCTGGATCTGGGGCTGGGTGAGTTCAGTGATGTTGGTCAGGTGATTGAGCAGTTCGCGTCTGACAGTGCCATTATTGTGGTCGGTACCGTTATCGATCCCGAAATGAAAGATGATATTAAGGTGACCGTTGTGGCCACCGGATTGCAGAAAGCCCGGCAGGAAGAGACTACGGTTAAAGTGGTCAGTAGCAACCGTAAGCCTGATGGTCAGCTGGATCTCAATCAGCTGGAGCTTCCGGCCGTTCATCGCCGTAAGGCGGACCATATTAGCGCTGAAAAAAATAGAGTGTCTCACAGGGAACTTTCCGGGTCACAGCAGTCGAAGACTAACGCAAAAGGGGAAACCGATACCTATCTGGATATCCCGACATTTCTACGGCGTCAGGCAGATTGACAGAATGTTTTGGCCGGCCTGACATTGTAGGGATTGCACTAATCAGTTATTGCTGAAATAGCGGTATTTTTGTTAGTATGTCGCGTTAATTCGCCACACAAGAACCCACCAAAGAGCCTTGGCAGAAAATATGATCGGACAACGTACATTACGGAACAGCATTAAAGCAACTGGCGTGGGCCTGCATACCGGTCAAAAAGTGTATTTGACACTGAAACCGGCGCCTGTAGACACCGGTATTGTTTTCCGTCGGATCGATCTTGAACCGGCTGTCGAAATTCATGCCCGTGCCAAAAATGTCGGCGATACGACGCTGTCCACTAACCTGCAGAAGGGTGATGTACGGGTCTCTACTGTAGAGCACCTGCTGTCAGCGATGGCTGGACTGGGTATTGATAACGCCTATGTCGAGCTGAGTGCTGAAGAAGTGCCGATTATGGACGGTAGTGCAGCGCCTTTCGTCTTTCTGATCCAGTCTGCCGGTATTCAGGAGCAGGATGCGCCGAAACAGTTTATCCGGATCAAAAAAGAGGTGACCGTCCAGCTTGAAGATAAAGTGGCAACGTTTAAACCGTTCAATGGCTTTAAAGTTGGTTTCACCATCGATTTTGATCACCCTGCCTTTGCTGATCGTAACATGGAAGCGACTCTGGATTTCTCCAGCACTTCATTTGTTAAAGAGGTAAGCCGGGCACGTACATTTGGCTTTATGCGTGATATCGAATACCTTCGCGCACAGAACCTGGCGCTGGGTGGAAGTATGGATAATGCTATCGTGGTTGATGATTACCGTATTCTCAATGAAGACGGCTTGCGTTACGACGATGAGTTTGTAAAGCACAAAGTGCTGGATGCGGTCGGTGACCTTTACCTGCTAGGCAAGAGCCTGATCGGTGAGTTTCACGGATTTAAATCGGGCCACTATCTGAACAATTTGTTACTGCGCAAACTGCTGGAAACAGAGGATGCCTGGGAAATTGTCACTTTTGAAGGGCAGGAGCAGGCTGCGCCTATCTCGTACCTGCAGCCAGCTGCTGTAGGCTGATACGCGCTAACTCAATAAAAGCCGGACTGTTTAGTCCGGCTTTTTACTATTATTTCGGGCATTTATACCCACTAAAAAAATATCCCTATTGAGATTTAGTTTGATGCCCCAATAGAGGTAGAATGTTGAGTTAATTTAATACTTTAACCGGCTTACCGGCCGCTTTTAACAGGTAAATAATCAGATTATGTTCACTTCGATGTTAAAGAAGGTTTTTGGTAGTAAGAACGAACGTGTACTCAAACAGATGGGTAAGGTCGTTAAACAGATCAATAGCTATGAAAGCGAAGTTGAACAACTTTCTGATGATGACCTGAAGGCGAAGACGGTCGAGTTTAAGTCCCGCCTTGAGCAGGGCGAATCCCTTGATGCGCTTCTTCCGGAAGCATTTGCGGTTGTACGTGAAGCCTCGCGTCGGGCGATGGGGATGCGTCATTTCGATGTGCAGATGATTGGTGGTATTACCCTGCATGAGGGTAAGGTTGCAGAGATGCGCACCGGTGAGGGTAAAACCCTGGTAGCGACACTGCCGGTGTACCTCAATGCGCTGGTGGGGCGGGGTGTGCATGTTGTTACCGTCAACGACTATCTGGCAAGCCGTGATGCCGAGTGGATGCGTCCACTGTATGAGTTTCTTGGCCTGAGTGTGGGTGTGGTGTTGTCGGGTCAGGATCCGCAAACCAAACGTGATGCTTACCATGCCGATATCACTTACGGTACTAACAACGAGTTCGGCTTTGACTACCTGCGCGACAACATGGCTTTTAGCGTAGAGGATAAAGTGCAGCGTGACTTCTACTTCTCCGTAGTGGATGAGGTTGACTCCATCCTTATTGATGAGGCGCGTACGCCACTGATTATCTCTGGTGCGGCGGAAGACAGCTCAGAGATGTACCGGCGGATGAACACGCTGATTCCGGTACTGGAAAAGTATGATGGCGAAATTGATCCAAAGAGTGTTGAAGAGATTGATGGTGATTTTTCCGTTGATGAGAAAAACCGCACTGTCGAGTTGACTGAGCGCGGTCATCAACGCATTGAAGACATGCTGGCGAAAGAGGGTATTCTCGGTGAAGGCGAAAGTCTCTACGCGCCGCAGAACCTGAGCCTGCTTCACCATGTGCTGGCTGCGCTGCGGGCGCATAACCTGTTTCAGCGGGATGTTGATTATATCATTCAGGATGATCAGGTGGTGATCGTTGACGAGCACACCGGGCGTATTATGCCGGGGCGTCGCTGGTCTGAAGGTTTGCATCAGGCGGTGGAGGCCAAAGAGGGCGTCCATATTAATCAGGAAAGCCAGACCCTGGCATCGACGACTTTCCAGAACTATTTCCGTCTCTATGAAAAACTTTCCGGTATGACCGGTACTGCTGACACCGAGGCGTTCGAGCTTAACCAGATCTACGGTCTGGATGTGGTGGTTATCCCAACCAACGTAGCGGTTGCCCGTATTGATTATAACGACCTGGTATTTCTCACCATTGAGGAGAAGTACGAGGCGATCCTCAAAGAGATAGAGCACTGTGTCGAGCAGAAGCGCCCGGTGCTGGTGGGTACTGCGTCGGTTGAATCTTCTGAGATGATCTCGGCTTTCCTGAAAAAGAAAAAGCTGCCGCATAACGTACTGAACGCCAAAAATCACGGTAAAGAAGCCGGCATTATCGCTGATGCGGGTCGTGCTGGCGCGGTGACGATTGCGACCAACATGGCGGGTCGTGGTACTGACATCGTACTAGGCGGTAAGTTTGAGTCGGTGCTTGAAGGTATGGACAACCCTACAGACGCACAGATAGCAGAAGCGAAGGCTGAGTGGCAGGCACGCCATGATGCAGTGCTGGAAGCCGGTGGTCTGCATATTATCGGCACCGAACGTCATGAATCCCGTCGTATCGATAATCAGTTGCGGGGTCGTGCCGGTCGTCAGGGTGATAACGGTTCATCCCGTTTCTTCCTCTCACTGGAAGATGATCTGATGCGTATCTTTGCTTCCGACCGGGTACGTCAGTTTATGAAAGCCCTGGGGATGGAGAAAGGCGAGGCAATCGAGCATAAGATGGTCTCTAATGCGATTGAGAAAGCCCAGCGTAAAGTCGAAGGCCGTAATTACGATATTCGTAAGCAGTTGCTGGAATATGATGATGTTGCCAACGACCAGCGTCGTGCGGTCTATGATCAGCGTAACGAATTGATGGCCACCAATGATATTTCCGAAACCATCGAAGCGGTGCGTGCTGAGGTAGTCGATAATGCGATTAGTGACTACATCAAGCCACAGAGTCTGGAAGAACAGTGGGATATTCCCGGTCTGGAAAAGCATCTTGAGTCCGAGTTTGGTCTGGAGATGCCTGTGCAGGAATGGCTGGATAAAGATGATACCCTGCATGAAGAGTCCCTTCGCGAGCGTATTCTGCGCGATATCGTTGAGGACTATCAGGCGAAAGCGGCGATTGTGGGTGTAGAAAATATGCGCCTGTTCGAGAAGCAGGTGATGCTGCAGGTGCTGGATACGTTGTGGAAAGAGCATCTGCAGTCGATGGATATGTTGCGTCAGGGTATTCACCTGCGGGGTTATGCGCAGAAGAACCCGAAACAGGAGTATAAGCGTGAATCCTTTATCCTGTTTGAGCATCTGCTGGAAAATATTAAAACCGATGTGATTAAGATTCTCAGTCACGTTCAGGTGCGCCAGCCAGAAGAGATTGAAGAGATGGATCGTCTGCGTCGTGAACAGGCGGCCCAGCAGCAGATGAGTTTTCAGCATGCAGAAGCCTCTGCATTGGGCGCAGATGAGTCTGATTCCGATACTGGTGAGGCTGATGTTGCTGGCGTTGAGACTTTTGTGCGCGAAGGTAAAAAAGTGGGCCGTAACGACCCTTGCCCCTGTGGTTCAGGTAAAAAATACAAGCAGTGTCACGGTAAGCTAAGCTGATCCGGGCAGAGGAAATGTGCCTTTTCTAAGGTAAAATTTTTATTGTTTTACCCTGATCTGGCTATTGATTAACACAGAGAAAGCAGCGAAGCTGCTTTCTTTTTTTCTATCGATTAAAGATAAGGTTAAGGAGTCTGTAATGGCGGTAGGTCCCGGCACGCTTCCAACGCTGCACCCGGTTGCAGGTTTTCGTATAGGCACCACTTCTGCCGGCGTTAAAAAGCCTGGCCGAAAAGATCTGGTTCTCATGGAACTGGCAGAAGGCGCCAGCGCTGCAGGTGTTTTCACCCTGAATCAGTTTTGTGCAGCCCCGGTCAGAATTTGTAAGGCGCATCTGCAACAGGGGATGCCATCCTATCTGGTGATCAATACCGGTAATGCCAATGCGGGTACCGGTAAAGAGGGCTATCAGGACGCGCTGGATGTCTGTCAGGCGGTGGCTGATCAGGGGGGGGTGACTGTTGGCCAGATCCTGCCATTCTCCACCGGTGTCATCGGTGAAAAACTGCCTAAAGAGCGCATTATCGCTGCGATTCCTGCTGCTTTTGATGCGCTTTCGGATAATGGCTGGCTGGAAGCGGCCAGCGGTATTATGACGACTGATACCCGGCCAAAAGCGTATTCGATGCAACTGGAGTATCAGGGGCAGGTTATTACCCTCACCGGGATCTCTAAAGGCGCGGGTATGATTAAGCCCAATATGGCGACCATGCTGGCTTATATTGCCACAGATGCAAAAGTTGAACCTGCACTGCTGCAATCGCTGTTAAGCCGTGCAGCGGATCAGTCATTCAACCGGATTACCATTGATGGGGATACCTCCACAAATGACTCCTGCATCTTGGTGGCGACCGGTGCCAGTGGTGTTGAGGTCTCTGAAGACAATGCCGAGCTTCTGGCGCAGTTCAGCGAAGCTGTGGATAAAACCCTGCTTGAGCTGGCGCAGGCGATCATCCGTGATGGTGAGGGGGCAACCAAGTTTGTCACCATCAGTGTTGAACAGGCGGCCAGTTCTGAAGAAGCACTGAAAACCGCCTATGCCGTCGCTCATTCACCGCTGGTTAAAACAGCGCTGTTTGCCAGCGACCCCAACTGGGGACGGATACTAGCTGCGGTCGGTTATGCGGGTATCGATAATCTGGATGTTGATACTCTGCAAATCTGGCTGGGCGAAGCTTGCATCGTTGAAAACGGTGGCCGTGCTGCCAGTTATACTGAAGCGGCAGGTCAGGCGGTGATGAGCCGTGAGGAGATCACCATCCGTATTATCCTCAATCGTGGTGATCAGCAGGAAACGGTCTGGACCACTGATCTTAGCAAGGATTATGTTGCGATCAACGCCGACTATCGTTCCTGATCAGACTATAGCCAATCGATAGCGTTGGCTGGGAATCGCTTTTGTCCAAACTAATCCATGTCGCGGCAGCGGCTATCTTCAATGAGTCCGGTGAGTTGCTCCTGGCGTTGCGCGATAAAGCGCAGCACCAGGGGGGCTTATGGGAGTTCCCCGGCGGTAAAGTTGAGCCCGGCGAAGATGTTCGCAGCGCGTTGGCCAGAGAACTGCTGGAAGAACTGGGGATTGTGATTGATCAGTCTGCCACTTTACCCCTTATCCAGATCCCCTATCATTACCCCGATAAATCGGTTTTACTGGATGTGTTTCGGGTAAACCGGTTCAGTGGCGAGGCGTATGGGCGGGAAGGGCAGCCACTTAACTGGGTTAAGTTGAATGATCTGCGCGCTTATCAGTTCCCGGCCGCTAACAAACCGATAGTCAATGCACTGTTATTACCGAGTGCGTTAGCGATTACTCCCCGGTTGCAATCAGAACAGTACAGTAGGTTTGTATCTCAAGCGATTCAGCAGGGCGCTCAGGCGGTTATGCTGCGGGCTAAGCACCTGACTGAGGCTGAACAGTTAAGTCTCTATCAACAGCTGTCAGAGGCCTTTCCAGGATTTTTGATAGTATGGAATGGTGCGGTTGCAGCTGCGAACATCGCTGCCGTGTCGGCGCTTCATCTGAGTTCAGAGAGGCTGATGCAACTGGACAGCCGTGAACGGTTCAAGGGGAGCTGGCTGGGTGCTTCCTGTCACAGCGAGGAACAGATTCGTCGCGCTGAGCAGCTTGGTGTTGATTACATTACCCTCTCACCCGTGCAAAAAACATCAAGTCACCCTGAGGTTGTGCCGATGGGCTGGGATGAATATGGTCGCCTGGTGAAAGAGTGCTCACTTCCAGTGTATGCGCTGGGTGGGGTTTCAATGGATGATCTGAATCGTGCAATCTTGGCGGGTGGCCAGGGGATCGCCGCGATCAGCTGTTTTTGCTGAGCTTTAAAACATCACATCCCCAGATATATATAAATGGGTGCTGTTGTGGGAGGCGCGCCCTCGCGGCGATTATTTGCCCCGGTGCCTGTTGATGGTTTTATCGCGACGAGGTACCCAGAGGGCATACTAGCGACGCTCCCACAGGTGTATCCGAAAAAGCGGATAAGCAGCAGAAGGCTGTGTTCAGACAAACGTAGCGATCGGACTAGCGAAGCGATCGGCCAAATAAAATGACCGGACTTTCGTTCCCGCCTCTGCAGTAACAACAATGACTGATTGTTTGTGAAGTGGGTTGTCTAATCAGTGCAGCGGCCGGTCCAGATAGTCAGAGCTTTCACTGTCTTCAAAGCTACTGCTGTAGTCATCCATACTGGGCTCAGCAGGGATCTGATACTCTTCGGATGCCCAGGCACCCAGATCAATCATCTTACAGCGCTCGCTGCAAAATGGTCGGAACTGATTGTCGGTGCTCCACTCCTGCTCTTTACTGCAGGTGGGGCATGCAACCAGTGGCTTTTTATTATGAGACTTGTTAGTCAAGGTCTGACTCCCGTTCCTGTTGTGCTTTCTCCAGAAACTTCTTATGTAACTGTTCTACCCGCGGTTTGAGTGCGTCTACTGTACCGCTGTTATCGATCAGATCGTCTGCTTTAGCGATACGTTGATCACGGTTTATCTGCGCCGCAATAATCGCTTTGACCTGTTCGGTATCGGTACTGTCCCGCGCTACGGTGCGACTGATCTGCGTTGCTTCATCCACATCCACGACAACGACATGATTGACCAGCAGGTGCTGATCTGTTTCCAGTAACAGTGGAGAGGTCAGAATAGCATACTCTGAGGAGGACTGATCCAGTTTCAGCAGAATGCGGTCTCTGATCAGCGGGTGTAGCAACTGCTCCAGCCAGTCCCGTTGTTTTGGTGTTTCAAAAACGATTTTTCGCAGGGCTTTACGATCCAGATGACCATCGGTTAGTAAAATCTCGCTGCCAAATCTGCGGGCGATTTTCTCCAGTGCCGGTTCACCCGGTTCAACCACGTCCCGGGCAACCTGGTCAGCATCAATCACGGTGACCGCCCGTTGCTCAAACAGTCGGGATACAGCGGATTTACCACTGCCAATACCACCAGTCAGTCCTACTACAAACATTTAGCCATCTCGTTTTAGTCGTATGTTAGATAAGCAGCAAATCAGCAGGTTATCAGACAGCCAATAACTGCAGATACCAGCCTGTAAGGTCCTTGCCCCATAACAGAGCGATCCAGCCAGCACCCGCCAGATAGGGGCCAAACGGGATCGGTGTTTGTGATTCATGTCGATTAAACAGAATCATCAAACCACCGACGATCGCTCCGATCAGCGATGAAACCAGAATAATCAGGGGTAGCATATCCGCGCCAGCCCATGCCCCCAAGGCGGCCAGTAGTTTAAAGTCGCCATAGCCCATGCCCTCCTTCCCGGTGATCAGCTTAAACAGCCAGAATACAGACCAGAGAGAGAGATAGCCAAGAATCGCTCCCCACAGGGCTGAGGGCAGGGTAGTGAAATAGCCAAAACTATTCAGTATCAGGCCGATCCAGAGCAACGGTAGGGTGATTTTATCCGGCAGCAGCTGATGGTCGATATCGATAGCGGTGAGTGCGATCAGGCACCAGCTAAAGAAAACAATGCCGAAAGCAACCGGGTTAAAACCGAACTGCCAGACAATAAAGCCTGATATCACTGCGGTTACGAGTTCAATCAGCGGATAGCGCAGTGATATGCTGGTTTTACAGCCACTGCACTTGCCACCCAGAATCAAAAAGTAGCTGATCAGCGGAATGTTTTCATACCAGCGAATCAGGTGGCCACAATTCGGGCAAGTTGAGGCGGGTTGGGCAAGGTTAAAGGTTCCAGGGTGCTCTGGTGGCTTAGCGGGAAATGCTTCCACCCGTTCTTCTGCTGCCTCAATATCCAGCTCGGCTGACATTGAAGAGGGCTGTGAATTAGCCGCCTCCTCTGCCATCTCTAGCCACTCCCGCTCCATCATCAGCGGCAATCGATGGATGACTACGTTGAGGAAGCTACCGACCAGCAAAGAAAAAACAGAGGTGAGCAACACCGACAGCCAGATATTTGCTGCAATCAGTTCAAAAAACATATTAGTCAGATTTACCGGATATCAAAATTTTTGACTTTTTCGCCTTATTATGTTTAAAAAAAGGCTTGCCTTAATGCGTTCATCCGACCACATTGCCTAGCTGGAAGATCGGCAGATACATCGCAATAACCAGTCCACCCACTAGTATCCCAAGAACAGCCATAATCATCGGTTCGATCAGGGTTGAGAGGTTATCAACGGCGTTATCCACCTCCTCCTCGTAATAACTGGCGACCTTGTCCAGCATCATATCTAGTGAACCGGCCTCTTCACCTATGGCAATCATCTGCGTTGCCATGGGGGGGAATAAGCCGGTCATGGTGACGGCATTTTGCAGTGACTGACCGGTGGATACTCCGTTTTTAATCTGCATTATGGCTTTTTCATACACCACATTGCCTGATGCTCCGGCGGCAGACTCCAGCGCATCCACCAGCGGTACCCCGGCGGCAAAGGTGGTCGCCAGAGTTCTGGCGAATCGGGCAATGGCAGAGTTGTGGAGTATCTGCCCGACAATAGGCAGCTTAAGCACTGTGCGGTCGAGCCACTCTCTGAAACCTCTCGATTTTTCATGAGCTTTTGTGAAGGCAAAACCGGCTGCGACTATCGCGATAATGGCGATAAACCACCAGTCCTGGGCTATTTTTGACAAGCCAACAACAAACAAGGTAAAGGCAGGCAGGTCAGCACCGAAGCTGGAGAATACACTTTCGAACTGGGGAACAACTTTAATCAACAGAATAGCCGAGACCACCAGGCCGATCACAATAACCGCGATCGGGTAAGTCATTGCTTTCTTAATTTTCTTTTTAAGGGTTTCGATTTTCTCTTTGTAAGTCGCTATCCGTTCCAACATGGTTTCCAGTGAACCGGAACTTTCACCGGCATCAACCAAGTTGCAGTAAAGATCATCGAAATATTTGGGATGGCGCTCCAATGCTTTGGCAAAGCTGGTGCCACCACTGACATCGGATTTAAGGTCGTAGATCACCTTTTTCATTTTAGCTTTTTCAATGCCGTTGGCGACGATGTCAAACCCTTGAAGCAGTGGCACTCCGGATTTTAGCATGGTGGCGGTCTGGCGGGTAAACAGGGCGATATCCAGCGGTTTTATCGGTTTATTGTGGTTGCTGAACATACTGTATGTTTGTTTACGAACCTTTTTGGGCATAATCCCTTGCTTGCGCAGCATCGCTTTGGCTTCAGTCAGGTTTTCGGCGTTAATTGCCCCTTTGCTGGCATTACCACTCTTATCTTTGCCTTCCCAGTTAAAGGTGAGAGGTGTTTTGTCTGCTGCTTTCTTAGCCATCCGGTTTGTTTCCGTATACAGGTTTAGAATATTTTTCGATTCTGATTTTTAACGTTGTGAGTAATCAACAAGCTATCAACTAAAACAGAGGTTTACAGTTTAATCACCCGATTCATCTCTTCCAGGCTAGTAACGCCCTGAATCACTTTGCGCAGGCCGGACTGACGCAGAGTTCTGAAACCCTGGGCTTTAGCCTGCGCCAGAATATCCAGAGATGAACCGTTGTCCATAATGACCTGCGCAATTTCCGGTGTCATCGCCATAGTTTCATAGACACCGACCCGTCCCTTATAACCCTTATTGCATTTACTGCAGCCTTCCGGGTTATGTTCGAACAGATTCATACCCGCATTAATCTGTTCCGGGGTAAAGCCCTCTTCCAGCAGCGTGGCTTCGGGAATGTTAACGGGCTTTTTACAACCCGTGCATAAGCGTCGTCCCAGGCGCTGAGCAATGATCATAGACACAGAGGTGGCAATATTAAAGGCCGGAACACCCATATTGCGTAGTCGGGTTAAGGTTTCAGCGGCACTGTTGGTGTGTAGGGTTGAGAGTACCATATGACCAGTTTGGGCGGCTTTAATCGCTATTTCTGCGGTTTCGATATCCCGGATCTCACCCACCATCACAACATCCGGGTCCTGACGCAGGAATGAGCGTAGTGCTTCTGCGAAGGTCAGCCCCACTTTAGTATTCACATGTACCTGGTTGATCCCCTCCAGGTTGATCTCTACCGGGTCCTCTGCGGTGGAGATATTCCGTTCTACCGTGTTGAGGATATTCAGTCCGGTATAGAGAGAAACGGTTTTACCACTACCGGTAGGCCCGGTGACCAGGATCATCCCCTGGGGTTTATGCAGGGTTTGCATAAACAGCTCTTTCTGATCTTCATCATAACCGAGGGCTTCGATGCCCATCTGCGCGCTGGTGGGGTCAAGAATACGCAGCACTATTTTTTCACCCCAGAGGGTGGGCAGGGTGTTAACCCGGAAATCGATGGCGCGGTTTTTCGAGATCTTCATCTTGATCCGGCCATCCTGAGGCATCCTCCGTTCAGAGATGTCCATCTGTGACATGACTTTCAGGCGGGCGCAAAGTCTGGAGGACAGGTTTGAAGGAGGTTTTGCCACCTCCTGCAATATTCCGTCGATACGGCAACGGATGCGATAGGACTTTTCATAGGGCTCAAAGTGGATATCCGATGCGCCATTTTTGATGGCATCCAGCAGTATTTTATTAACGAAACGTACAATGGGGGCTTCGTTTGCGGCATCTTCGCCATTGTCTTCCTGCTTCTCGTTGAGCCCCTCATCGATCTCGAGATTGTCCAGGTCGGCATCTTCAAGGCCATCGAGGGCAGAGTTCTGTTCATCCAGAAAGGTGTCGATCAGGTGGGAGAGTTTATCTTCCTCGACAATCACCCCTTCGGTGGTGGTGCCGGTATGAAATTTAAACTCGTCCAGCGCCTGGATATTGGTGGGGTCTGATATGGCAACGTAGAGCCGGTTTTCACGCTTGATCAGTGGCAGGGCGTGGTGTTTGGTGATCAGCTTCTCGTCGACCAACCCCTGGGGCAGGGCTTCGATATCGATCACATCGAGGTCAAACAGCGGCATACCGAACTCATCGGCAGCAGCAGCAGCAGCACGGTAGGCGCTTACCAGCCGGTTTTCGATAATATGGGCAATAAACGGCTTATTGTCCTTACGGGCTGTTTTCAGGGCATCCATCGCAACATCGGATGAAAACACACCATCATTAACCAGTCGTCTGGCCAGGCCACTCAGCGGCTGAAAGGGTTGTACGCTCATTATTCAGAGAATCCATTTTATCTGTTGATATCGGCGACAGAGAAGATAGCTTAAGGTTTTAGCATAATAGCTTATTTAAATAGCTATTTAAGAGCACTTATTTTATGTTCGAAACAAGTACTGTGCTATAAGTGCTGTGCTTTATCCTAAACTGCCTTGTATTATTATCTATTTGTAAAGTAACATCTATCGGTCGGTTTGAGAATCAACAGACGCTTGCTTCAGGTCACTGGACTGCCATAAAAAATAGAGTACTATTCATTCAGGCTCGTATGGAGCATGGAAGATGGGCCCTATGGCAAGGGAAAGAGTCGTTCGGAGCAGGGATTGATGATGAATACTTTACTCGCTGGAGAGATAACTAATGAAAAACACACTTAAAAAACAGCAGGGTTTTACCCTGATCGAATTGATGATCGTTGTGGCGATTATCGGTATTCTGGCTGCCATCGCACTGCCTGCTTACCAGAACTACACAAATAAGGCCAAGTTCACAGAAGTTGTTGTTGCAACATCTGGTGTTAAAACAGCTTTTGAAGTTGCATTTGCTGAAGAAGGCTCAATCGCTTCTGCAGCAGCTAATACTGGTGTAACAAATGCGGTAAGTGACGCAGATGGTCAAGGCGGGTTTATTGCGTCCGTGAGTATTTCGAACACTGGTGTAATTACCGCGACTTCTCAAAATATTGGTGCTAATGCAAACTATACTTTAACTCCAGATACCACAAATGGTAATGTTAAATGGGCTAAAGGCGGCTCGTGTGTTGCTGCTGGCTGGTGTTAATGTTTATTAGATAATGAGTAGAAAAAAACCCGGTTATTGCCGGGTTTTTTTTAGTATTTTGGTTTATATGTGTTACGTTGCTGTTTGTTTTATGAAGTTTATGATTGCTAGATAGTATAAATTAATGAATAAGAAGACGATCCTGGTTATCCTGATTGCTATCACCGTAGCTGTCACCTACTACCTCTATGAAGAGCCTCTCCCGATTGAAAAACGAGCCGTGGTTGAAGCGGATCTGGCATCTCAGCCTGACAAGTACCCTGCGACCCCTGTCTGGTGGTCAGATGGTGGAGTGCTGGCGATCGGTATGCTGCCCCGTGACAAGGGAGAAAAACGCAATGACAGTGCTAAAGAGATCTGTAAGATTCTCTGGAAGCATAACGTCAATAAGACCGTGGTCGAGGTTTACGATATTCTGCAGATTCAGAAAAGTGATGAGTGGGAGCTGATCGGTGCAGCCGATTGTCGGCGTAAGGCTCCGTAAACAGGTTAATAATTTTCAGGAATCTTTGCTTTTAACGACAAATCAACCGCTAGATTGCAGGGTTGTTACTCAAAGTGAGTATGATAGTTTTACGGCTATTCTTTCTCTTTTGGAATTAATAGACGCTTTTAAACATAAAAAATCCGCTCATATTGGCGGATTTTTTTCTTTTTTCAGCAATTGATCGGTTTCAGCAATTGATCGGTTGTAGTTGCCTCAGATAAACCGCATTGACAGATCAACCGCTTTACAATCTTTGGTCAACAGTCCGATAGAGATGTAGTCAACGCCGGTTTCGGCAATACTTCTTAACGTGCGCTCATCGATACCACCGGAGGCTTCCAGTTTGGCGGGTGTCGGGTGTTCTTTGTTTTTCTGTACCGCTAAACGCAAGCCTGCATGATCGAAGTTATCCAGCATAACGATGTCGGCGTTGGCATCAAGCGCCTGCTGTAACTCTTCAAAGGACTCTACTTCAACTTCCACTGGCTTCCCCGGTTCGTTGTGTTTCGCCGTGGTGATCGCGTTGGCGATTGAGCCGCAGGCCATAATATGGTTTTCCTTGATCAGAAATGCATCATAGAGACCGACTCGATGGTTATAACAGCCGCCACAGGTAACGGCATACTTCTGCGCATTGCGCAGCCCGGGAATGGTTTTACGGGTATCGAGCAGCTTCACGCCGGTACCCTCTACCAGTGACGCATAGTAGGCGCTGATAGTCGCGGTGGCCGAGAGGGTTTGCAGAAAGTTCAGTGCGCTGCGCTCGCCAGTGAGCAGTGAGCGGGCGGGCCCCTCTAACTCAAACAGGACTTGATTGGCCGAAACGCTGTCGCCATCGCTGACCAGCCAGTTTACCTGGACGTTGTCATCCACCTGTCGAAACACCTCATTGACCCATTCGACACCGCAGATTACCGCATCTTCACGACTGATCACCCGGGCTTTTGCCTGTTGTTCCACTGGAATCAGTTGGGCGGTGATGTCACCGTCACCAATATCTTCCGCCAGCGCGGTTCGGACGGTAGCGGGGATATCTCTGAGCAGTCGGGTGTTGGCCATAGGGGCTCCGTATAAAAGTCTTTCGCTATCATTTGTGGTGAATATGCTGATAGCTTGTCAGCAATGAATGGCGTGGTACTATCAAGGGGCTTTTAAGGGCCACATCAAGCCCGGTATTTTAACGGAAAGCCGCTGGGTAAAGTAGCTGCTCTAAGAGGAAAAATGGCACAGTTTAATGAAATTCTCGAGATAGAGGCTGGCTGGTTGAGCGGAGTTGAACGCTGTCCGTCGCCCAACTTTAATCAGCGCCCGGAAAATATACAGCCGCGGTTGCTGGTGATACACAATATCAGCCTGCCGCCAGCCCGCTTTGGCGGGGGCTACATCAAAGACTTTTTTCTCAACCGGCTGGATACTTCTGCACACCCCTATTTTGAGACGATTGCCGCGTTGCAGGTATCGGCACACCTACTGATTGAACGTAGTGGTGGTATGGTGCAGTTTGTTGGTTTTGATCAGCGGGCCTGGCATGCGGGTCAGTCACACTATTGCGGTGTTGATAACTGTAATGACTTTTCCATCGGTATTGAGTTGGAGGGAACCGATGATATTTCCTATACCGAACAGCAATATCTGCAGCTGGCCAGAGTGACAAGGGCTCTGCTTGATTACTATTCTGAGATGAGTGAGGCGCATATTACCGGTCATGCCGATATTGCCCCACAGCGCAAATCAGACCCTGGCCCGGCGTTTAACCGGGACTACTTTAATCGTCTGTTGAAGAGGGAGTTGCACAGATGAAGTTTCTTGCGGTAATGCTGACGATAATTCTGGGACGCTATAAGCGCCGGTCACAGCGGATAGTCAATCTGTCCCGGGCTGCTACTCCTCAGAGTTATCTCCACTGGCTTATGTTGATTCTGTATATGCTGGCGTTGGAAGCCCTGCTGTTGCAGTTTTTCCGCTGGGAATTCGGCATTTTTATCTTAGCGATTGAGTTGCTGGCACTCTATATCTATCTGGAAAACTGGTCGCCCAGTGACCTGACCGGAAAGTATTACCAGGACTGGTGCCGGGGCGACTTTCAGGCCTCATGGTTGCAGCTGGCTGGGCTGCTTGGGCTGAATCGTACCGATGATGTAACCGATTGCCAGTCGGCACATTATGCGATCTGTCAGCAATATCTCTATCTGTCGTTAACAGGTTTTTTTGCTGTGCTGTTCTGGTTTATCTTTCTGGGGATTCCCGGGCTCTTTCTTGCCCTCTGGGCGGGCTGGCAGCTGCAGCGCCAGAATAAAAACTACTGTGTTCGAGTGGCCAGGCTGGTGATCTGGGTACCTGCCCGGGTGTTGGGCTTTACCTTCTTTATTGTCGGCAACGGTGTCAGCGCCTTCCATCAGCTAAAAGAGTCACATGCAGACGATAAGGGGGTGAGTGACTGGCTTTTCCGGATCGCACTGGCGGCCATGGGCGAAGAGAGTTATCAACAGTTCAGGCAGGAGGGCGGTTGTGGTGATGAGCAGTTCCGGCATCATGCAGCTGAAGAGATTATTAGCCTCAATAAACTGATTCGCCGTTCAGCGATTTTATGGCTGATTGTGTTTGCTGTGCTGACAATGTTGGGTGTTGAGACGCCGCTGTATTGATAAGAATCGGTAGTGACCGCTCTGCTAACTTGAAATAGTTTCAGATATAAGCGAGAATCATTTTCATTTGGAAAAGAGACTGCTGGACCTATGACTCCTCTTCTGGAACTCCGATCTTTAGGCTGTGGCTATGACAACACCGTTATCGCTGAACAGCTGGATTTGCAACTGCAGGCGGGCGAAATAGCCTGCCTGTTAGGCCCCAGCGGTTGTGGCAAAACGACCGTGCTGCGGGCGATTGCCGGTTTTAATCCGCTGTTGTCTGGCGCTATTGTTCAGAATGGCGAGGAGATCTCTGCTGTCGGTTTTATGCTGCCGCCGGAGCAGCGTGGCATCGGTGTCGTGTTTCAGGATTATGCACTGTTTCCCCATCTCAACGTGTTTGACAACATCGCGTTTGGTTTACACGCTCGCAGCGCTGCAGAAAAAAAACAGACCGTTGCTGAGATGTTGAAGCTGGTTGAACTGCCTGACCTTTCATCCCGTTATCCCCATGAGCTTTCGGGTGGCCAGCAGCAGCGGGTGGCGCTGGCCCGGGCGCTGGCACCTAAACCTAAACTTCTGCTGATGGATGAACCATTCTCCAATCTGGATACCGATCTGCGTAAACAGCTAGCGCTGGAGGTGCGAGCGATTTTAAAAGATCAGGGAATCGCCGCGATTATGGTGACCCACGATCAGCAGGAAGCCTTTGCTATTAGCGATAAACTGGGCATTCTGGCGCAGGGCAGGCTGCAGCAGTGGGGCACACCGACTGAGTTGTATTACCAACCGGCTAACCCCCTGGTCGCGGGGTTTGTTGGCAAGGGCGAACTGTTTGACGCCGAATGTCTGAGTGAGACTACGGTGCAGACTGAGCTGGGTATCATTGAGTTTGCTGAGCCTTTTGGCGCGGTTACGGGTAAGCAACTCTCACTCTTTATCCGCCCTGCGGATATTCGGCCCAGTATAGAAAAGGGCAGTGTGATGGCCCGCGTTGAGCAGAAGGAGTTTCTCGGCAGTTCGGTGGTGTATCAGTTGCTCCTGCCCTCCGGACGGCGGGTCGAGTCAGAAATTTTTGAACCCCGAATGTTTGAGGTCGGCGCTCAGGTTTCTTTGCATGTTGCGGCTCATCGGCCGATAGCGTTTAGTGCCTGATACTCTTAGCTATCTTAAGAGATCAGTTGCTGTTGCGGGTGGATGAAATAGTCCGGCTTAGCAGTATGACCGGAATAATCCCCACCAGAACGATCAGCAGGGCCGCCAGGGAGCAGGCCTCCAGCATCTCATCTGAGGCATACTGGTAGACATAGGTCGCCAGGGTATCGTAGTTGAATGGCCGCAGGATCAGCGTTGCGGGCAACTCCTTCATGCAGTCAACAAATACCACCAGTGCAGCGGTTAGTATGCCGCCTTTTATCAATGGCAGATGAACTCTGATCAGGGTTTGCAGTGGCGAGAGCCCCAGTGAACGGGATGCCATATCCATGCTTTCGGTAATCTTGTTAAGACTGGATTCTACCGAGCCTACCGATACCGCCAGAAAACGCACTACATAGGCGAAGATTACAGCGAAAGCGGTTCCGCTGAGCAACAGTCCGGTGGATAGATTGAAAAACTGCTCCATCCGGGCGTCGATAAAATTATCAAATGCCGCCAGCGGGATAATTACACCAATAGCTAGCACCGCGCCGGGCATGGCATACCCCAGACTGGAAAACTGTGCGGCCACCTTCAGGCTACTTTTTTTATGCAGCCGCTTTGAGTAAGCCAGCAGCAGCGCAATCATAATGGTCAGCAGCGCGGCACAACTGGAGAGGATAAAGCTATGGCTGGCATGGGTGATGAAGTCGTTGGTCCATAGTTGGTCGAAGTTGCTCAACGCATAACCGGTTAATACCCAAACCGGAATGATAAAGCCGGTGATCACCGGTAGCGCACAGAGTAGTGTTGCTCCCCAGGCGCGCCAGCCTGATAGTCTGTAGCCGGTGAGCGTCTTATAGCGGTCAGCACTGTTAAACTGCCGTTGCTTCGCCCGGGCCAGTCGTTCCAGTGAGATCAGGATGACCACAAAGATCATCATCAGACTGGCGATCTGGGCGGCCCCGCCTAAGTTGCCCATATTCAGCCAGGTATCATAGATGCCTGCGCTCATACTTTTAACCGCAAAATAATCCACAGTGCCAAAATCATTTATGGTTTCCATCGACACCAGTGACAGGCCTACGGCGATGGCCGGGCGGGCGATTGGCAGGGAAACCCGGTAGAAACTTTGCCATGGCGTGCAGCCTAAGGTGCGACTGGCGTCATGGATGGTGGTGGACTGCTCCAGAAAGGCGGCGCGGGTCAGTAGATAGATATAGGGATAGAGCACCATGGCCAGCATCAGAATCGCACCGCCGAGGGTGCGAATATCGGGAAACCAGTAATCCTGTGCGGTTTGCCAGCCGAATAGCTCCCGCAGGGCGATCTGTAACGCGCCGGAGTATTCCAGCAAGTCGGTGTACACATAGGCGATCACGTAGGCAGGTACGGCAAACGGCAGCAGCAGCGCCCATTCGAACAGGCGCCGGCCAGGAAAACGGCACATAGTCACCAGCCAGGCGCCGCAGACGCCGATAGCGATGGAGAGTGCCCCGACCCCGAGCATCAGCGCCAGGGTGGTGGTGATGTAAACTGGAAGAACGGTTTCCGCCAGGTGGGTCCAGATATTTTCCCGGGGGAACAGCGCCAGATAGAAAACAGACAGCACGGGCAACGCCACCATCAGGGCGGTACCCCAGGTGGTGCTATACCAGCCAAGCAGATAGCTGCCAGGCCTTTTGATTGTTGCGGTGATTTGTTGACGCTCCCTGATGCCCTGCATAACTCTCTTCTGTTAACGAAAAAACGGTAGTACGAAGACTACCGTTTGGGTGGATGGTTGTCGATAACGCGCCTTAATCGTTGGCGGATCAGTTATCGAAGCCCACTTTATCAGCCATTCGCGCAGCCTGTGCCCGCAGTTCGGCAATTTTTTGCAGGTTGATACTGTCCTGCTTAAAGTCGCCCATATACTGATCTAACAGTGGGGAGCGCTTGGTTCCCGGACGTACCGGAAACTCAAAGTTAGCCTCAGCATACATCGACTGGGCCTGCTCTTCACTGAGAAATTCCATCAGTTTAATCGCATTCTCTTTATTCGGTGCATATTTGGTCAGTGCTGCTCCGGAGATACTCATATGTGCGCCACGATCATCCTGATTGGGGAAGATCAGGTTGACAGCGTTGGCCCACTCTTTCTGTTCTGGCTGCTCTTCATTGGTGATCATCTTGCCAAAATAATAAGAGTTACCCAAAGCGATGTCGCAGACCCCCTCTTTAACGGCTTTAACCTGTGCCCGGTCGTTGCCCTGTGGTTTACGTGCGAGGTTCGCTTTTAATCCTTCTAACCATTGCTCAGCCTCCGCTTCACCATGATGCGCAATCATCGAACCGATCAGTGACAGATTGTAGGTGTGTTTACCGCTGCGGGTACAGATACGACCTTTCCATTTAGGGTCTGCCAGCTCTTCATAGGTTTTAATCTCACCCTCTGCAACCCGTTCTTTAGAGGCGTAGATCAGTCGGGTGCGGCTGGTAAGGCCGAACCAGTGGTTAGCCGGGTCGCGGTAGTGTGCAGGAATATTCTGCGTCAGAACTTCACTAACGACCGGCTGGGTCAACCCCTTTTCGACCACATCGTAGAGTGGCCCGATATCGGATGTCAGCACAATATCTGCAGGAGAGTTTTTGCCTTCATGTTGCAGACGTTCAATTAGCCCTTTTTTAGCAAAAATGACATTCGTTTTGATGCCCGTGTCTGCGGTGAACGCTTCGAGCATCGGCTGAATCAGGAACTGCTGGCGGTAGGAGTAGATATTCACCTCATCCGCGGCGGAGACGTGAGTGGCTGCTAGCGTCAGCGGCAGAGTCAGCATCGCCAGTTTTTTAAAGTTTGTTTTTAAGTTTGTAGTTAAATTTTTACGCATAATAGGGTTACCTGATTCAGATTATTGCATGTAACAAGTTCTTAATTGCTAATGCGAACTATTCTTATTTATATCGAAATAAAAGTCAACCGTAATGCGTATGATTCTCAATTAAGTTGTTCGGGATGCTACAGACAGGCTGTTCTCAGATAGGGAAAAGTCGGGATAACAGCACCGGAACGGCATTTTCTACCCTGAGAATCCGGGGGCCGATATGGATCGCTGTAAACCCGGCGCTTTGCAGCTTATTCACTTCATAAGGGATAAACCCTCCTTCAGGGCCAATAGCCAGCGTGGTAGCGATGTTTTCTGCAGCGGGGCAGATTTCGGCATTGTAAGGATGGGCAACCAGCGCCCGGGTATGTTGTGCAATTTCCGGCAGTTCATCTTCGACAAAGGGCTTAAAACGTTTGCGCAGATGAATTTCTGGCAGCAGGGTATCACCGGCTTGCTCAAGACCCAGTAATAGCTGTTCTGTTAAATATTGTTCATGCAGCACCGGGCTTGACCAGTAACTCTTATCAACTTTGTATGAGTTGATAAGATAGATCTGCTTAACCCCCATGCTGGTGACGGTCTGCAGAGTACGCTTGAGCATTTTCGGGCGCGGCAGGGCCAGAATCAGCGTGATAGGCAGAGGTGGGGGCGGTTGTTTATCCAGTTTTATCTGCAGCGTGACCGATTGCTCTGCCAGGGTAATGACAGTCCCCAGACCGATATCGCCATCCAGCAGGCCAACCTTGAGTTGCTGGCCTTCAACCGGCTGATGAAACTGTTTGATATGGTGAAAACGCCGGTCGCTGATAACAACGGTATCGGTTGCGATAAAATCAGTTTGGAAAAGCAGAATCAGATTCATGTCAGCCCGGCATGGTGGTTATTAAAGGCCGCCATTCTAAAGCAGCTTTATGACGTTAGCTATCGTCCATCTTTTTCAGTCGATAGGCCAGTGCGGGGCGTGTCAGTCCTAGCTTTCTGGCCGCTTTAGAAACATTACCATTCGTCTGTGACATCGCTTCTTCAATCAGTTGCTGCTCCAGTTGCTCCAGATTGAAGTTGTCGACCAGCAGACGACTAACCGCTTCTGTGTCGTCAGCGGGTTGTTGCGCCCGCGTCTCTTCGCACAGTAAGCCTCTGCCATTAATAATATTCAGGGGATGAGAGGGTTCAGATAGCGAGGGAAAGAAACTGGCTAAACCGATGGTGTTGTTATTTTCAGTGAGAATAGCCCCCCGTTCGATCATATTTTCCAGCTCACGAATATTTCCCGGCCATTTATATTGCGTCAGTGCCTGCATCGCTTTATCAGACACTCCGGCCGTTTTCTTGTTATACAGTGCGCAATATTTTTTCAGAAAATGCTCTGTCAGCAGGGGGATATCTTCGGTGCGATCCCGCAGTGGAGGGATATGCACTGGGTACACATTTAAGCGGTAAAACAGATCTGCTCTGAAACGCCCCTCCTGCACTGCGTTTTCGAGGTTTTCGTTAGTCGCAGCCACCACCCGCACATCAATTCGACGGGTTTTGATATCACCTACCCGTTCAAATTCAGACTCTTGCAGGACTCTCAGCAGCGACGCCTGTGCCCGGGGTGTCAGCTCAATCACCTCATCAAGGAAGATAGTGCCGTTATGCGCTCGTTCAAACTTGCCTTCGCGGGATTGAGTGGCGCCGGTATAGGCGCCTTTTTCCACTCCGAATAACTCAGCTTCAATAAGGTCTGGCGGGATACAGGCGCAGTTTACCGCAACAAAGGGTTTGTCTGCCCGGTCGCTGGAGCTGTGCAGGCCCCGCGCCACGATCTCTTTGCCGACACCGGTTTCTCCCTGTAACAGTACGCTGACTTTGCTTTTAGAGGCTTTTTTAATCAGGTTACAGACATTCCTGAACGCCGCCGAGTGGCCCACGCTGTTAAACAGCAGATCTTCTTCCACCTCAGTGCTGCGAAACTGATCTTTCAGCGAACTGACTTCGTTTTGCAGCGCCAGTAGTTGTTCAATCATGGGATCTGGCAGCAGATATTTTTCAGTCTCGTCAGCATCGTCCCAGTCTTCTGCCAGACGGCCTTCAATATGGCAATGATCAGCGCCGGTTCCCGCGCACTGGGTTTCCCGGAAAATGATTTGACGGTTCATGTAGAAGGTGGAAAATCCGCTGGCGTAACCGATCAGTGTCCAGCAGATGGGTACGTCTGATTTGCCATAATTGGCCAGATGCGCTTCTACTTCATGTGAGTTAAACCAGTCAAAAGCTGCATGGAAATAGCCGCTTTCAACGTCGAAATTCAGTGAAACAGGGGTTACTTTGACCATACCTTTGATCGCGTGCAGTTGTGGCCCGACCATAAACGCTTCTTCGGGCGTCATCTCCGGCCGGACTTTTTTGGCCAGTTCTGCATCGCGCCAGCCGCTATGGTAACCAAAGCGCATCAGAAAGCCTTTGGCCCGCTCCAAACCCATCGTCTGAATCAGTTCCTGTCGCAGCAGGCCCATCACCGACGAGTGGATCAGCAACATACGTTGCTCATCAAGCCAGATCTTTCCTTCGTCGTTTTCGAAACGTATCTGTTGCAGCAGATCCTGTGGATCCGGGAGTATGGGGTGTAGTTCAGTCATCACTTTGTACAGCTTAGTTATTGTTATTTTCTTTGTGCTCAGGGTTATAACCCTTTTCATTGTGACTCTATTTGTTGCACAAAAACAACACCCAATTTGTATCGCTCACTGCTTTGCCTGGCAGGGAATCACCCACCGCAGGAAAATGGGTGGCAGAGGTACAAGTTGATTTTTTCATGAAGTTTTAATCATTTGATCAGTTTTCAGCCGAGAGGGTCAATGATATAAACCAGTAGCGATGAATGATCTTAAAATTTATTTATCCTTTTTAAATCAGTGTATTAAATCTTGTCATTGTCTTTCTGTCAGGGTGTTCTTTTCGCTGGCACAGACGTTGCTCTATCACCTGTGATTAAAACTTAACGTCACAGGAGGCCCTATGCCCGATCTGCAACTTCATACCCGTGAAGGCTCTGAGCATCGTCCCGGGTTCGATCAGCTGACCAAATATGTGCGGGTGCGCAGCTCCGTTAATTCACGGTTTGTTGAGTTTGATTTTGCCATTGGTGACCCGACGCTGTTTGTTGAACTGATTATGCCTGAGAAGGCATTTAAGCGTTTCTGTGAGATCAATGAAGTCGTTTTCATGACTGTTGAACAGCAGCAGGCAGTGGATATCGAGATGGAAAAATGGCGCTACGGCGAGGAGACCCTGATGGCAAAAAACCATAGCTGACAGAGCTAACCGCTGCGCTGATAAATAAAAATAAATAACCCGAACAGAAGGGATCAAGCAAATGACCATAGAGATCAAAACCGCAACGCTGGAGCCG
>NZ_CAKZLP010000056.1 GCF_937127095.1 uncultured Amphritea sp.
GTGGCTGATCATCCTCTCAGACCAGCTACGGATCGTCGCCTTGGTGAGCCATTACCTCACCAACAAGCTAATCCGACGCAGACTCATCTGATAGCGCAAGGCCCGAAGGTCCCCTGCTTTCCCCCGTAGGGCGTATGCGGTATTAATCCAAATTTCTCTGGGCTATCCCCCACTACCAGGCAGATTTCTACGCGTTACTCACCCGTCCGCCGCTCTCAAGAGAAGCAAGCTTCTCTCTACCGCTCGACTTGCATGTGTTAAGCCTGCCGCCAGCGTTCAATCTGAGCCATGATCAAACTCTTCAGTTTTAATCAAATATGTCGGAAAAAGACATATATAAATCTAGCTCAAAGCATTAAACAACTTGCATAAAAACATTTTCATGAATTCACTTCTGTGTCGCTTACTTTGATAAAGCTTTTGTGCTTCATCTCAACAAGCGCCCACACGAATTATCTGATCTATCTGTTAAAGAGCGTTGCTATCAACGCTCAACCGTTTCCAGTGAGTCGTCTCAAGCGAGGTGCGTATTCTACTCAACACCCTGATGAAGTCAACCATTTTGTTTGAGAATTTTTAGCAAATTTTCAAACCGCCTGATCGGCTTCCTGTTTCGTTATTCCGACCCGATTAACAGATTTAACTCTGTGTTATCAAGGCGTTAAACTTAACAGCTCGGCTTGTTTCAGTGACCGTTTCCGGTGGCTGTCTCAAGCGAGGAGCGCATTCTACATTCTGGGGCAGAGGAGTCAACAGGGGGAGCACGAAAAAGTTAAGAATTTGTAAAAAACATCGAAGTTTTTAACGGCGAGTCGTTAGAACGCGGCTGCGCCGCTGTTAGACGTCGCTTCGCGACTTGCTAGTCGCTAGCAGAGCCTTCTTTATGGGTGTTGTGAAAGCTCACGTTGTAAGCGAATCCGTAGAATAAAATCCCTTAAACCTGAAACATAAAAACCGCCTCGCGGCGGTTTAATGTTTTTCCTTGGCTTTTTCTAGCAGGAAACGCAGTTTCCGTTCTCGCCACTAGCAAGCGACGAAGTCGCGTCTAGCTCCTAAATCTACTCCGCCTCTTCTTCCTCCACTGGCGCTTTCCGCTTAACGATGACAGCGAGAACAATGCCCAACTCGAAGAGTAACCACATCGGTACAGCCAGCAAGGTTTGAGAGATTACATCAGGTGGTGTCAGCAACATGCCCAGCACGAAGCAGCCAACAATGACGTATGCCCGCTTCTCTCTGAGACTTTTAACATCGGTTATGCCACTCCATACCAGCAGCAAAGTCGCTATGGGAATTTCAAAAACAACACCAAATGCAAAGAAGATCTTCAGCACGAAATTGAGATAACTGCTGATATCGGTCATTACCGCAACATTTTCCGGCCCGACACTGGTGAAGAAACCAAAGATCAGAGGAAACACCACAAAATAAGCAAAGGCGATTCCCGAGTAGAACAACACAATACTGGACGCTAATAGCGGCACCGCCAGTCGTTTCTCATGCTTGTATAAGCCAGGAGAGATAAAGCCCCATACCTGATGCAGGATAAGCGGCATCGCCAGAAAGATTGACAGCACCAAAGTCAGTTTAAAGGGCGCAAAAAATGGCGATGTAACATCTGTAGCGATCATGCTAGTGCCTGCTGGCAGCAACGCAGTCAAAGGCGCAGAAACAATTTCGTAGAGGTTATTGGCAAAATAAAACAGGCAAAGGAATAGAACAAGAATTGCCAGCAGCGCCCGCATGAGACGGCTACGCAATTCTACCAGATGGGAGACAATGGGCTGCTCCTGATCTTCCTCTGAATGGGGCTGGTTAGGGTCTATCATCGGCCTTGGTATTTTCCTGTTCGGGCTGCACTAGAGTATTTGGCTCATTTTCCGTCTGATCAACAGGCCCTTTAAGCTCAGACGTTTCTTTAACGACTGACGCACGACCACCTTCGGCTTCAGATGATGGCCTACGCATCTCATCAAGCTCCCGATCAAGCTCTTCCTGCTTCATCACGATCTGACGCTTCATCTCATCCAGACGCAACTCTTCGCTAATCTCTGATTGAATACTGCCGAGGGTTCGCTTTGCTTTACTCACCCACAGGCCAACCGTGCGGACAGCAACTGGAAGCTTTTCAGGCCCCAGCACAACTAACCCGACAACCGCAATGATCAGCAGCTCAGCAAAACCGATATCAAACATCTACAGCTACCTGTCGGTTACTTATCCGTTTTTGGCTCTTCTTTGGTCTGCTCTTTTGCTTCAGCGCTACCAGTGTCAGAAAAGTCGGCATCCGCCTCGATCTTCTTGTCTTCCTCTTTAGGCTCTTCATTCATCGCCTTTTTGAAGCCTTTAACCGCGCCGCCCAGATCGCCACCAATGTTGCGCAGCTTCTTAGTACCAAACAACAGTACAACGATGACTAAAAGAATAGCTAACTGCCACAGACTAATACCACCTAACATATTATTGTTCTCCGCTTTGCTACTTGGGCGAAGCATCTCCGCCGGTTAAATGAAATAAGTTATCTTGTTCCAGACTGCCCGCTTTATCAATCATCGCGAACCAGGTTAATACAGCTATCACGATCTGATCTATTTTTGCTCAGGCCGGGATGCTTTCTCTTCGAGGCCTGACATATCAAAGCGTCGGGCAAGCTCATCAACCACCGCTTCTGGGCGAACCCCGAGGTGAGACAAAGCGACCAGCGTATGAAACCAGAGATCCGCAGTTTCATATATAACATCACTGCAGTCGCCACTCATTTCAGCATCTTTGGCGGCTAGTATCGTTTCAGTCGCCTCTTCGCCGACCTTTTCCAGAATTTTGTTAAGCCCTTTAGCATGCAGGCTGGCAACATAGGATTTTTCAGCAGTTGCCTCTTTGCGCTGCTCCAGAATATCACCCAACTGTGTCAGTACATCACTCATATAAGGCCTTACTTATCATAAATCGTATGCGGATCTTTCAGAACAGGTTCAACAGCAACCCATTCCCCGTCTCTGAGGGTCTTAAAAAAGCAGTGCTGTCGCCCCGTATGACAGGCGATACCGCCTAACTGCTCTACACTCAGCAGGATGACGTCATCATCACAATCCAGGCGAATATCGTGCAGTTGCTGCACGTGCCCGGATTCTTCCCCTTTACGCCACAACTTCTGTCGTGAACGCGACCAGTATATAGCCCGGTTTTCCTGCACGGTCAGTGCAAGCGCCTCGCGGTTCATCCACGCAACCATTAACACTTTGCCGGACAGATGATCCTGGGCAATTGCCGGCACCAGTCCATCACTATTCCATCGAACCTGGTCTAACCACAACTCTGTCATATTAATATTCTTCAAAATCTAAGCAGGCAAGAATACCTGATCCCATGCCTCACTACTATCCCCTGGCTATCCCCGAAAAAAGGGAGGCGGCAAGAGTAATAGCTTATTGTTGCAATTCAGTGACGTAACAGCAGTACCGCAGCAGCACCACCCAATAACCAGCTTATTACTGGCAGCTCGCGGGCCACGAACATCGGATCATTCACCGCAAAGCCTAACGCAGCGATAAGACACACCAGGCCCAGCCAGTGGCCTTTTTGATTACGCTGCTGCTGCAGCTCCTGGCGGGCGATACTCAGTGCCAGCATATCCCGTCGCCGGCTATCATCCAGATTTTTAAGCTGATTGAGGGCGTCATATGCCATCTGTGGCAGATGAGGCATTTTATCCAGCCAGTCCGGAGCTTGTTGTTTCATCGAACGATAGACCGCTTTCGGTCCCATGCGCTCTTTCATCCAACGTTCAAGAAAAGGCTGTCCGGTTTCCCACAAATCCAGCTCTGGATAGAGTTGACGTCCCAACCCCTCAATATTCAGAAGAGTTTTCTGCAATAAGACTAACTGAGGCTGAACCTCCATATTGAAACGCCGGGCGGTTTGAAATAATCCCATCAACACCATGCCGAAAGAGATATCTTTCAGTGGTTTTTCAAAGATGGGTTCGCACACACTTCGTATAGCCGTTTCAAATGCCTGTACATTGGTATCCGGCGGCACCCAGCCGGAATCGATATGCAGCTGCGCAACCTGGCGGTAGTTACGTTGAAAAAAGGCCAGAAAATTACGCGCCAGATAGCTTTGATCTTCCGGGGAAAGAGAGCCCACGATGCCAAAATCGACGGCAATATATTGCGGTGACGAGGGATTTTCCCGGGAGACGAAGATATTCCCCGGGTGCATATCGGCATGAAAGAAGCTATCGCGAAAAACCTGGGTAAAGAAGATCTCGACCCCCTGCTCCGCCAGTTTTTTCATATCGGTATTCTGGGCTTTAAGCTGCTCAATATCAGCCACCGGAATACCGTGAATCCGCTCCATCACTAAGACATTCTGGCGCGTCAGATCCCAATAGATATCTGGTACATACAAAATGGGAGAGTTTTCAAAGTTACGCCGGATCTGTGAACCGTTAGCGGCCTCTTTCCGCAGATCCAGTTCATCAAAAATGGTGTTTTCATAATCGGCAACCACCTCTACCGGCTTCAGTCTGCGGCCTTCAACCCACAGAGCCTGCACCAACTGAGCAATGGTATACAACACCGCCATATCTTTTCTGATAGTCTTTTCGATGCCCGGGCGGATCACCTTGACCACCACCTCTTCACCGCTGTGCAGCAGCGCTTCATGCACCTGTGCGACCGAGGCTGAGGCCATCGGGGTGGCATTGAACTCGGCAAAAATCTCTTCAACCGGAGCATTCAACGCCCGTTCGATCAGTTGTTGCGAATAGGCACTTTCAAACGGCGGTACCTGGTCCTGCAACTTTTTAAGCTCTAACGCCAGGTCTTCGGATAATAGATCCCGACGGGTGGATAACATCTGACCAAACTTAATAAACACCGGCCCAAGCTCTTCCAACGCTAAGCGCAGCCGTTGCCCCTGAGACTTCGAACCCACCGGAATCAGATAACGCCAGAACATTAACTTTATAAGCAGGCGAGCATACCAATGCAGGTTAAGCTGATCAAAAAGGGTATCAAGCCGGTATCGAGCAAAAACCCGTGCAATTTTAAAAATTCGGAGTAAACGTCGCACCGCTGTTAGGTTCCGTGGTCAGTTGTTCTGGAGTAAGTAAGGCAGGCATATTGCCCACTTCGGCACACAAGGTAAAGAGCTGCATCATACCGGAGTAGCAAAGCTTAACCTAGCTCAATACGATTTCGCCCCAGACGCTTGGCTTCGTAGAGGGCTTTATCTGCCCGGCCAAACAGCACTTCAACTGTATCGTCCGGCTGCACCTGAGCAACCCCCAGTGAGAGCGTGATCTGCACCGGCTGACCATGAAAGTTAAAGGGACTACTCTCAACAGCTTGACGAATTTTATCGACCGCAGTAACCGCCTGTTCCGCAGTGGTGCCTGGCATCAGAATAACAAACTCTTCTCCACCATAGCGGGAAACAAAATCAGTAGAACGACATTGTCGACCAAGAATTGTAGCCACCAGACGTAACACCTTATCACCCGCCTGATGCCCATAAGAGTCATTGATCCGTTTAAAGAGATCAAGATCAGCAACGGCTATCGAAAAGGCCTGCCCATAGCGTTTCCAGCGGTCAAACTCAGAGGTAATCTGCTGATCATACCCGGCTCGGTTCGGTAACGATGTCAGCGAGTCGGTGAGCGCTTTATGTCGCTCCGTTTCCACATGGACCTTCATCTGCTGTGTCTGCACCTCCATCTGCTCAAGGCGATCCTGAAGCTGAAGATAACGCTCATGCAACCGCTTCTCACGGCTTTCTTCTTTCTGTTTAAACAGATCCACTGACTTCACAATATTCATTAACTGAGATGAAACATTGCTCTTCAGCTGTTGCAGGTCACTTGAGTCCTGCATCGCTTTCTGTATCGCCTGAACATCATGATGGATGCCATCACTCAACAGCGCCGTCTCTTCATTCAGTAATTCATCTTGCTGACTTGCTTCAACATAAGCCTGCACTTCCGCCAGCTGGCCAGTAAGATTGAGCAGATAGTCTTCAAAGTCCTCGCTATTGTAAGAGCTGAGTCGGGCTACCAAACCTACCAGATCCTGAATGATTGCAGGCAGGCCACTCAACGATAGACCCCGTTCGATTCTGCTGACTAACTCCCGCGCCAGGGACATCTCTCCCTGAGGGATGTGCAGGCCTGACATCAGACTGAGTAGTTCAGACGCTATCTTTTCTAACAGCACCTCATCTTCATGCCCCAGCTCTTCGAGAATGCCGTGTTGCCGCCCACCATTAAAATCATCGGTTAGAATATGCGCTTGCAGAGCAACCAGGTCGTTGATGAGGGAAGCGATATCAGCAAGCTGTCCGGTGAAGGGCATCATACCCTCCTCAATCGCACTCAATCTCTGATTGCTAAGGTCGGTGGTCAGATTAAGCCGCAGCTGATATATCCACTTTTGCAGCCCCTGCAACAAATGATTGCGCTGCTGTTGCTGTTCGAGATCCAGTCCCCGAAGCTGCTTCTCAAGCAGACTGATTGTATCTGCCTTACCGGCTTTATCGGTTTTGATCTGCTCACATAGCGTTTTTAACGATCGGTCAAGCTGTTCTGATTGTCCATCCAACGCGACAGCCATCTGCAAGACAAGGTGCCGAAGAGGATGATCATCAAGTGTTGCCTGTAATCCATCCACTTCTTCAGAAAGTGATTTATAGCGTTCTTTCCAGTCGTCTTGTTCCATTACTTATACCCGTGGACCGACCAATTAAAAATGACAATACTTAATGTTATGCCACTTCAGGTGCGTCAAGCCAGTCCCTGTGCAGCAATTCATTACTCAATATGCAATAAAAAAGCCGCTAAAAGCGGCTTTCTTGATATAACTTACGCTCATAGAGCATTTTTCTCTTTCTCTATCAGATATTCTGCAACTTTAAGCATCCCTGCATGGCCGCCAGCCTTATCAGCAGTTACAAGATACTTCCCGTTTACGACCAGAGTCGGCACTCCCTGAATACCATAACCTTTCACCTTCGATGCGCCCTGATTCATGCGCATATTCACCGCGAAGGACTGCGTCATTTTAGTGAACTTCTCTTTATCAACACCGAGATCGGCATAGTAGTTCGCCAGATCATCCATACTGTTAAACCGACGGCGCTCTTTATGCAACGCATCGAAGGTAGCCTGGTGAGTTTTATCCAGACCATTAAGAATATCAGAGGAGTAATATGCCCGGGCCAATGGCTCCCACGAACGGGAAAAAACCACCGGAATACGAACAAAATCAACATCCGCCGGCAACCTTGCTGTCCAGCTATGCAGTAGCGGCTCAAAATTAGCGCAGTGAGGACACAGATAGCCAAACGCCTCAACCACTTCAACTTTAGATTTGTCAGCGGTCGGAACCGGCATAGCAATCACATCATAGTTAATGCCGGCTTTATATTCTTCTGCCTGCGCGGTGACTGCGGTCAGGGTCATTAATAGCCCAATAGCGAGTATTCTAAACATATATGTCTCCAACCTTTCAGAAAAATCAGTCTCATATGACCGGTGAATATGCGTCAAGTTCAGCCCTGGCGCAAATATTTTTGCCAATAAAAAAGGCAGCTTACGCTGCCTTTCCTGACTCAGAGCTGAATTTTAATTCAGGCCCTGGATATAACTGGCAACTGCCTGAATTTCTTTATCACTCAGTTTCGCAGCCACAGTGCTCATCATCGCCTGAGGATCATTTGCACGGGCACCTACACGGAAGTTTTTCAACTGAGTCTCAACGTACTGGGCATGCTGACCACCAACGGCAGGGTAACCTGCAGTCTCAATTCCTTTACCTTGTGCACCGTGACAAGCGGTACAGGCAGCAACACCTTTAGCTGCAACGCCAGCACGGTAGATCTTTTCACCGGCGGCAACCAGATCCGCTTTAGCCGCGCCAACCTGAATGGTTTTAGAAGAGTAATACGCAGAGATATCCGCCAGATCCTGATCATTCAGGTTTGTCAGAAGACCGGTCATTTCGACGACGGTACGATTGCCTGCTTTAATATCCTGCAACTGTTTCAGCAGGTAGCTCTCATTCTGCCCAGCCAGTTTAGGGAAGTTTCCGACAGCACTGTTGCCATCAGCTCCGTGACATGCACCGCAGATTGCGGTTTTACCCTGTCCTGCTGCAGCATCTCCCGCCGCATGTGCAACACTTATGATACTCACGCTTGCCAGTATGGCGATCAGTAGTTTATTCATCGACTAACCCAGACTCTTGCTATAGATTGCTAATGGTTTCTGTAACAATTTGAAGCTAATCAGATTGAAACAGGGCGACCTAACCAACACCCGGGCTGGTGTAATATTGCAGCCACAGGTAGAATTCCGGCGGAATTATAACCTAATATCCATACAAACTGGAACGATAAATGTCTGTATTCACAGGCTGATAGGCAAAAAGTATATGTCTTTACCCCAAATTCAGTACCATCTGACACGCTTTAACACCAGTGCAAGCAAGCTTAGCCAGTGTCCTGAGGACACCGGAGCGGAGGTTGCGTTTGCAGGTCGTTCCAACGCTGGTAAGTCCAGTGCGATCAATACGCTAACCAATGCAAAGCTGGCCCGCACCAGTAAAACACCGGGCCGGACACAGCTGATTAACTTCTTCGATACCAATGTGGAAGGGGTGCGCATCGTTGACCTGCCGGGGTATGGGTATGCCAAAGTTCCTATCGCCATGAAAGAACACTGGCAGAAACACCTCGATGATTATTTGCAGAATCGTGAGTGTCTTCGCGGGGTCGTGCTGATGGTGGATATTCGCCATCCTCTGAAAGAGTTTGATCAGATGATGATTCAATGGTGCGGTGAAGCAGGTATGCCATTGCATGTTCTGCTGACCAAGGCCGACAAGCTGAATCGTGGCGCAGCACAGAATGCTCTGTTAAAGATGAAGCAGGATCTGGATGTGAAAAATAACCCGTTGCTAACAGTGCAAACCTTCTCTGCGCTGAAAACAACCGGTGTCGACCAGCTGCGTGACCATCTTAATCGCTGGTTACTCGAAGATGATGAAGAAACCCAGGCGAGCGAATAAATTTGCCCGGATAAAAAATGCTCTCGAATCATAATGGGGGAACCGTGTGATTTCGAGAGCGTCAAGGCATACTTGTTACCGTATGCTTAGTAGCTATGAGAGCCGCCCTTGGCAGGGTAAGTCAATACAACTCCCATACTACTGTGACTCATAAGAGACTGAATAAGTTCCTTTGACAAGCTCCCCCGGCAAGTTCATCTAATGAATTCATCTAATCAACTTATCCCCTGGCGATCAGTGCGCCTGATCCCAGTTATCACCGGTTCCCGCTTCCACCAGCAATGGCACATCCAGGTCCGCAGCCGACTGCATCAGCTCAACCAACTGCGCTGATACCGCATCCACCTGGGCATCCGGCACTTCAAGAATCAGCTCATCGTGTACCTGCATAATCATCCGGGCACCACTATCACTACCTTGCAACCAGCTATCCACTTTAACCATCGCCTTTTTAATAATGTCCGCAGCAGTACCCTGCATCGGCGCATTGATCGCAGTTCGCTCTGCCGCCTGACGACGCATACCATTACTGGCTTTTATCTCCGGCAGATAGAGACGACGACCAAACAGGGTTTCTACATATCCTTTTTCCGCCGCCTGACTACGGATATCATCCATATAACGCTGCACCCCGGGATAGGTTTCAAAATAGTGATTAATATAGGTTTGCGCTTCATTCCGGCCGATGCCCAGTTGTTTCGCCAGACCAAAGGCGGACATGCCATAGATCAAACCAAAGTTAATCGCTTTAGCACTGCGACGCTGGTCAGAGGTTACCTTATCCAGCGCGACACCAAACACCTCAGCAGCAGTTGCCTTATGAACATCTTCCCCCTGAGCAAAGGCTTTCAGCAGCCCCTGGTCCTGAGACAGATGCGCCATAATGCGCAGCTCAATCTGAGAGTAATCCGCGGCCACCAGCTTATACCCCTTCGGCGCGACAAACGCCTGACGAATACGCCGCCCCTCCGTGGAGCGGATGGGGATGTTCTGCAGGTTAGGGTCGGATGAAGAGAGCCGCCCGGTTGCAGTAACCGCCTGATGATACGAGGTATGTATCCGCCCGGTGGCCGGATTGATCATCTGTGGCAGCTTATCGGTGTAGGTGCTCTTCAGTTTACTCAGGCTACGGTGCTCAATAATCATCTTCGGTAGAGGATAATCCAGTGCCAGCTCCTGCAACACCTCTTCTGCAGTGGAGGGCGCGCCTTTCGGAGTTTTCTTAATCACTGGTAACTTCTGCTGATCAAACAGAATCTCTTGCAGTTGCTTAGGCGAACTCAGGTTGAAGGGGCCACCCGCTAACTCATGAGCTTTCGCTTCCAACTCAACCAGCCGCTCACCGTGTTCCCGGCTCTGAATGGCCAGCTGAGTCGCATCAACCATCGCGCCGTGCTGCTCCATACGGGCAAGCACCTGGATCAGTGGTAACTCAATATCGGAGAATACGCTTTCCAGTGCCGGGTCCTGCGCCAGTTTGCTACTCAGCACCTGATGCAGACGCAGGGTGATATCGGCATCTTCAGCCGCATAGGGCGCCGCCTGCTCCATCTCGATCTGATTGAACGTCAGCTGCTTTTTACCTTTACCGGCAATCTCTTCAAACTTAACGGTTTTAACCCCCAGATAAAAATCTGCCAGGGCATCCATATTGTGTCGCGAAGCGGTCGAGTTCAGCGCATAGGATTCGAGCATGGTATCGAACGCGATCCCTTTCAGCTCAATGTCATAACGGGCCAGGACGTTCATATCGTATTTAATATGCTGTCCCACTTTTTTGTGGGATTCACTCTCCAGCAAGGGTTTCAGCTGTTTCAGCACGGCATTACGATCCAGCTGGGCAGGCGCGCCCATATAGTCGTGGGCAACGGGCAGATAAGCAGCCTTGCCCGGCTCTACCGAGAAAGACAGGCCGATCAGATTGGCTTCCATGTAATTGAGACTGTCGGTTTCGGTATCAAAGGCAAACAACTCTGCGGCCTCTAACACCTTAAACCAGCGATCAAACTCATCCTGGGTGAGAATCGTTTCATAAACAATCTCATCCGGCAGCTGCGACTCGTTCTCTATTACTCTCGCACCATCGGCGGCGGCCGCATCCAGTTCACTAATCCAGCTGCGGAACTCACACTGTTGAAACAGCTCCAGCAGTTGCTCGTTATCGGCCACCGGCACAGGAATGTCTTCTATGCCGCATTCCAGTTCAAGATCGGTTTTAATGGTGGCCAGCAGGTAGGAAAGCTCGGCGAACTCCCGGTTTTCTTCGAGCTTCTTCGCTATTGTTTTCGAACCACGAAACCCCAGCTCAGCAATTTTATCCAGATTGTCATACAGGTCGTTGATGCCGCCGATCCCCTGTAACAGCGCCAGAGCGGTTTTCTCTCCCACCCCGGGCACACCAGGAATGTTATCAACCTTATCCCCCATCAACGCCAGATAGTCGATAATCAGTTCCGGCGGTATACCAAACTTCTCATTCACGCCGTCGATATCCATATGGACATCATTCATGGTGTTGATCAGAGTGACATGTTTGTCCACCAGCTGCGCCATATCCTTATCGCCGGTAGAGATAACCGTGTCTAACCCCTTGGCACTGGCCTCACGAGCCAGCGTACCGATGACATCATCAGCCTCGACCCCTTCAACTGAGACCAGCGGAAAGCCCATCGCCCGGACAATATTATGAATCGGCTCAATCTGCGTGCGCAGATCATCCGGCATCGATGGCCGCTGCGCCTTGTATTCCGGATAAATATCATCACGGAAGGTTTTGCCTTTAGCGTCAAACACCACCGCCACAGGACTTTGCGGATACTGTTTAATCAGACTGCGTAACATGCTGGTAACCAGCCGTACAGCCCCGGTTGGGACCCCTTCAGAGGTGCGCATATCGGCCTGTTGAGATGCGAAAAATGCCCGGTACAGGTATGAAGAGCCATCGACTAAGATAATAGGGGGAGTAGTTGCGGTCATGGTTTTGCAGTCATTGTCCGTCTGAAAAGAGTGTGGCCGGAGTATCACTTCGGCCTCGAGGGCTCCATCATATTCGATTCCGTGGGTTGCCTAAAGCTCTGTTGCGCATTTCAGCGGCAATGGCCACGCTGGTAAACGCAAAGATACCCTCGCTAAACGCCCTATCCCCGTGGCTCAGCCAGCGCCAGCCAGCGGGTTACAACCGTTTCTGCAAAGCGCTGCTGGGCATCCTGATACAGAACAAAGTCATTGTCCGCCTGATCAATCATCTGACTGACTAGTGCCTGATCGCGGTTCGGATTACCGATCAGTTCACGTTGATTCCAGGTGGCGGTGATCTGCGGGTCAACCTCGAAGTGGCACTGAAAACCATAGATGTTTGAGCCGAACCGGTAGGCCTGATTCACCACTTGATCCCCCTGCATTAGCAGCGTTGCACCGTCTGGCAGGGCAAAGGTATCGGAATGCATTTCGAACAGCTGTTGCTGACTCTGCAACCCCTGAAATAACAGGTCATCCGCTGCGGCATCGGTCAGCTGCAACTGGGTAAAGCCATATTCAAGAAAGCCCTGCGGCCGCACCTCCGCGCCAAAGGCGTAAGCGATAGCCTGAGCCCCTAAACAGGAACCCAGAACTGGTTTGTCCTCAGAGACAAACTGCCGAATCAAAGCAGACAGTTGATCAAAATAGGGGTGCAGTGACGGGTCATACACACTGACCTCGCCGCCAAATACGATCAGAGCAGCATAGACGTCAATATCCTCCGGCAAAGCATCACCATGCCGCCGGTAAAACCACTCAAGGCGATGGCCCCGGGCCTCAACCACTTTGCCGATAACACCGGATTCAACCGGACCATTCATACCGCCTGCCATAATGGCCAGAATTCTCATTTTTCGTGGCCCTCGTTGAGATACTCATCCAGACCAGGGCTGCGATAGCCGGTGTCGGTCCAGGTAATCGGGAAATAACTTTCATCCAGCTCATTACTGCCGAACTTCTTATAACGGCCGTAGATCGGGCCATTCCCCACCTTCAAATTAGCCGGGTTAAACTCAATATCAGCCTGAAAGTAATGCATCGCCAACGCCCGGCGCGGCACATCTGCATTATTGATACGCGACCCATGCCATAACCAGCCATCATGGAAAGCACCACCGCCGGGAGGGACTTCAATCGGTACCAGCTCTAACTCGAGATCATTCGCTGCCGCCCATTCACGCACCTCTTTCAGGTCATCTTCAGGGCCGTGAAACTGCATAATGGGCTTTGCTTCACCCCATTTGTGGGAACCGCGGATATAAACCAGCGTCCCCCCTTCCGCTGTCGTCTGGTCCAGCGCCAGCCAACAACTGACCAGCTCCGGCTTATCGATCCAGGTCGAATACATACTGTCCTGGTGAAAGCCGATAGACCGACCATTAACCGGTTTCCACAGCAGGTTATCGATCATCAGACGGGTGCCGCTCCAGCCTCCCAGTTGTGCACACACGCGTCCCATCTGTTCAGACAATACCTGTCGGGCAATGGTCAGATCCGATTTCCAGGCATTACAGATCTGCCTGGTAAAGGGGGGACTCCCCTCCGGCAGATTCACCTCATCCGGACGGATACCGGTCTCATAGAGACCCTGTTCAAAGATCAGCGGAAAACGTTCAAGAATATCTGCCGCCGCTTCAGGCTCAATAATTTTGTCGACGATCAGAAAACCATCTTTACGGAACTGCTCAATCTGCTGTTGTGTAAGCTGAATCATGATGAAACCCCTGTTAATAAAAAGTCAGATAACGGTCGATCTCCCAGGCGGATACCGTCGCCTGGTAGGCGTTCCACTCCTGGCGTTTAAGGATGATATAGTTGTTGATCAGTTGGCTGCCCAGCGCCTCAGCAAGTAACACATCCTGTTCCAGCGCCGTCAGGGCATCTCCGAGAGTTGCCGGTAGTCGGCTAACGCCCAGTTCTCCCAGTTGCACCGCAGTGAGATCGTAGAAGTTGAGACTCTGTGCCGGCGGCGGCGACAGCTCCCGCTCGATACCATCAAGGCCTGCAGCGATGATTGCGGCGGTGGCAAGATAGGTATTCATCGCGCCATCACCGATACGTACTTCGATACGCCCATAGGGAATACGCACCATCGCTGAACGGTTGTTATCCCCATAGGCAACATACACCGGCGCCCAGCTGGGACGGTCGGGGGTACCGGTGACCAGCCGCTTGTAGGAATTTACTGTTGGGCAGAGAATAGCGGTCAATGCCGCTGCATGCTCAAGAATACCGGCAATAAAATGGTAAGCGGTCTTTGATAACCCCATGCCGCTGTGGTCAGACTCATCCAGAAACAGATTGTTGCCCGCCTCATCCACCAGCGAACAGTGGATATGGGTGCCGTTTCCCGTTGTCGTGGCGCTCAACTTCGGCATAAAGCTACAGATTGCGCCCATCTCGTTGGCGATTTCACAGGCCGCCATTTTAAAAAACTGCAGATTATCAGCGGAGACCAGCGCTTCGTCATATTTATAGTTCAGTTCAAACTGGCCATTAGCGTCTTCATGATCGATCTGGTACACCTCCAGACCGGTGGACTCCAGTGTTTTATGCAACTCTCTCAGATAGGTGGCATTACGGGTGATCCCTTTGTAATCATAGGTGGGCGTCTCCAGGGTATCGGTGCGATCAAACGGTACGATAGTGCCCGCCTCATCACGACTGAGCAGGTAAAACTCCGGCTCCAGCCCGGTCATCAATCGCTGCCCCTGCGCCGCCAGACGTGCGGTTTGCTTCGCCAGCACATTGCGCGAGTCCAGGCCGTATCGCTGCCCCCCGACATAACCAAAGCCTCTGATGGACGCAAAGCCCGGCATCCAGCGCATCAGCTTAAGGCTTGAGAGGTCCGCGATGAGGATATATTCCGGGTCCTGCGGGCTCATATAAAACCCCAGAACCGCACCGCCGGCAAAACCGGCACCCTCATGACAGAGCATGTTCAAACAGCTTACGGGCACCGCTTTACTTTTGCTGCAGCCATGCAGATCAACGAACTGCGCTAACAGATACTCGACACCGTTATCGGCAAGAAAGGTCTCAGCTGACTGGAGTGCATCCTCGTCCGGGCATTGCCACACGGTTGTGGGTGTTTTAGTTGAATCAGACATCTCATCTCGTCCTCTGTCTATATTTGATGAGATGAGTGTCGCAGAAGCAGAGCTGTTTTCCCTTGACCGCAGAAATCAGAGTTTTGACATTTGGCGCCAACTTACTATGGCCTAGGGCCACCGGTAAGATCGCTTAGCTCATGGCCCAAACAGGTTAACGCTTAACCGCCTGGCGCCACTGACTGGGGGAAACACTCTTCCAGCGCAGAAATGCACGGGTAAATGCGCTGAGCTCCGAATAGCCCAGCCGGAAGGCGACTTCCGACAAGCTGAGCTGATCATAAGACAGATAGTAATCGGCCAGTTCCTGCCGGGTTACCTCCACAATCGTCTTAAACGACTGATTTTCCGCTGACAATGCCCGCTGCAGTGTGCGGGGCGACTGCAACAGACGTTCTGCCACCTGTTCCAGAGACAGCTCACCAGAAGGCAGCAGATCAACCACCTCACCGCGCACCCGTTGTGCCACAGACAGCCGTTGCGCCACGCTGCCCGATAGCTGAGCAATAGCATCCAGCGTAATGCCATGCAGAATCGGGTCCGCATCGGGCATCGGCGAGTCGAGGCAACCCGCACGGAAAAAGATAAAGTTACTCTCCCGCTGAAAGCTGACATCACACTGGTATGCATCGCGATGCCGCAGAGCATCAACCAATGCCGGATGCTGAAAATGCACTTTCAGTGGCGTCCAGTGAGGCCCCAGTGCACGGCGTAAAACGTTATTCAGCATGCCGATCGTGACCTCAGCATCCTGACGCCGATCCTTAATATCACCATCTAACAGGCGATACTCAAGCGAGCAGATACCCTGATGCTGTGTCAGCCGCAGCAGGCTGTTTTTCTGAAACACATTAAACGAGCTCAGCATCCCCTCAAGTGCATCCCGGAGAGAGGGCGCGGTAATCGCATGATAGCCGAACACCCCCAGGCCTTCTGGCTGGAACCGGGCACCGAAGTTCAGACCAAAATGTTCATTACCGGTACTGCAGGCGGCCTCGTGCATCGAGTTACAGAAACTCTGCAATGGAATAGGCTCATTGGGTTTTTTATACATCCCGGGCTGCAAGCCCGCCCGTGAAAGCACTGTTTTACTCTGGCCTCCCTGCTGATCAATAAACTCCTCCAGACCAAAGGTCACCGAACCCAGCACGGTAGACTCATTTCGAGGGTTAAGTTGAAGAGCGTTGGATTGAACATTCATATTGGGCTGCCCCTGTTTTCATATATCAGCAAGCCCTGCATGTTCTATGCCCAACAAAAAATCACCCGACAGGCGCGCTGGTTATCCCCTAACGCTCTCGAAATAGGATCGAAGCGCACTATTTCAGCGCAGTTCCGGTCAGTATGCGCCAAACTGGCAACCTCCCCGGACTCAACTCAGCACAAATGGCTGATCACAGGGAATGGCCTGACCATCTAACGGAAATATACTTCAGGCAACTTGGGAATAACGCTCTGAATTGAAAAAAAGCAAAGAACGCTGATTGATGCGACGATCATTGACGCTCCCTAACCGAACCGCTAAGGGAATACTCTGTCAGATCGAGGTTAAATTCACTTCAGAATCATCGAAAAGTCTACTTCCACTTCAAATCCATCCACTCGTCCTGCTGCAGGGGAGCTAAACGTCATGGTTGCACCGACACCAGTGACTATTGCATCAGCAATGGCCAACCCAAGTCCCATACCTTGAACCGAGAGGTTGGACCTGACAAAACGTTGTCGTAGCTGTGTGAGCGTTTCAACAGGGATAACACTGGCAGCATTAGCGATACTCAACACGCCTTTGGAGGAAAAACTGATCTCGACCGGTTGATTGCTGATCCCATGCTTGATGGCGTTATCCAGTAAATTCCTAATCAAAATAGCAAAAGCATCCGGGTCTATAACAGACATAAACGCTTCGTTTTGAGGTATCGCCAGCGTAATTATTTTACCGGGATTGGATCGCCGGGTGTCATCTACGATCATGCTTAACAGGCTAATCAGGTCGTGTCGTTCGGTGGATAACAATCCTCCCCCTTCGGCCTTGGCTAATTGCATCAACTTCTCTGACAAACCTGACAAACCTCGTATTGTCGTTTCAATTTTGACCATACTGTCTTTAATTGGCCCGGCTGAAACTTTTTGTTGTAACCGCTGAATTTGTGCCAATGCTGTGGCAATCGGTGTACGTAACTCATGAGCACTGTTCGCTGTAAACGAACGCTCTGAGTCCAGTGCTCTGCGCAAGCGATCCAATAAATTATTGACCGACTCAGCGATAGTAATAATTTCAGTGGGTAAGCCGTCCATTTTGACCGGTGAGAGATCGCTACTACCGCGGGACTCAACTTCATCCCGATAAGCAATAACATATCGGAAACTGTAGCGAACGAATGCCAAACTACCGATAAAACACAGAGGAATAATCAATATCAACGGCCATAATAAAGTTATTGCCATCTGGGTTATTGCTTCTCTCCTGTCAATCAGCGGCTGAGCAACTTCTATATGCAATGTATTTTGTATGGCAGATGTTCTATAAAACCGATGGGTCTTCGATGAGCTAAACCCTTTCACTAATGTTTGATTAAAAATGCTCGGATCAGCGTTATGCGATTGCAATAAAATCCGTCCAAGCGCATCACGAACAAGATAGATAAATTGCTTATCGTGGGCTTCGAAGGACATTATCTGCTGCGGTTGATCGAGGTTTTCTCGGTTAATTATTTCAACAACCGCTAACGGCATTATGCGGTGAGCGGTTTCGGCCAGGGTGCTGTCAAAAAGCTCATTCAGCTTATTTTGTGAGACATATAAGGCACCTAAAAGCGCCAGCATCCACAGTAACGTCACACCAGCAGTTAAACCAACGCCAAGCGTTTTCTGAAGACTTTGCGGTGCCTTCATTTATTGTCAGGTCCTGAAAGTCTCATGCGATATCCCAAGCCGCGAACGGTTTCTAACTGATCTTTATCCAATTTTTTACGCAGACGACTGATATACACCTCAATGGTATTACTTTCAATTTCTGCCCCAAAAGCATAAAGATGATCTTCCAGTTGTGCTTTTGACAGCACGGTATTTGGTCTTTGAATGAAGGCTTCTAACAAAGCCCATTCCCGTGCCGTTAAATTGATCGAAAGACCATCACGAGAAATACAATGTCTGGTCAGATCCACTTCCAATGTGCCGATCTGAAGTATGGGATTTGGGTTCCCCGCATAGCGTCTGGAAACTGCCGCTATGCGGGCGGACAGTTCAGATAGTTCAAAGGGTTTTACAAGGTAATCATCGGCACCGGCATTTAAACCTTGTATCCGATCAGAAAGCTGATCTCTGGCCGTTAAAATAATCACCGGAGCTATCTCGCCCGATTTGCGTACTTTTTTCAACAGATCAAGCCCGCTACCGTCTGGCAGCATCAGATCCAGAAGAATTAAATCATAGCGGATTGTCTGAAGGCTGGTTTCTGCATGGGAAATAGTTTTGACCCAGTCAACCGCATGACCTTCATCTGCGATTTGATCCTGTATCACCTCGCCTAAACCTTCGGCATCCTCTACCAACAATATACGCATCTAACACCTTCAGATCTTATGAGTAAGACAGATCATAACCCAACTTCCTGACAATATTCTGAAAGATCCCGGCAGATCAACCCCTGAAACTCCATGCAAAAGTGCGATCAGCATAAAACAACGTTGCTTTCAGCTTACTGTCAGCAAACACGTTTAGAATGAGTCATCAAATGAAGAGGAGAGACATCATGAACAAGACACTCACTACTGCCCTTATAACCTCATGCTTAATGAGCGGTACGGTTTTAGCAGACGATGATTGCAATGACTCGGTGGCAGACTGGCAACCCAAAGAACGTCTTCATCAAAAGATGACGGAGAATGGCTGGGAAGTAAAACGGATCAAAGTGGACGATGGCTGTTATGAACTGAAGGGATTTGATCGTAAAGGAAACCGGATAGAAGCTAAATTTTCGCCGGCTTCCCTAAAAATCATTGAGCTTGCTGTTGAATTTGATGATTCAGGTGATGCATCTGACTATCTGGATTTGGGCAACCAAAGCAGTCAAGAAAAATCTGACACTTACATAAACTCCGCAAGTGATACAGCCAAAAACAAACCCAAAGTCACTATCGAATAAATATCCTGGAGTTAAGACGATGAAACATTTTGCAATGATACTCTGCCTGCTTTCTTCAACGCTGCTATCAGCTCAAACCAATGCGCGTGAAGTCACCTTTACGACTGAGCTGAAAAGCTATGGCGGTGATGGTGCCTATCTGGCGCTATATTTAACCAACGCAGAAGGACAGTACCAGAAAACATTATGGGTCGCTGGACAGAAATCTAAATATTACAAACACTTAAGTGGTTGGGCGCGAGGCAGCGGCCTGAAAACAAGTGAATATGATGGACTGAGTGGCGCGAGTGTTACCAGCGGTAAAACATTAAAGGTAACCCTTGATCTGGCTGATACTTACATCGATTCAGGGTTTCAGCTCAGAGTAGATTCAGCAGTCGAAGACATGCGAGACAATCGCAATGATGTAGTTGTGCCATTCACCAGCGAAGGTATCGATACACCTACCTCTGGTCGTGGTTACGTCAAAGCCTTCACTTATTCATTTTAAACCACGGATCGGGGCCCCCATGCTGCGTAAATTTCATTCTTTGTTTGGTCTGACGTCCACGTTGCTGGTGGTGCTTCTATCCATTACAGGTGCAGTTCTATCGATCAATCCGTTTCTGGAACGCTCGCAAGCCAAGGTAGCAGGCACATCATCCATAAGTGTTGCCGAGCTAACTGGAAAAATAGCGTCTCGCTACCCTGGCGCAGAGCAAATACAACGAAACCCCTCAGGAAGCATTATCGTCTACTTTACTGACGGCGATCAGACGGGAGCGGATCTGTTCAATCCAATAGCGGGTACAACCATTGGGGCTTATTCAACCTCACAATTTAGCGTCTGGGTAAAAAACCTGCATCGGTCATACTTCCTTGATACGCCCGGCCGGGCCGGGGCAGGCATTGCCGCTTTTCTCATGCTCGTACTCACGATTTCAGGCGCCTTCATGCTGGCCAATCGACTGGGCGGCTGGCGACAAATTTTTCGACCGATTCAAGGCCCCACTCAACAGCGCTTGCACTCTCAAGTGGGCCGTTGGGTCCTGCTTGGGCTGATTTTATCCGCCTCCACCGGCCTCTACATGTCCGCCGTGACATTTGGTTTCATCCCTGAATATCAATCCGCTGAACCCGCTTTTCCGGAAAATACAAATGGAGGTAAACCTGCATCAATTGAGACACTGTCAGCGTTACAAGCGATCCCTATTACTGAGCTTAGAGAGCTGATTTATCCGTACCCAGGAGACCCGAGCGCTTTTTATTCAATCACAACCGATCAAGGCAGCGGTTTTATTGATCAGTCAACAGGTCAATTACTATCCTACCAACCTTACAGTAGCAGTCAGAAACTCTATGAACTCATCTACATGCTGCACACTGGCGAAGGACTATGGTGGCTCGGGTTACTCCTAGGCCTGAGCTCACTCAGTGTGCCACTGATAGCATGGAGTGGCATCCAGATTTGGTGGCGACGAAAGCAGTCAGCCATCACTATCAACAATAATAGCGCCCCCCGCCTCGCTGATACGGTGATAATGGTTGGCAGTGAGAGCAATAGCACATGGGGGTTTGCCAAAACGCTTCATGAGGCACTTACCTCAGCCGGATATCGTGTAAACACCACATCAATGAACAGCTTCGCAACTCATTACCCAGAGGCGAAACACTTGTTTATTCTGACCTCCACATATGGCGATGGCGATGCACCAGCCTCGGCCAGCCGGTTCCTGGCTAACCTTGAGAAGCTGCCCAAGCTCCCCGTTGCCGTTCTGGGTTTCGGAGATCGACAATTTCCTGAGTTCTGCCGGTTCGCAAAAGACGTTGAGGCCGCACTGAGCGCCAGAGGTTGGCCGCAATTACTGCCGCTCGATACAATCAACCGCCAGTCGCCGCAGGAGTTTTCCCGTTGGGGGGAGGCTGTCAGCTCGGTGATCAATACCGAGTTAACACTGACCCATACCCCAACTCACCCAGCCACAACTACTTTGGCACTTATCGAACGGGTAGATTATGGTGTAGAGGTAGAGGCTCCGACTTCCGTGATGCGTTTCAACGCCCCTCAATCAAACAGGGAAGGCCTCCTTAGCCACTTTAATCGGCATAACGGCTTACCACGTTTCGAGGCCGGCGACCTGGTCGGAGTTCTTGCATCAGGCAGCAGCGCACCGCGATTCTATTCGCTGGCCTCTGCGTCAAAGGATGACATGTTAGAGATTTGCGTGCGCCATCATCCCAACGGGCTTTGCTCGAGTTTCCTCCATGCACTATCTGCCGGTGACACCATCGAGGCCTTCATTCAGCCCAACCCGAGCTTTCGCCCCGCCTCGGGGAAAGCACCGATAGTGCTAATCGGTGCCGGTACAGGTATTGGCCCGCTGATCGGCTTTATTCGCCACAACAAAGCACATCGTCCCATACATCTCTATTGGGGTGGTCGTTGTCCACAGTCAGATTTCCTCTATGAGCCAGAACTGAAAAGCTATCTTGCTGATAAACGACTAACAAAGCTAAACGCTGTTTTTTCCAGAGTCGGCGAACGTTCCTACGTGCAGAACAAGATCGCGGAAGATGGTAAAGAACTACGTCAATTGATTGAGGAGGATGCACAGATACTGGTTTGCGGTGGGAGAAACATGGCGAACAGTGTTAGCGCAGCGTTCACCGAAATCATCGCCCCGCTCGATTTGGACATTGCCACGCTTAAGACTCAAGGACGCTACCGTGAAGATGTGTATTAGCAATAAGCACGGCATATAGAACATAGTCATGCGCGTATTGCATTGGCGTCCGTGTTTCATTATGTAATTGCACCCGCCAATATTCGAGGATCCGCAGCGCCCATCGGCGAGTTGAGGAAATCTCGTATGCTGGCGGCGATCGTTAATGTCACCCTCCAACAAGCGATACTCAATCAACTAATGTACTAACGACTGATCATCGGCACACAACAACCGGAAATGTTCAGATATCCGTATACCCTCGTATCAGCTACCCTATAGAAAGAAGTATTTATGGTCATGGTATTGCAGTCATTGACCATCAGGAGATATTGTTATCGGGTTTGGTGCCCGGATGAGTCATCATTGTAAATTCGCTGCCTGACTCAGATGGAACGGTCTCAATTCACGGAGTGATTATGAAAAGAAGAATGGTTATGAAAAAAATAGTGCTTCTCTTTACCCTATTGTGTTCGATATCTTTCGCCCCTTTAGTAGCAGCAGATGTATTACCTGAATTTGATGACAACGAGCCGGTAGTCACCATCCGTCACGGCGAGAAAGCGACTTACTTTGAGTATCGGGTTAACGGCAAGCTGAAAGAGATTAAAGTCGAGCCCGTCGTTGGCAAAACCTATTATCTGCGGCCCACCGAAGATGGCGAGTTTCAGAAGTTTGAAGACTCAACCCTGATGTTGCCCAAGTGGATTTTGTTCAGCTGGTAATTAATAAGCGGTATTTATGGCAGTATATACAGAGGTAAGCCAGTCAGATCTTGAAAACCTGCTGCAGGATTTTCAACTGGGTCAGCTGATCAGCTTTAAAGGTATCGATGGCGGTATCGAAAACACCAACTACTTCGTTACGCTCTGCGGCGAAGATCAGCAGGAGAGTGAGTATGTGCTCACTCTGTTTGAAGACCTTAGCCTGGATGAGATGCCCTACTTTGTAGAGCTGACGACCTGGTTGGCTGGTCGGGACTGTCCCGTGCCTTTTCCATTCAAAGACAGCAACGGCATCGGGCTGAAAACGATGCATAACCGCCCTGCACTGCTTCAGCCACGCCTGCCCGGTAATCATATTGAAGCACTAACAGCGGAACACTGCCGGCAGATCGGCGCAGCCCTGGGCCAGTTTCATCAGGCCGGTCGTGATTTCTACCTGCAGCGTCAGGCCCATCGCGGAGTCTTCTGGTGGCGTCGGGAATCGCAGCAGATTGCCAGCAAACTCAGTGCTGAAGATGCACAACTGTTGCGCACTGAAGTAAGAATGTTTGAACAACTGAGGGAACAACCCTGGAACCTGCCCCAGGGCGCGATTCATGGGGATCTGTTCCATGATAACGCGCTATTTCAGGGAGATAAGCTGAGCGCGATTCTGGATATCTACAACGCCTGCACCGGCTACCTATTATATGACCTGGCCATTGTCGCCAATGACTGGTGCGTTAATCCGGATGGCTCGATTGACCCGCAACGGGAACTGGCTCTACTGACCGCCTACGGAGAAGTCAGGCCCTTCGAAGAGAACGAATACCTCGCCTGGCCCCAGCTGGTAAAAACCGCCGCGATGCGTTTCTGGCTATCACGACTGATCCCGGCACTGGACCCCAACTCCACCCAAAAGATCAAAGACCCGGAAGAGTTCCGCCGGATACTGCTACAGCGGATAGCGACACCCGCTGCGTTGCCATAGTCGTGGCTAGTGGCTAGTGGCTAGTGGCTAGTGGCTAGTGGCTAGTGGCTAGTGGCTAGTGGCTAGTGGCTAGTGGCTAGCAGGATTTTCTGAATATCTCATGCGGAGCGTCAACTTTTCCCTTTTAAAGCTCCACTATTTTCAGCCCTTTGATATTCCAGATAAGAAGGCTTTTCCTAACCACTATCAAGTCACATTTTTAGTGACACCTAGCGACTAACGACTGCTCTTACCCGCTTTGCATCTGGCCTCCAGCCGCCCCGGCGGCTATAATCCCCTACTGAATATTTATACAGCTATCTGAAGAAGCCCTATGGACGTATCTCATCTCCTTGATTCACTCAATGAAGCCCAGCGCGAAGCGGTCTCTGCGCCGGTTTGTAATATGCTGGTGCTGGCCGGTGCCGGTTCCGGCAAGACCCGGGTGTTGGTGCACCGGATCGCCTGGCTGGTACAGACCGAGGGGCTCTCGCCCTACTCGATTATGGCAGTTACCTTTACCAATAAAGCGGCCAAAGAGATGCGCGGGCGAATTCAGGAGCTGATGGGACTGAACCCCAGCGGCATGTGGGTAGGGACATTCCACGGTCTGGCACATCGCATTCTGCGGGCTCACTGGCGTGATGCCGGGTTGATGGAAAACTTTCAGATTATGGATTCCGATGACCAGCTACGGCTGATCAAGCGGCTGGCAAAAGAGATGAACCTCGATGATAGCCGCTGGCCTGCCCGGCAGTTCCAGTGGTATATCAATGCACAAAAAGATGAAGGCCTGCGGGCCCGTCATATCGACCCCGGCGGAGACCCTCATACAAAAGTGATGGTGAATGTTTACTCCGCCTATGAGGACGCCTGTGATCGCGGTGGCATGGTCGATTTTGGCGAGTTGCTGCTACGCTGTCTGGAGCTATTGCGTGATCATAACCCGGCGTTGCTGGAGCACTATCAGGATCGTTTCCGTTATATTCTGGTGGACGAGTTTCAGGATACCAACTCGATCCAGTACGCCTGGCTGAAGATGCTCTGCCAACCGCTCGATCCACGCAAACCGAAACCGGAAAAGCTGATGGCGGTGGGTGATGATGACCAGTCAATCTACGGCTGGCGCGGCGCCAAGATCGAAAATATTCAGCGTTTCAATCAGGACTTCAAAGACACCATGGTGGTCAAGCTGGAGCAGAACTACCGCTCCACCAATACCATTTTGCAGGCCGCCAACGATGTCATCCGCAACAACCAGGGCCGCTTAGGCAAAGAGCTGCACACCGATCAGGCCGACGGCGAACAGATCTCCCTCTATGCCGCCTTCAATGAGCAGGACGAGTCCCGCTTTATTGTTGATCAGATTGGCAGCTGGGTGCGACAGGGCAACCTGCGCAGCGAAAGCGCCATTCTGTATCGTTCCAACGCCCAGTCCCGGGTATTGGAGGAAGCACTGATCCGCGCAGGAATGCCCTATCGGATCTACGGCGGACAACGCTTCTATGATCGACTGGAGATTAAAAACGCCCTCGCCTACCTGCGTCTGGTGAGCAATCGCGATGATGATACGGCGATGGAACGGGTTATCAATGTGCCCACCCGCGGTATCGGCGGCAAGACCATTGAAGAGATACGTCTGCACGCCCGTACTGAGGGCGTGTCCATGTGGCGCGCCTCGAACGAGGTGATCGAACTCAATAAGCTCAGTGCCCGTGCGGCGAATGCCCTGCAGGCCTTTATCGATCTGGTGAATCAGATCGCTCAGGAAACCGAGGGCACCGATCTGCACGAGCAGACCGAACACGCGATCAAAAAGTCCGGCCTGATCGACCACCACCTGAAAGAGAAAGGTGAGAAAGCCCAGGCACGGGTGGAAAACCTTGAGGAGCTGATCAGTGCCGCGCGTCAGTATCTGTCGACCTGGCAGCCGGACAAAGAGGGCAACGAGAACAGTACACCGCTGACCGCATTCCTCGACGATGCTGCGCTGGATGCCGGAGAAGCCCAGGCGGAAGAGCATCAGGACTCAGTGCAACTGATGACCCTGCACTCAGCCAAAGGGCTGGAGTTTCCACTGGTGTTCCTCGCCGGAATGGAGGAGGGCTTGTTCCCCCATAAGATGTCGATTGAGGAACCCGGTCGCCTCGAAGAGGAGCGACGGCTGTGTTACGTGGGCATCACCCGCGCCATGCAGAAACTGTTTATCACCTATGCCGAATCCCGTCGTCTGCACGGCAATGAAACTTTTAACCGTCCCTCCCGCTTTATTCGTGAAATACCGGACAACTGTCTGGAGGAGGTACGCCTCAACGCCAGTATCAGCCGACCGGTCACCGCCCGACAGCCACAACGCTCATCGATGTTTGATCACGCCGAAGTGCCGGACACACAGATCATTCTGGGGCAACGGGTGTCACACGCCATTTTCGGCGACGGTATTGTGGTGAACTATGAAGGGTCAGGCCCTAAAGCAAGGGTGCAGGTTAATTTCGATGCGGAAGGCAGTAAGTGGCTGGTGGTTGGCTATGCCAATCTACAACCACTCTGATCCGACAAAGCCGATCAACTAAGGCAGGTGATGTCTACCTTTTTGCTGTTCTTCAGCCTGCTTTCGCCGCTAGAATGTTCTGAAACAGTCTGAGAGGAACCGGGATGTTACACAGAATCTGGCTGGGGTTTTTCCTCTTCGCCTTTGCCGGCGGCCTGTATCAATGGCTGGCGCTGGACGATGCTGAGGTGTTTCAACGCATGGTGCAGTCAACCTTCGATATGTCGAAGCTCTCGGTTGAGCTGGCACTGGGGCTGATCGGCACACTGGCGTTCTGGCTGGGTATCATGAAACTCGCCGAAGCCGCCGGGCTGGTGGAAAAGCTGGCGAACGGTCTCAGCCCGTTGTTTACCCGGCTGATGCCAGAGGTGCCCAAAGGCCATCCAGCGATCGGTTCGATGACCATGAACCTGTCGGCCAATATGCTCGGGCTGGACAACGCTGCTACACCGTTGGGGCTGAAAGCGATGCAGGATCTGCAGCGACTTAATCCGGATAAAGAACGCGCCACAGACGCCCAGATTCTGTTTCTGGTACTGAATACCTCATCCGTTACCCTGTTCCCCATCACTGTCTTTCTCTACCGTGCCCAACAGGGCGCGCCGGATCCGACCTCGGTTTTTATTCCCATCCTGATCGCCACCTGCTGCTCCACTCTGGCCGGCCTACTGGCGGTGGCTTGGGTACAGAAGATCCGTCTGTGGGAGCGGGTGACGCTGCTATACCTAGGCGGCTTTTTCGCCCTTTTGCTGGCCTTTATTGGCTATTTTGCCACCCTGACCGTTGACCAGTTACAGCAGCAATCATCACTGATTGGCAATTTGATGATTTTCAGCGCGATCATCTGTTTTCTTGGGGTCGCCCATCTGAAAGGGGTGAATATCTATGAAACCTTTGTCGAGGGCGCTAAAGAGGGCTTTTCCGTCGCTATCATGATTATCCCCTATCTGCTGGCGATGCTGGTCGCTATTGGGGTATTCCGCGCCAGTGGCGTGATGGATGGCATGATCTGGCTGTTGCGCGAGGGGATTGCTCTGCTGGGTGTGGATACCCGTTTTGTTGATGCGCTGCCCACCGCGCTGATGAAACCCTTGAGTGGTTCCGGCGCCCGGGCGATGATGCTGGATGCCATCGCTACCCATGGAGTGGATTCCTTTGCCGGACGGTTAGCCGCCATTATACAGGGATCAACTGAAACCACATTCTATGTGCTGGCGGTCTATTTCGGCTCGGTCGGCATTCGCCACACCCGCCATGCGCTGGCCTGCGGTCTGACCGCCGACCTGGCAGGCATTGTCAGTGCGATTGTGGTGGGATACTGGTTTTTCGGATAGATAAGAAAGAATTACTGGCCGAAATCCAGCGCGCGAATATGTCCATGACCATCAATAGCGACCTGAACACACTCGGTCTCTGACACTTTTCGCAGATCCCGCCCATCGGGACAGCACCCCCACACCTCAACATTGATGCGCAAAGAGCTGGTGCCCTGCTCTTTGATCCGGGTATAGAAACTCAGAATAGTGCCCTCAAGTACCGGCGCCATAAAACTCATCGCACCAATTGATACTGTGGCAACCCGTCCCTCAGCCGCTTCCCCTGCACGAATTTCAGCAGCCAGAACCGCCTGGGATGCAACCCAACCACCGTACACATCGCCAAACATATTAGCGGCAGCCCCGGAAGCGGGACAGCGAAGGCTGAGTTCACCTTCGGGCTTTAACAGTGTTTTATCGGTGTTCATATGCGCTCGGTTCCCGCTTTGTATTTATATTGGCAGGACATATTTTACTATCAACTACCCGACCAAGGTCTAGCTAAAAACAGTGTAATCCGCCTATTACACCAAAAAAAATGTTTCGCTTTGTCACATAGTTGTCACACAACGCCCTTATATTGCGCTCATCGAATCAAAACTGATCGTTTGTGAAAAGTGTTCAAACCATCCTCTATGGAGCTTGTAATGAAACCAATGAAGAAAATTTTTGCAGCTGTTGCCCTGAGTGCAACCTGTCTGACAGCTTCCGCATCTGACATGCTGGATCCTAACCTGCCAACTTACTCTAAGGCTTCAGGTGTTTCTGGTAACTTGTCTTCTGTAGGCTCAGACACTCTGGCAAACCTGATGACCATGTGGGCTGAAGAGTTCAAGCGCAACTACCCGAACGTTAACGTTCAGATTCAGGCTGCGGGTTCTTCTACTGCGCCACCTGCTCTGACCGAAGGTACTTCTAACCTGGGCCCAATGTCTCGCAAGATGAAAGACAAGGAACTGGAAGCGTTTGAAAAGAAATTCGGTTACAAGCCTACTCCTGTAGCAGTTGCTATCGATGCACTGGCTGTGTTCGTCAACAAAGACAACGCTATCGAAGGCCTGACTATTCCTCAGGTTGACGCTATCTTCTCTTCTACCCGTAAGTGTGGTCTGGCTGAAGACGTCAACACCTGGGGTGATGTGGGTGCAACTGGCGCAATCGCTGCTCAGGGTTTTCAGATCTTTGGTCGTAACTCAGTATCCGGTACTTACGGCTACTTCAAGAGCAAAGCTCTGTGTAAAGGCGACTTCCGCAACAATGTAAATGAGCAGCCTGGTTCTGCGTCTGTTGTTCAATCTGTTTCTACTTCTCTGAACGGTATTGGTTACTCAGGTATCGGTTACAAGACCTCTTCAGTTCGTGCTCTGCCACTGACTAAGAAAGCCGGCACTCCTTTCGTTGAAGCGTCTCCTGAGAATGCACTGAACGGTTCTTACCCACTGGCTCGTGCTCTGTATGTATACGTAAACAAGAAGCCAGGTCAGGATCTTGCTCCTCTGGAGCGTGAGTTCCTGAAAATGGTAATGGCTAAAGTCGGACAGGAAGTTGTAGTGAAGGATGGTTACATCCCACTGCCAGCCGCTCTGGTTGAAAAGCAGATGAAAGAACTGGGTCTGTAATACAGATGAGTTACCGGGTCTGAAGACAGATCCAACTGCTAAGAAAGGAGCCCCGATGGGCTCCTTTTTTTTATATGTAAAAGTTTTATTACAGCTCTGTAACATTTCTGTCATGAACTATGTTTATCTTTGCGCCATCACTTTTATCATTGTAGAAATTTGTCATGAATATAGAGAACAGTTCCGTTATTCCTGATCTGGATTTTGACTCTCCGTCTGCGCGTCGAGGGCGAAAATTCAGGGCCATCAAAGACAAGATGGCTACCGTCGGCATAGGTCTGGGCGGTGTCAGTGTCATCGTCGCAATACTTTTGATCTTTTTCTATCTTCTCTATGAAGTAATACCGATGTTTCGCTCAGCTGAAGTTCAGCCATGGGAACAGAACGGTCAGGTGGTTGAGCCCTATGCCGTCCCCGGAGCCGGCAATACCCTCTATATGGCAATGGAAGAACAGGCAGAAATCGGCTTGCGGGTTACCGACTTGGGTGAAATGCTATTTTTCAGCACCACCTCAGGTGAAGTAATCAAAAGCATTCAGGCTGCTCTTCCCGGTGAAACAACAATTTCCAGCTTTGCGCTGGCATCGGAAAACAGTCATACCTTTGCCCTGGGACTAAGCAATGGTCAGGCTCTGGTATTTAAACACGAATATAAGTCTACTTACCCCGATGGTGTGCGCGTTATCCTGCCAACGATTACCTACCCACTGGGTGATCAGCCAATCGATGTAGCCTCGACCGCACTGGAACACCTCACCATTAGCGGCAATGAAGGCAGCTATGCTCTGATCGGCGGTAATCAGGGAAATCTGAAAGCGGTATTCATCTCCCAGACAGAGAATCTGTTCACCGGTGAAGTAGAGTTGGAACAATCCACTACGGCACTGCCGGATCTGGGCATCAAGATTAAAAAGATGCTGGTAATGCCTGACTTTACCTGGCTGTTCGTTGCCGGACAGAACGGCAAGATGGCGGTCGTCAATATGCGTGATCATAATGATCCCGTTATTACTCAGGTGCTGAACGCCTCAAGCAGCAAGATCACCACATTTGACCTTTTGCTGGGCGGCAACGCTATTTTACTGGGTAATGAAAAAGGTGAAGTATCCCAGTGGTTCCTGGTACGTGACGAGCAGGGCGCGTGGCAGATGACTAAAATTCGCTCTTTTGAAACCGGCAACAGCGCAATCGTTGATCTGGCCATTGAGCACCGGCGCAAAGGGTTCGCAACCATTGATGCTGCGGGTGACCTTCGCCTCTATAATACTACCGCCAACGTTAACGTCCTGGTTCAGAAAGTTGCTCAGGCAAACGCTTCGATGATCACCATGGGGCCCCGTGCTAATGCAACGCTGATCGAAGAAGATGGCAAGCTGACGCTTTTGCATATCGACAATGAGCACCCGGAAGTATCCTGGAGCTCTCTGTGGGGTCAGGTCTGGTACGAAGGTTATGAAGAACCTGAGTATGTCTGGCAGTCCTCTGCGGCAAACAACGACTTCGAGCCTAAATTCAGCCTGATGCCGCTGGCATTTGGCACGCTGAAAGCTGCGTTCTATGCGATGATCCTGGCGACGCCTCTGGCCATCTGTGGCGCGATCTATACCGCCTACTTTATGGCACCATCACTGCGTCGTAAGGTGAAGCCGTTCATCGAGCTAATGGAAGCTCTGCCGACGGTTATTCTCGGATTCCTCGCGGGCCTCTGGCTGGCGCCGTTTATGGAGGAGAATCTGCCGGGGATCTTTGTCACCCTGCTGCTGATACCGCTATCAGTGCTCGCCTTTTCCTTCGGCTGGGCGCAGATGCCGAAACAAGTTCGCTGGCTGGTACCGGAGGGTTGGGATGCGATACTGCTGATTCCGGTGATTGCGTTGGCTACCTGGTTCAGCATCGCCATCAGCCCTTCACTGGAGCTGGTACTGTTTGACGGCAACATGCGTCACTGGCTAACCAATGATCTGGGCATCGCCTATGACCAGCGTAACGCCATGGTCATCGGCATCGCCATGGGATTCGCAGTCATTCCAACGATCTTCTCAATCACAGAGGATGCGATCTTCGCCGTACCTAAACACCTGAGCTATGGTTCACTTGCTCTCGGTGCAACCCCCTGGCAAACCCTCACCAGAGTGGTCATGCCAACCGCCAGCCCGGGTATCTTCTCGGCGGTGATGATCGGTATGGGGCGCGCGGTGGGCGAAACCATGATCGTACTGATGGCCACCGGTAATACCCCTATTATGGATGCCAACATATTTGAGGGTATGCGGACCCTGGCAGCAAATATTGCTGTTGAGATGCCGGAATCAGAAGTCGGCAGTACTCACTACCGAATCCTGTTCCTGGCTGCCTTTGTGCTGTTTATGTTTACCTTTGCAGTGAACACGCTGGCAGAGGTAATCCGCCAGCGATTGCGCAATAAATATGGCTCCCTTTAACCTGAGTTGTTGAGGAAATTACAGATATGAACATCTCAGTAAAAGAATGGTTTAAATCCGGTTCACCCTGGGTATGGATGAATGCCGGAGCAGTTGCTATCAGCCTTATTATGGTTGTCGGCCTGCTGGGTCTGATCGCTGTGCGTGGTCTGAGTCACTTCTGGCCCGCTGACGTTGTCCAGGGGGTCTACACACTGGATGGACAGCCTCGCACCCTGGCCGGTGAGATTGTTGAAAGTAACGAAGTGCTTACCAAGCAGCTGATCGAAGCGGGTATGAAACTTCCGGAAGAGAATGAATTTTCGACCCGCCACCTGCTAAAAATCGGTAACCGCGATGTTTATGGCTCAGACTTTGCCTGGGCCCTTGAACATTACTTCACTGAGCAGCACCGCCCGGAGATGCTGCTTGTCGCTGAACGTCGCGAGTGGGGTAACCTGTATGGCTATCTTCGTTCCATTAAAGAGTCAGGAACAGAGGTTGCGCGCTACGATGGCAATGATAAGTCGGCACAATATCTCGCTCTTTGGGATAACCTGCAGCAGCGGATTCAGCGCGCACTGGAGATTCACGAAGATATTCTCGAGATCGAAAAGCATGAGATCGGTACGATCAACTATGAACTGGAACGTCTTCGTCTAAAAGAGCGGGGGCTGCAGCTTAAAGAAGTTAAAGAACAGAGTCTTTATGATGCGATAACCCAGCGCCGCAAAGAGCTGGATGCCGATTATGAAGGGTTGCAACAACGGCTTATCGATCTGTATTCAGAGATTAACCGTGACTCGATGACTGTTGAAGTTGCCGGCGGCAAAATCGTTGACGTTCAGCTGGCTAAACTTGTCCGCATTTTCCGTCCCAACGATATGAATGTTGGTCAGAAGATCGTTCACTACTTTGCTAAACTCTGGGAGTTTGTCAGCGACGATCCCCGTGAAGCGAATACTGAAGGCGGAATCTTCCCGGCGATCTTCGGTACCGTGATGATGGTATTGCTGATGTCACTGCTGGTAACACCGTTTGGCGTGATTGCGGCGGTTTATCTGCGCGAATACGCCAAGCAGGGCTTTGTCACCCGACTGATTCGTATTGCGGTGAACAACCTGGCCGGTGTACCTTCGATTGTCTACGGGGTATTTGGCCTGGGCTTCTTTGTTTACTTTCTTGGCGGCAACATCGATGATCTGTTCTTCGCTGCTGCCAAACCGTCCCCCACATTCGGGACCCCCGGTCTGTTGTGGGCATCGCTGACACTGGCTTTGTTAACCGTACCGGTAGTCATCGTAGCCACGGAAGAGGGCCTGAGCCGGATACCGCGTGCGGTGCGTGAAGGCAGCCTGGCACTGGGTGCAACCAAGTTTGAAACCCTGATGAAAGTCGTTCTGCCGATGGCCAGCCCGGCGATGATGACCGGGGTAATCCTGGCGATCGCCCGTGCTGCCGGTGAGGTAGCACCGCTGATGCTGGTGGGTGTGGTTAAACTGGCTCCGAGCCTGCCACTGGATGGTAACTACCCGTTTATCCACCTGGATCAGAAATTTATGCACCTGGGCTTCCACATCTATGATGTGGGCTTCCAGAGCCCTAACGTCGAAGCAGCACGGCCACTGGTGTATGCCACTGCCCTGCTACTGGTTCTGGTTATCGCACTGCTGAACATGTCAGCCATTGCGATCCGTAACCATTTACGCGAAAAATACAAAGCGCTTGAGATGTAAGCCGAACACTAGATAGGTTTAATGATGACTATGGAAGCTACTAAGACCCATTCAATCGATATTTCCGCTCTTCAGCGCCAGAACCAGAGTCTGCGACTTGAAGATGAAACCATTGCCCTGACAGTACGTGATCTCCAGCTCTATTATGGCGAGAAGCGTGCGCTGCATGGCGTCACCATGGATATCCCGAAAAACCGGGTTACCGCCTTCATCGGCCCGTCCGGTTGCGGTAAATCCACCTTGCTGCGCTGTTTTAACCGGATGAACGATCTGGTTGACAGCTGCCGTATTGAGGGACAAATGGCGCTGTATGGCCAGAACATTTATGAACGCGGTGTCGATGTCGCGGACCTGCGCCGCCGTGTCGGCATGGTGTTCCAGAAGCCCAACCCGTTCCCGAAAAGCATCTATGAAAACGTTGCCTATGGTCTGCGTATTCAGGGGATCAATAAAAAGCGTACCATCGACGAAACCGTTGAGTGGGCACTGAAGTCTGCAGCGCTGTGGGATGAGGTTAAAGACCGTCTGCACGAGAGCGCACTGGGGATGTCCGGTGGTCAGCAGCAGCGTCTGGTTATCGCCCGTACTATCGCGGTTAAGCCGGAAGTACTCCTACTGGATGAACCGGCATCAGCCCTGGACCCGATCTCCACACTGAAGATCGAAGAGCTGATTAATGAGCTAAAAAGAGATTTTACTATCGTCATCGTAACCCACAATATGCAACAAGCGGCCCGGGTTTCCGACTACACTGCATTTATGTACATGGGCGATCTGATCGAGTTTGGCGTAACAGACCATCTGTTCACCAACCCGGAAAAGAAGCAAACAGAAGACTACATCACCGGTCGTTACGGTTAATTAGGGGAGAATCACAGTGAGTTACGAACAGGACCGTCACAGCAACCACATCTCCCAGAGCTTTAATGAAGAGCTGGAGCAGATCCGCACTGAACTACTAACCATGGGTGGCCTCGTTGAACGACAGCTCAGCGACGCTGTCGATGCACTGGTTAACGGTGATACTGAACAGGCTGAACAGGCACGCAAAAGCGACCAGGCAATCAATGATATGGAGATGATGATTGATGAGCAGTGCACACTGATCATCGCCCGTCGCCAGCCTGCGGCAGCCGACCTGCGCCTGATTATCTCGGTCAGCAAAGCCACCAGTGATCTGGAACGAATCGGCGATGAAACCAGCCGTATTTGCCGCTATGCGATTGAGCTGGCCAATGATGGCAAGAACGTCCGGGGTTATCAGGAAGTTCGCCATATTGGTAATCTGGTGCGCGATATGCTGCAAAACTGCCTCACGGCGTTTGCCCGCAGTGATGCTGAGATGGCATATAAGGTGGCGAAGCAGGACAAAGAGGTGGATTCAGAGTATCGCACCGCGATGCGCTCACTGATGACCTACATGATGGAAGATCCGCGTTATATCACCAGTATCATGAATGTTATGTGGATACTGCGTGGACTGGAGCGGATTGGAGACCATGCGCGAAATATGGCCGAGCACCTGATCTATCTGGTTAGTGGCACAGACGTTCGCCATAGTAGCCTGAAAGATATTAAGCGTACTGTCCGCGAAGTCGAGCAGAAAAAATAAGCGCTTCTACCACTTATTAAAAAGGCAGCTGAAAAGCTGCCTTTTTTTGTCGTACTTAAAGAAGAACCTGATGCAAGACTGTTGATAAGAGATGTCTCAAAAGTTTGCTATACGCAGGGCGATCTTTCCGCCACTGACTGGCTGAGCAGTAAGCTGCAGACCATGCGCCTGATATCGGCCGGTATTTTTCAACTCATCCATGATATCCGCAGGAAGCTCCCCGCCACACCAACCCGGCGAAATCTGTTTCATTGAGAGCAGAAAAACTCCGTCAAGATCCCAGAAATCACCTTTCATATCACAGACTGCTTCACCCGCTTTATGTAGTTTATTACTCCGATCCCCCAGCTTTCCCTGGGGCTGCCTCTTTAGATCAACTGGCACGCTTCCACCCTGTATTGATTGCGTTTAATTCAGCCTACAACTCAAATCGCTAGCATAAGACCACGCAAACCATTCCAGCTCTATATGCTATAGATCAATATTAACGCAATTAAAAAGGGTGTTGTACTACGTATTTGGTGATTTACAAGAAAACTCACAAATTGTTCAGATCCTGACGAACTCTGCCGATAGCTATTTCACTCAAATGGAAATCAGACGTCATACAACAGGAATCTCTATGGCTGAATATGTAGTCTATGGTGACATCAATTGCCCTTTCAGCTATGCATTGCACGAAATGTTATGCAATCAGAATCTTATGCACAGGGTGGATTGGCGAATGGTAGAGCATGATGCCATATCCAGTTCATATCAGGGCAGTGCAGAAAATATGGCCGAACTGGCCAATGATATATTCAATATTCGTAACCGGGCTCAGGATATTACCATTGCCCTGCCCCGGACGCTGGGCGATAGCATGTTCCCCTCCCTCTGTATTACAGCCGCGCAACTGATCGACCCCGAGCGTGCGGCATCTTTTCTGCGCACGCTTTACCGGGCGCTGTGGATTAAAGGCAAAGATGTCTCCTCCCCGGCGGTGATTTATGATGCCCTTGAAGAAGCAGGGCTACCCACTGAACTGGATATCGACAACGCCTGTGAAGAGACCCTTCTGTGCCGTCAAAACGAGTGGGAAGCCAGCCATTTCGGTTTGCAAACGCCGGTAATTCAGGCTAAAGACGGCCGTCGTCTGGCAGGCTTTCTGAATCAGCAAGCCGTCCTCGACTTTCTCCAGGGCGCTGAGATTAACCAGGAGCTGACCAGCAACACCCGTCAACAGAGCCAGATGACGATCGCGATATACGGTGATGAAAAAATCACTGAGATCTGGGGGGTGCTTTCAACACTGAGAAATGAAAGCAATATTCTTCTGCCTCAATCGATGCAAGCGCTCCATGATATGCTGCTATCGCAGGAACGCTGCCCTGACCTGATACTGCTGAACAATTCAGGGCAACACCGGGACCTGAATGATATTTGCCGGGCGATCTCTCATCTTATCCGTGAAAAACGGGTGCCGATCGCCGTCATCGGTCAGCCTATCAGTGACTCAGAAGAAGCAGAACTCTACGACCTGGGGATCTCCGATTACCTCATACAGACACGGGACCCGGTCATTATCCGGGCACGGATCAACATCCTGTTACAACTTAAAAGTGCCCACGATCTGCTGTCAAAAGCCGCCAGCATCGATGCACTCACCCAGGTGTATAACCGTCGGGAATTTGAGCGATGCTTTGAAACCGAATGGCGCAGAGGCCAGAGATCACGACAACCCATCTCTATCATCCTGCTGGATATAGACAACTTTAAAGCCTTTAACGACAACTTTGGCCATCTTGAGGGCGATAGCTGTTTACAACAGATAGCCGCGACTATCCATGAATCGGCCCGCAGAGCTCAGGACCTGGTGTGTCGCTATGGTGGAGAGGAGTTTGTCATATTGCTGCCAGAAACCAATCAGGAGGGGGCGCGGACACTGGCGGAAAACATTCGTCAACGCATTACAGGGTTAGCGATTGCACACGCCCCGGCGTTCGACAACAAGCCGGTCTCGGCCAGCCTGGGCGTTGCCACAGCACTGCCCGCCAACCGGGATGCCTCACCCCGACAGCTGCTTCAGGAAGCCGATAGCGCGCTCTATAAGGCCAAGCACAAGGGGCGCAACCGGGTCGAACTGTTTAGCGCTTAGGGTTAGTCATGCCTTTTAGCAGTAATCCGCAAAGGGAGGAAAACGTTCTATCAACCCCTCCCGCCCTAACTCCCGTAGCAATTTAATATTGCGCTCAGGAATCTGCTCGGGATTTGCGTAGTGGGCCAGCGCACGACCCATCTCCGCCTCCCTGATAATATGAAAGGCCGGCCAGGGTGTGCGATTGCTCCAATGGCTCAGATCATCCTCAGGAACCCCGGCAAACAGATAGCCCGGATGGAAGCTGGCCAGCTGCAGCACACCATCCAGGCCTGACTCAACCAGCAGCTCTTCAAACAGACGCAGATGGTCCAGGTAATCATAAAAATCTTCCAGCCCGACCGGCACAATAAACAGGGTCGTAGAGATATCCGTTTCGCTAGCCGCCTGAATCAGCTCAATCTCGGCGAGAAAAGCCGCTACCAGCGACTCGCTCTCCTGCGCCTCAGTCACCGCATAGCGCAGCGAGTTATCTTTCACTACCGGTGCGGCAAATGGACAAAGATTTAATCCCACCACCATTGTTTCAACCCACTGCCGGGTGATCTTTTCCACCTGCTCTGAGGAATAGTGCTGTTGTGTTTTAGCCATGACGTTCTACCTGATTCTGAACGGTCTGAAACCGATACTTTTAACTCCCGGTAGGGTACTATACGGGCAGTTTTTTTGCTGAGATATTATTGTGCCTGCCGCTCTGACCCGCAACAGCTTTAATACCCGCTGGTATACCCTCAGACGCCCTGCAGCCACCGATGCGCCACGTAACTGGCGTAGATGGTTACTCGACAGAGGCTCGCTGACTCAACACCTGGTGCACGCCAGCAAAGGTCACTTCAGAGTTGAGGTTGTCCGCCAGCAGTGGGTTTGCGCCAGCCGCTCTGAGGCGATGGCACTGAACATTTCACCACGACAGCGTGTCCTCATCCGTGAGGTCCGGTTAATCGGCAATGATCAGCCCTGGGTGTTTGCCCGAACCATCATCCCCGCATCGACACTGACCGGCAAACAACGCCAGCTGAACGGCCTGGGTTGCCGTTCATTGGGGACCGTGCTGTTTCGCGATCCCACCATGAAGCGCGGCCCTCTGCAGGTGAGTCGACTACAGCTAAGCAGTGGTGACACCGCCTGGGCCCGACGCTCACTATTCTACCTGGCGAATAAACCACTGCTGGTAGCCGAGGTTTTCCTGCCAGCCCTGCAACAGGTAAACTACCGCAAAAAATGAATATAGGCCGTTAACTATGCAACTGGGTACTCTCAAAATCAGCCCCGCCTGGCAACAGAAGCTCAAAGCCTGTGGTGAACTGATGCGGGTCAGTAAACCAATCGGGACCTACCTGCTGCTCTGGCCTGCGCTTTGGTCCTTATGGATTGCCGCCGATGGTATCCCGTCGGTCAGTTTACTTATTATCTTTGTGCTGGGAACATTCCTGATGCGCTCCGCCGGGTGCGTGATTAACGATTATGCTGATCGCAACATTGATGGTCATGTTAAGCGAACCGCCCAACGCCCCCTGCCGTCCGGCAGAATTTCCGCTAAGGAGACGCTGATACTGTTTGGTGGGCTGCTGGCCGCCTCATTCGTGCTGGTACTGTTCACCAATCAACTGACGATCTGGCTGTCCGTCGTTGCCGTGGCACTGGCGGCCTGTTACCCCTTTATGAAACGCTATACCCATCTGCCTCAGGTTGTACTCGGGATGGCATTTTCCTGGGCGATACCGATGGCTTTCAGTGCCACCCTGAATGAGGTGCCAAAGATCGCCTGGCTGATCTATATAGGTTCAATCCTCTGGATCATCATCTATGACACCATGTACGCCATGGTCGACCGGGACGATGATATCCGTATCGGTGTGAAATCCACCGCGGTGCTGTTTGGCGACATGGATAAAGCGATTATCGGCCTGCTGCAACTGATCACCCTGGCAATTTTCATTATGGTGGGTATCGATCTGGGTCTTTCGTTCTGGTTCTATCTGGGTCTGCTGGGTATGGGCGGTTTTTTTGTCTACCAGCAATACCTGATCAGAGCGCGTCAGCGGGAGGCCTGTTTCACCGCTTTTCTAAACAACAATTACGCGGGAATGGCGGTTTTTATCGGCTTATTTCTCCATTATCTGACAACTTGATGACAAATAGCCTGACAGAGGATACTTTGTCATATTTCTGTAACAGTTTCATAATCTAATATGACCGTCTTAATACATAGAATGAATAGATGAGGTGATTGGTCATGACGTCGGGTAAACGCGTTCTGATTGTTGACGACGAGGCTCCGATTCGCGAGATGATCGCTGTTGCACTCGAAATGGCTGGATACGATTGTATGGAGGCTGATTCCGCTCAGGCTGCACATCCAATGATCGTTGATTGCAAACCGGATATGGTTCTGCTCGACTGGATGATGCCTGGCATCAGTGGTATCGAATTTGCGCGCCGTCTGCGTAAAGACGAAATGACCTCTGACATCCCGATCATCATGCTGACCGCCAAAACCGATGAAGATAATAAAATTCAGGGTCTGGAAACCGGTATTGATGACTATATCACCAAGCCGTTCTCCCCCCGGGAGCTGGTTGCCCGCCTGAAGACCGTGCTGCGTCGTACCACACCCAAAGGGGTTGAAGAGCCGATCACCGTTGACGGCCTGACCCTGGACCCGGTTTCTCACCGCGTCAGTTCAGAACTGAAACCGCTGGAGCTGGGCCCTACTGAGTTCCGCCTGTTGCAATTTTTCATGACCCATCAGGATCGCGCCTACACCCGTAGTCAGCTGCTAGACCTGGTTTGGGGTGGCAACGTCTACGTCGAAGAGCGTACGGTTGACGTGCATATCCGTCGTCTGCGAAAAGCACTGGGAGACCGCCACGATTATCTTATCCAGACGGTTCGTGGTACCGGTTACCGTTTCTCGTCTCAGGTCGCCTGAGCCTAACCTATGTACAACTCCAGCCATACGATAGCCGGCAACCTGCTGCTAACAGTGGCTGCCAGTCTGTTTCTGGGGTTTATTCTCGGTTATCCAGGCTGGACGCTGGCCGTTGCATTGTTATTCTGGGGTCTGTATCAGGTTAAGCAGTTCAACCGTTTACAGCAGTGGCTGATGCGCGAAGATCATACCGATGTTCCGGAAAGTAACGGCTACTGGGGTGAACTGTTTGATGAGATCTCCAGAGATCAGCGGCGCCAGGTGCAACGGACTCAGGCCCTGCGCAATGTAATCCACCGGTTTCAGCAATCCTCTGCCGCACTCAGCGATGCCATCGTCATCATTGATGCTCAGAACCATCTGGAGTGGTGGAACCGGGCCGCAGAAAAACTACTGGGGATGAAAACCCAGACCGATCGAGGCCGCTCGGTAATGAACCTGCTGCGTGATCCGCGCTTTGTCCGCTACTATCGCAAAAACCTCTACGATGACCCACTGCAACTCACCTCGCCAGTGCAGAAAGATACCGTTCTCGAATACCGTATCACCCGTTTTGGTGCCGGTGACCGGATTCTGGTCGCCCGGGATATCACCCGCCTGAAACAACTGGAGCAGACCCGTCAGGATTTCGTCGCCAACGCCTCTCACGAGCTGCGTACGCCCCTGACCGTAATCCGCGGCTATCTTGAGACCTTTCTCGATCAGGAGCTGCCTCGTCCGCTGCTAAGAGGCCTGAGTCAGATGGAGAGCCAGTCACGACGGATGGAAAACCTGGTTTCAGACCTGCTGCTACTGTCCCGTCTGGAAACCAGCGCCCATGTCTCCGATGAACTGCCGGTACCGATCCATTCGATGATCGCCCGCATCCGCGAGGATGGTCTGGTGTTGGGGCAGGAAAAAAATCAGGCCATAGAACTCGATCTGGAAGAGTCTACTTCATTACTGGGACAGGAGTCAGAGGTCTATAGCGCTATCTCCAACCTGGTGTTTAATGCGGTACGTTACACGCCCGCCGGAGGCAATATTAAGCTCCGCTGGTGGTCCGATAAAGAGGGTGGCCATTTCGCCGTCAAAGATGACGGCCCGGGCATCGATAGCATCCATCTGCCCCGTTTACAGGAACGTTTCTACCGGGTGGATGAGAGCCGCTCATCCGACAGTGGCGGCACCGGTCTGGGACTGGCAATTGTAAAACACGTGATGCTGCGGCATGGTGGCAAGCTAACCATCAGCAGCCAGCCGGGTAAAGGCAGCACTTTCACCTGCCATTTTCCCAATGAGCTGGTGATTCCGGCGACGGTCCGGGAACAGGCACAACAGTCATAACAAAACGCACCCGAACCCGGTGCGTTTTATTCAGCTGATTAATAGCGCTGTGTATTGAAACGTCCCGCTCACTTATGCTCCAGACGCTCGCGACCACTGCCTGCGGTCAGATCAATCTCACTCCCGTCGGTGTATTCCTCAACCCAGAAAATCGTCGCGCCCACTACGCCTGCAGGCATGATCAGCAGATTTAACAGCGGAATCATCATACCGAATGAGATCAGTCCGCCAAAGCCGACCGAGGTCAGTCGGCGCTGCTTAAGGGAATCCTTCATCGCCCGGAAGCTGACCTTGTTATTATCCATAGGATAATCACAGTACTGGATCGCCATCATCCAGCAACCAAACAGAAGTAGCAGGATCGGCGCCACCATCCCCAGCACCGGAATAAAGGTCAGAATCAGCAGAAACAGTAAACGGGGCAGATAGTAGAGCAGCTTAGCGATCTCCCGGGCGACCGTGCGGGGGATCAGTGCCAGAATCTCCTTCCAGCCGGAATCCGTTATCGTTACACCCCGCAGGCGCTGCTCTACTTTCTCTGACAGGATACCGTTGAACGGAGCGGCGATAATGTTGGCGACCACACTGAAACTGTAATACACCGAAACCAGTACTAACCCAGCCACCAGCGGCCAGAGGAGATAACGCAAAAAATCCAGCCATTTCCAGTCCGGAAGTATTGAACTGAGAAGGTAGTCGATCCAGTAACCCATCTGTTCAAACAGCAACCAGATAGCCCCGGTAAACAGAAAAATATTAATTAGCAGTGGCACTATCACAAAGTGCCGGATTCCCTTTTCTGGCAACATCGCCAGACCACGCAAAAAATAGTTTGCGCCGCGTAACGGATTTCCTTTCATCATGTCCTCAATAGATTAAAGCATCTGCATCAGGCGAAAAAATGGTTATAAAAACGCACAATCACCGCCACTAACATCATCGACAGGCCTATACGGTTAATCAAAAATTCCCGTTTGGTAAAGGTTATCGTGGCCTGCCAGAATACCAGTATCGATTTTAAATCGCTGGTTCTCACCACATAGAGTATCAGTGACGCCAGAAACACACCAAGTCCGACCATCATTATCAGCTGTTCAGCTACCGCCAGAGTCATTTTTTTATCACCGTAAGTTACATTTCAGAGGGCTAAGATTAACAGAAATAATCGGCATTAGTGGCTGGTTTAGCCTATAACTTTATGTGAATATAAAATTACTTCCTGCAATTTATCTTCTTCAGTTATTCACCGGAGTCTCCTATGCATGCGATATCAATACATCAGTTTGGCGGTCTTGAAGAGCTAAATTACAAAAAACAACCCAGACCTCAGCTGAATACTGGAGAAGTTCTGGTAAAAACCACCGCTGTCGGGGTTAATCCGATTGACTGGAAAACCTGTTCTGGCGGTGGCGCCAGTGGTTTCATCAGCGAATTTCCGTTTATTCCTGGCTGGGAGTTTTCCGGCGTCATCGCAGACCCCGGCGATACCGATTTTAAAGTGGATGAGGCTGTCTTCGGGATGATCCGCTTTCCCCAACCAGCGGGTTGCTACGCGGAATATATTGCTGCTCCGGCAGAGCAGATCGCCCGCTTACCGGATGCGGTTGATCTGACCATGGCAGGCGGCCTGGCGACTGCAAGTCTGACCGCCTGGCAAGCGGTATTTGACAAAGGTGCTCTGCAAGCGGGTCAGCAGGTGCTGGTGCTGGGTGCCGCAGGCGGAGTGGGCCATTTAGCGGTGCAGCTGGCCAAATGGGCGGGCGCCCATGTTACCGGTACTGCCTCGGTTCACAACCATGAGTTTCTCGCAGACCTGGGCTGCCAGCATGCGATCGATTACCGTAATCAGAGCCTCAATGAATATACCAACAGCATGGACCTGATTATCGATTGTGTTGGCGGTGAAACCGGTATCGGTGCCCTTCCCTGTCTCAAACCTGAGGGCGTGCTGGTCACCCTCCCCTCGGTCACGAAGGAACAGGTAATCGCAGCGGGTGCCGCTCAGCGACGCCGGGTTGAACCGATTCTCTGTGAGCCGTCAGCTGAGCAGCTGAAGAAGATAGGGGAGCTGGTCGCCGATGAGCATCTGAAACTGCATATCGGCGAGACATTTCCCCTGGAAAAAGCCGCTGAAGCTTTTGCACTGAGCCAGAGCGGCCATGTCTGCGGCAAACTGATTCTGACGTTCAATCAACCGGGGTAATCACCCACTAAGCGTTATTTGCCCCTGCCAGAGAGAGGTACTCTGAGCGTAACTGTTGCAGTTGCAGAACAGCTTTAACCACGGAGCGGTCTACCAGTGCAGGCAGTAACGCACCGGGGCGGGCTTTAGACACTTCAAGTGTCTGCTCCAGGGTGTTACTGAGCCGCTGTAGCTGGTCATTAATTTCAGCGGTGTTCTGCGGCAACGCCTGCAACAGAGCCATGTTTTTCAGCAGATCCGCAGAGATAGCGTCATAGGATAGATCAGCCTCTGACGCGACGCCCCAGGCGGTCATCGCGTAGATAACAACCAACTGCTGACACAGCAGCTCCTGCTGACCCAGTAGTGACAACGGTTGAGCGCTATCATCCGCTTTAGACTGAACAACTTTATTCAGCATCACATCTCCCTGACTCAGGAGCGCTTCATTGCCAGAATAAAGCGTTTTAAAACGCTGCTTATTGGGTGTTTGACGGTACTGCTGCTGTACTGTTTTCCAGCTTTCACTCATCAGGGCTAACTGTTGCTGCACTTGTGCGTCGGTTACAAAACCAACCAGCTGCTGTTGCTGCGCGGTGAACTGCTGCAACGCGCCAGCCAGCTCCTGATCTGCTTTACGGGCGCGGATACCCAGGCCTGACAGCAGATAATTTTTTAACATCACCTGTGTCAGGGTCCGCTGTTCGGCAGCGATACTGATCGCAGCGGCCTGGGACTGAATATCTGCCGCCCGGGCTAATCCCGTCAGACAGAGTGTGATGAGTAGTGTCGAAAGTGATGCTTGGATGATTGTTTTCGTATTCATATCAATACTGTCTTCAGGCTGTTTGATGGGTTGTTTGTAACAGAGTTTGCACATGATCCAGCAGTGCGTTTTCCGTCCAGGGTTTCGTCAGAAAAACACTAACACCGGATTGTTCTGCTTCTTCACGATGACGCTGTGTCGTTCTCGAAGTAATCATCAGCACCGGGATATCATTCATCCCTTCCCGGCCACGAATCATACTGGTCAGTTCCATACCACCCATGCGTGGCATTTCCAGATCGGTAAGCACCAGATCCGGGCGTTTTTTGCGCATCTGATTCATGGCATCCAGTCCATCGATTGCGGTGCTGACATCATAGCCGGTATCCCGCAGCAGGTTTGACAAAGAGGCCCTGGCACTGACAGAGTCGTCCACCACCAGCAGTTTCGGCAGGCTCAGATCACTCTGCAACAGCTGCGGATTAAACAGGCTCTGCTGACTAGCAGACTTATAACGGATTCTGGCGGGCAGATCGATGACCGCCGCGGTATCGCCATTGGCCAGAATGGTTAATCCGGGTATTCCCGGAAGATCGGGCAGATAATCGCCCATTTGCTTAAAAGCCAGCTCCCGGTGAGCGATCACTTCGCGCACCATGACCGCGACCTTTTCCCCCTGTCCCAGGTTCACCAGCAACACCGGGTGAACCTCGCCCGCTTGGTACGGTGTCCCGTGCTCACCGAGCAGCGCTTCCAGGCCATAGGCCCGAAACTGTTCTCCGCGATATTCAAACTGCATTCCGTCAGCGGTTTCGAGTAATCGACCATCCAGAGAGATCAGCGTTTGTTCCAAGCCATGATTTGCGAGGGCATAGATCGCCCGGCCTGCTCGCACCAGAAGTGTTTTAATCATCAGCGAGCTGGACGGCATCGACAATTCAAAGGTGGTGCCCTTGCCGGTCTCAGAGCGGATATCGAGGACACCCTGCAAGCGCATGATCTGCTGATGCACAACATCCATGCCGATACCACGACCAGACAGCTGACTGATCTCTTCCCGGGTGGAGAACCCTGGAATCAGAATCAGCCGCTCCGCTTCCTGTTTAGTTAACTGAACATCCACATCGACCAGGCCTCGCTGGATAGCCACCTCTCGAATCCGGTCAGTATCAATACCGCAGCCATCATCACTGCAGTCAACTCTGACCTGATCCCGATCCAGCGAGAAGCGCAACACAATCTGTCCCTGCGCAGTTTTACCCTGAGCAAGCCGATGTTCCGGTGTTTCCAGACCATGGTCAATCGCATTTCGAATGATATGCATCAGCGGGTCGGTCAGCTGACTAAGGATGTGACTATCGACCCGCACTGACTCCCCGTGAATAACCAGCTCCGCCTGTTTTGCAGTACTACGACACGCCTGGCGCACGACACGGTGTAATCGCGGCGTGATTGATTTCACTTCGACCAGACGGGTACTCAGCACCCGCTCCAGCGTCTCTTTCTGAATCCCTGTCTGCGTTATATGCAGCTCACCGGTGCGACGAATATGCCGATCCATCAGCTGCTCTACCTCCTGAATATCCGCCGCCGCTTCCTGCAGGCGGGACATACTGGTGTGCATTTCGTTATAGCGATCCATCTCCAGCGGATCGAAGCTATGCCCGACATCATTAGCGGGCTGCAGGGTAAACTGCTCGTGCAGCTGTTGCTCCAGTTCAAACATAATCCGCTGCAATACCCGCTGGCGATCGCGGCTGAGACGTACATAACTGCGCAGCTGCGTGATCTGTTCATGCAGCTGGGTGTTCAGGGTCGTGCCTTCACCGGCCAGACGCATCAGTGTATCAAGGGTTACCTGAGGCACCCGGAAAAGCGTCTGTTCGTGACTAGGATTGTCAGGTAATTCCTGAGCCGGAAGCTCTGCTGGCTCCTGAGTGGGTTCATCAAGAGCAGCATAGGTCTCTGAGGGTTGCGTAAGCGCTGTGGATGACTGAAGTAAACTATCAGAACACTCCGCCTCATACTGTTCCAGCCCCTGACTGCGCAGGCGATAATGCCAGTCCATCAACAACTGCAACATTGCCAGAGCGTTATCCGGTGATGCTGACTGATTGATCACCGCCTCACACATCATCGCCAGGGTATCGGTTATCGCGGTCAGATCATCACACAGGGGTTTCGCCGGAGACTGCCCCGTCTCGGTATACAGCTCGAGGATATCTTCAAGTCGGTGGGTCAGGTTAGCGATGCCCACAATACCGGCCATATTCGCCAGCCCTTTAATGGTGTGGGCGGCGCGTTGCGCCTCCCGTATCGCATCCAGGCTGTGGCTATCGGATACCCGCTGGAGCTGCTCTGACAACTGTTCTGATAACACCGGCAGCTCATTAAACAACATGTCCAGCAGCTGAGGGTCCATATCGTCAGCAATACTCAGCTGAATATCAGCCGCATTTGCCCGCTCCTGCTCAATGCTCTGGGCAGACTGTAGCAGCGCCATCGCCAGCAACCCACCAATATAGCTAATCTGTTCCTCGGTCGGACTCGCGGGCAGCTCCAGCGCTTCAAGCTGGTCAAGCAGCACCTGCTGTCGGCTGCTGTCGTTAATATCATCCAGATAGTTGATCAGATCACTCAGCAACGCACTGATCTGCAGTAACATTTGCGGTTGTAATTGCGCCGGATAACGCTGTAACCAGTCAAGATTAACGCTGATGCCCTGGACAATATCCGCCGCCCCTGACAGATGCACGGTCTGCATCGCGCGGATCACCGGGTCTATCAGCTTTTGTGACCTATTCAACAGCAGCTCAATAGCCACGGCATCGCCACCAACGGTTGACTGCCAGAGCTGTTCCAGTTGCTGTAATGATCCGGTCAGCATCGTCAACACCGCGGGGTCCAGATGCGGTGCCGGTTGTTGCAACTGTTCAAGCTCAACCTGACAGAAAGAGGGTAACGGCTCTGTGGGTTGTTGAGCCGTCAGCGCTGGCGGTTCTATTTCAAATTCTGGTGGCGAGACAGGCTCTGACCGGGAGAGGCTGTTTTCATCGGCTACGCTCTGGCTGGCCAGATTCATCCTTAGCAGATCATCCAACAACAACTGTTGTAAAAAGGCCCGGTCATCTTCCGGCAGAGGCTCCTGCCAGCACTGATCGCTCATCAGTAGCAGCAGCGACTCAACCGACGCTGGACGTGGGGCTGTAAGCAAGCCTATCGCCTGCTGATGTAGTGCTGTCCGCTGCGGATTATCCGCCTCCGACTCCCACTGCTCTGCCAGCAGCGCAAACAGATCGGCAAAACCGCTGTACTCAGCCTCGCCCGCATCTTCCACCAGTTGGTGCAGCAAGCCCACCCCAGTCTCGGTATCAACGTCAGCCAAGCCGCTTAGAAACTCACCCCAGCCAGTGGTCAGCGGGTTAATCTCCGATAACCATGGCTCATCAGCTATCTCAGGAGAAACGGCTACCGCTTCAGCTGCATCCGTCACTCCGATGCAGGCCTTCAGCTTCAGACAGTCCTGCTCCAACAGTTCTGCCAGAAATTCACAGTCCTCAGCGGTGAGCGCTTCAGGCCAGTGGCTGTCACTCAGACAGGCCAGCAGATACTGCCATATACCGGGTACCGGGTTATGAATCAGATCATCCAGTGCCTTATGAAAATCCACCAGCAAGACCTTCTGTTCAGCAGGCTCTTCTATCTGACTCAGATGTTCAAGCTGTTCTGCAAACAGCGCTAAGCCATCGGCAATGCCCAACAGTTCGGCTTCACTGAAGGGGTCAACCAGCTGCTGCAGCGCCTCAATCAATTCATCAACATTCGGCTGAGAGCCGATCTGTTGCTTTAGTAAAGACAGAAACTGCTCTGCGGCGGTGATACTTTCACGAATCATGCTATCTGCCTGTCAGGTTATTCAGGATACAGCCGGGGCCGCCAGCTTGAATACACTGACAGACTGCTGCAGCTCCTGCGCAGCACTCACCAGCTCATCAGAGAGTTCAGACTGCTGCTGCATCTCTTTGTTGGTTGCCAGGCTTGACTCATCAATTTTACCTGCCCGCACCCGCAGATCTTTGGCCACACGAGCCTGTTTGGCTGAGTTCTGTGCGATCCGCACCACCGATTCAACCAGTGTCTGAGTGGTCGACCGGGTTTCACTCATCCGCTCACCCGCTTCCTCTGCCAGACGGGTGCCCTCGACTACGTCGCTGATTACGGTGTTCATAACGTTGATAGTATCGGCGGTCTCCAGCTGAATATTGTTTACCAGGGATTCGATCTCGGAGGTCGCTTCGCGGGAGTTTTCCGCCAGACGCTGTACTTCATCTACCACCACCATAAGACCACGCCCGGCCTCACCGGCAGAAGCTGCATGCATACTCGCATTCAGAGACAGCACATGGGTACGTTCGGAGATGTTGTTGATCAGATTTACAATCCCGCCGATCTCCTGAGAACGTTCGCCCAGACGCTTAATCCGTTTTTCCGCTTCATGAATCGTCTGGCGAATTTTGTTGATACTCTCAATTGTCTGGGATACCGAACTCATTGCTGTTTCTGAGGTTTTAATCGCCTTCTGCGAGGCATTATTGGTCAGCACTGCCAGTTTAGAGATCAACTCCATCGCTTTGATTGCTGAGTCCAGTCCCTGAAGGGTTTCCACCACTTCCTCCTGCTCCCGGCTAGCGTAGGTGAGTACCGTTTCAGACTGCGACTTCATCTGTGCAGATGCATTATTAACCCGCAGAGATACCGCGTTTACATCATTCAGTACCGTCACAATCGATGTTGTCAGCTGGTTGATTGAGTCAGCGATCGCACCGGTGACATCTTCTGCAACCGGAACCCGAACGGTAAGGTCGCGCTGACTAATCTGAAATACACTCTTAATCAGCTCAATAATTGAACTGTTAAGCTGGCGGTTCTCCTGCTCTTTTGCCTGCAGCGCCACCTCCTTCTCATCCAGCAAAGTATCCAGAACCAGGCCAAACTGTCCGAGTTCATCGCGGGACTCCAGTTGACTACGCGCATCAGCATCGCCATCCCGTACGCGGCTAACGGTGTCTTGCAACTTATTAACCGGGTCGACTACTCCATACTTGATAATTGACAGACCCACAGCCATCGCCACAATCATCAGCGCCATCGAGATAAAGAAGTAAGTTACCATCGTCAGCGTTTCGTCTGCCTGCAGGGCACTGTTCTCCGACTTCTGCTTATCGGCTAGTTTAATGATGCGGATAATATGTGGGTCCAGTGCTACAACTATCGCGGATAACAGACGAAACTGTCCCTCTCTGCGCTCAAGACTGTAAGACAGATCCGCGAAAAGTTGTTTAATCTCAATAGCCTTAGCCAGAATATTTCGTCTTTGCGGCACCTTATCAGCGACAGCAGTTTCCAACCCTCTCAGCAACGGCTCAAGCTGTTGCACAATAGCATCTTTGGGATACTGACCGCGGCTGAAAATATATTCATTGATGTCAGCACTCAGTGTTTCGAACTCACGCCGCAGAGTCTCATCACGCGTGGCGGTCACTGTTGCTCTTGTGCTGGCCAACAGCGCCCTCATCTCACCGGAAAGCCCCTGGGAAGTACTCAGGCCCGAGGTTATGGCCGCCTCAGACGCGTCATAAAAGGCATCCTGATAATCGTCGATAATTGACTGCATCGACAACACCCGTTCCTGAGCATCGGCACTGGGCAAATACTGCTGCAGCTCAAGAAGCCCTTTGTCTACGTTGGCCATCGCACCGTTAAACTGCATTAATTGCATCAGATCATTGTTAGTCTGAAAGCTTTTCTCGTAATACCGGGCCTGAGTTATGCTCGCCCTAATCTTATCCACCAATAGCAAGAACGTATTCACCTGTTGAGTACGTTCCTTGGCTTGCTCATCGATGACGATGGTCTGGTAATAGGAGGCCCCCATAAAGATGAGTCCTATCACCATCAAAGCACCGGCAATCGCAAACTTGAACGGCATCCGTATATTGCGGAACTCCCACCCCTGGCGTTCGTTTTCGGTGTTTATCTGCCTGAATGAACTCATACGTTATATTCCTGTTTCAATAACTACTTAAACCGACGTGTCAGGCCGGAATAGCTGAATTTGTCTTGATAAAACGTTGCTTCTGTCTGGAAAAATAGGCCCGGTGATCAAACTCAAACCAGAGGGAGTTATGGTAGTGATACTGGCCACTACAGATCCCTTCCAGCAGATCAGGCCGCGGCTGAGCGTCACCCGCAACACTCGGATTTGTGATGCCCTGAGGCGTATCCTGCAACAACACCGCGGCGGTTGCCGGTTGCGCATCCAGAAGTAATAACCATCCCCGTTTTGGATCGGTAAGACCCAATCCTAACGATGCTGCCAGGTCATACACCGGCACCGCATCGCCACGATGATTAATAAACCCGACAAACCAATCCGGCGTTTCAGGAATGGCGCAAAAGTGTTCGCAGCGCAGCAACTCAGATCGGGTTTGCGCGGGCAGTAATAACTGCAAAAAGCCCACCCGAAACCCATGCCGCAGATCATATATATCCACTGGCGGATTAACGTTATCCACACTGATTGGCGGCTGTTCCATTGATCACCCTTCCTCAGACAAATGCTTTTACCTGATCCAGCAGTTCCTGATCAGAAAAGGGCTTGGCAAGCATCGCTTTTGCGCCCTGCAGCTGAGCCCAGACTTTATCCGCTTCCTGATTTTTACTGGAAACGATCACCACCGGAATCTCCCGGGTCTCTTCACCCGTGGTAATCTGTCGACAGGCGGAAAATCCATCGACCTCAGGCATCACCACATCCATTAGAATAAGGTCCGGCTTTTCTGTAAGTGCCAGGGCAACCCCTTGCTGACCATTAGCGGCAAGGATAATCTCAGCATCAACACTACTCAGTACATTACAAATATGTTGTTGCTGTACGGGATCATCCTCAACAACCAGAATTTTCTTACTCATTACCGCTCCATACCCTATTTTAATTACCAGACTCTCAATCGCGGGCAAGACTTATGCTCAGGCCCGTTTAAACTCATTAACCCAGGCAGACACTCTGCTGATGACCTTTTGAAACTCAACCGGTTCGATTGGTTTGGTCAGATAGGTAGAACACCCCGCCATAATCCCTTTAACCTCATCAAGCGGAGACGTTTTCGAGGTTAGCATAATAATCGGCGTTTTCTTCAGATCCTGGATCTCCCGCATCCGTGAGCAGGTTTCAAAACCATCTATACCGGGCATCATCACATCCAGAAAAATAAAATCGAAACGTTCCGCTTTGACTTTATCCAGAGCCTGTTCACCACTCTCTGCGTAGGCCAGCTCCACCGTTGACGGTAGCTTTTGTAACTGCAGCGCCAGTGCCTGCTGCATCGCGAGATTATCGTCTACCACCAGCACCCGGTAGGTTTCCTGATCGATCTGTAGCTCATCCCCAACCGTAATCGCCTCATATTTACTGAACCTTTGTTCAGCAGCGGCTGCAGCGGCCTGCAGTTCTTGCTCATCCGGATGTTCATTTTCAGAGGTCATCTCATCCAGCGTGCGGATGACCCGGGAAGAAACCAGCGGATAGCGGATATGCCCCAGACTACCGTCTGCCGGGGCATCTTTACTCACCTGAATGATGCGTGAGCGATAACCCGCCGACAGCTGCTCAAGTGACGGGTCTGCAAGTGTTTCAGCGCCGAACAACAACAGCAGATCCGGTGGCATCTGAGGATCAAATGCCACCAGTTCATAGCGTTGATTTCTCGATAGCTCGAGTATCCGTGACAGCTTTTGCTGCTGATCCGCGGGAAAACCTAAGGTTCCAATATTCATGGGATTTCCTGATAAATCACAATGCCTGCTCAGCCACGTAAGGCTGATAGCTATAAAAACAGGACCTGCTGATCAAAAAAAGCGATAAATACACAATCGTATAAAAGAAAGAGCAGAGGAGAATACCGCTGATAGTATTGCAGAATCTTTAAACAGATAAAGACCAACACTATTGCGGCTGTAATAAGCGCCAGGATCTACACAAAGGTCGCTTACTAACTCTACACGTTTCAAAATGAGGCTCCTAAACACTTAAGACTTTAAGGTCTTAATTAAAGATGCAAAGAAGAGCCAGACCAACGTACGTTTATTGTATTTATTCTCTGTAAACAGTGCTTTTAATCTCGTTAAGCCAACCCAAAAAGGTTCGGTTCAAACAATCGTATCAAATTACGGGGAAAGCAGAATATTGACAAGCCCCGAACAGGGCAAGAGGAACAGATAAAAGCCGTTAAGAGGTTGCTGTCAATTGAGTAATCGAGGGTCTGCATAAGAAAGGATCACATAGAAATCAAGCGCTAGACAGAAAACAGCCCGCGCCTGAAGTCAATGATCTGAGACATGAATCCAAGCTTTAAAAGGATACCCAAATTGGGGACTTTGTCGCCGATTCTATCTGGAATTATTCATCAGCGCCCTGAGTCGCACTACACAACTGTTGCTGCTGACGCATAATCAACCGGCACCCTTTAGCCAACAGACCCAGCTCTGTGCAACGTTCTTTAACCCAGGCTTTGTCATCTTCAGTGGCGCTTTCATGATAGGGAGGAATGGTGTCACACAGACCGGCTGAAGCCTGACTGTTTTCCCAGCAGGCTTTAAAGAAAGTGCCACCATCAACCGTACAGCGATACTCTGAACCCTTACAGCTCTCCACCCGCTGCAGGGCCGCCGCAAGGCAACCGCTCTGATCGGTTTGCTGACCGGCAGTGACCCCTTCCTGGCGCTGTTGTTCCACCAGCACCTTATTCTCTTCATTCCAGTTTTCCAGCCACTCAGGCGCGTTCAACCAGGTGAAGAAAACACCCACAATAATCGCCAGCAACAGCCCCAGCCAAAAACGTCGCATCATCCTAAAATCCTTTTCTTTAACGCCTCCGGACATAAAGCCCGAAGAGACAACAACAGAAGCCAGCGACAGAGGCTAGCATCGTCAGATTGACAAACAAAGGGTAACGCACAGCAAACGGGATAAATGGATGGGATCGTTCCATATCGCAGAGCGCTGCACTGTAGTTAAATGAGCCTCTCGCTGAAAGACACTCGTTCACCAGGCTCTGTTCTGACCAGAACACCCCCATCAATGCCACGCCGGGCAGTATCAGCAGTAACAAACCGAGTCGCAACATTACGCTTCACTAACCCCGATATTACTCACGCCTTCATTTGCAGCCAGCCGTTTCAACTCACCGATAGCTGAAGCACTGGCACTCTTCATCCCCTTCAGCCGGCTGATCACCTCTTCCTGAAAACTTTCTTCCTGCAGCATCATCTCGTGATGAGCAATGTAATGCAGCAACTCCTCATCCGAGATATCCGCATCAGCGGTGACTTCGATGAAGGTAGCAACACACTCCAGCGACAGATTACCGATATTAGCGGCCTCGGTATGGTTAGGTTCCAGCAGACAGTTAATGGTGGAGTACAGTGCCACCATCGCATCCAGCGCGGGTGAAGCACCATACATATCAAACGCTTCGAGATCCGGCATATTCTCCTCAACATTGACCTGCTGGACCTCAAAATTCATTTTCGCACCGGTATTGCCCAGCTTGTTCCAGACACCATCCAGAATACTGCGCACCTGATTACGATCACCAAACTCAAGCAGCGTTGAAAACAGCGCAAAGTTGGGAAACATGCGCTCTGTCACCGCCACAGAGAAGGCACTCAGTTGCCAGCCGTCGAGTGCTTTCAGCTCATTTTCCAGTGACCATTGTGACATCAGATAAACTCCCAGACTGTATTTGCCCCTATTGTACATCGCAGGAATCATTTTGCAGCAGTTATGCACGATTTGCCGACAACGCTCCAGCCGCTATGTAAACTCAAATCCACTGTATTAATCCGCTGATTCAATACGCTTTTTTACTGTATACTCAAACCGCAAAGTAAGCTCTTATCGGAATTAAAACATGAATAACAAGAATCCTATCGCGATGGTCGTTAGGGGACTGGACAGTTTCAGCGAATGGACCGGGCGCAGTATTGCCTGGCTAACGCTGCTGATGGTGCTGGTTACCTTTGTTGTCGTTGTGATGCGTTATGTCCTCAATATCGGCAATATCCAGCTGCAGGAATCAGTCATCTATATGCATAGCTTCGTCTTTCTGCTCGGGGCGGGCTACACCCTCAAGCATGACGGCCATGTGCGCGTGGATATTTTCTATCGGCCGCTGGGTGAACGGGGCAAAGCGGTGATTAATATCCTCGGCACCCTCTTTCTGCTGCTTCCCGTGTCGCTATTTATCTTCTGGGTCTCCTGGGAATATGTGCGCTTCTCATGGCACACCATGGAAGGCTCTCAGGAAGCGGGCGGTATTGAAGCACTTTATCTGCTCAAGACTTCGCTGTTGCTGATGCCGGCGCTGATGATGTTGCAGGGTATTGCTGAGCTGCTGCGCAATATTCTGGTGCTGACCGGACAGGCACATCTGACTGAAGTCGATATTCAGGAGCACCCGTTATGATCGAATTGTTACCCCTACTGCTGTTTGCGGGAGCCATTTTTATTCTGTTGCTGGGATATTCTGTCGCCTTTTCGCTGGCGGGTACCGGCCTTATTTTTGCCGCCATCGGCATCATGACCGGTCACTTTGAGGCCAGTTTCCTTGAAGCGGTGCCCAACCGCCTGTTTGGCATCATGAATAACTCCGTCCTGATCGCCGTCCCCCTGTTTGTCTTTATGGGGGTGATGCTGGAAAAATCAAAAGTAGCAGAAGAGTTGCTGGACACCATGGCCGCCCTGTTTGGCCCTATCCGGGGCGGTTTAGGCATCTCGGTTACCGTGGTCGGTATGCTGCTAGCGGCAAGTACCGGTATCGTCGGCGCGACGGTGGTCACCATGGGGCTGCTATCACTACCCACCATGCTGCGCCGGGGTTATGACCCCAAGGTCGCTACCGGCGTCATCTGCGCTTCAGGAACCCTGGGGCAGATTATTCCCCCCTCCATTGTGCTGGTATTACTTGGTGATGTTATCTCCTCTGCATACCAGCAGGCTCAGCTAGATCAGGGCATCTACTCGCCCAAAACAGTGACTGTGGGCGATCTGTTCCTCGGTGCCCTGCTGCCAGGCTTGTTGCTGGTGGGTGCCTATATCGTTTACCTGATTTTTAAAGCGATCTTCCACCCGGAAACCGTGCCGGCAATCCCACCGGAAGAGCGGGCCGCCATGGATAACATGTTTAAGCGGGTAATCTTCGCGCTGCTGCCGCCGGTGTTTCTGGTCGGTCTGGTACTGGGCTCGATTCTGGGAGGCTGGGCAACCCCAACCGAAGCGGCTTCGGTCGGTGCGGTGGGTGCGATGCTGCTGGCAATGGCACGTCGCTGCTTCACCCTGCCGATTCTGAAAGATGTGATGCGCACCACAACGCAGGTTAGTTCAATGGTGTTTATCATTCTCGTCGGCGCGTCGATCTTTTCGCTGGTTTTCCGTGGTTACGGCGGCGATGATCTGGTACGCGACTTCCTTTCAGATCTGCCCGGCGGTGTCTTTGGCGCGGTAGCATTAGTGATGCTCATCATCTTTCTGCTGGGCTTCTTTCTCGACTTTATCGAGATTACCTTTGTGGTGGTGCCGATTGTTGCACCGATTCTACTGGCGATGGGGCTCGATCCGGTCTGGCTCGGAGTGATGATCGCCCTCAACCTGCAAACCTCGTTCCTCACGCCGCCGTTTGGCTTTGCCCTGTTCTACCTGCGAGGTGTAGCACCGGAAAGCATCTCTACCATGCAGATCTATCGGGGTGTCATACCGTTTATTATGATTCAGCTGGTGGCGCTGATGGCTTTGGCGCAGTGGCCAGCACTGGCAACCTGGCTGCCGAATCTGGTGTATGGTTAATCGGAACGGCAAAAACGAAAAAACCCGCTGAGAATCAGCGGGTTTTTTATTGCGCAGCGCCGGGCGACTGTCACGCCATATTAGATGCTTACAGGGTCCGGGCGTTCAGATAAGCCTGCTCAGACACCGCATGCCACTTGATTGCCTGCTCGCGGAACTTAACAAACGACTCGAATACTTTCTGTGACATCGGATCTTTCGCCGCTTCTTCAGACACCACTTCATCAGACAACGCTTTAATCTGCTTCAGCACATCGTCAGGGAATGGACGCAGCTCAACACCGTGCTCATTTACCAGCTGTTCCAGTGCGCGGTTATTCTTCGCCGTGAAGTCAGCCAGCATATCCTGATTCGCTACCCGCAGAGCATTACGAACGATAATCTGCAGATCTTCCGGCAGTTTCTCGAAGGCCTCCTTGTTCATGAAGCATTCCAGTGTGGTGCCCGGCTCATGCCAGCCAGGATAGTAATAGTACTTAGCCGCTTTATGCAGACCGAACGCCAGGTCGTTATATGGACCTACCCACTCAGTTGCGTCGATTGCGCCAGACTGCAACGATGGGAAGATCTCACCCCCCGGTAACAGCACCGGAGTACCACCTGCACGCTTTAATACCTCACCGCCAAGACCTGGTATCCGCATTTTCAGACCTTTCAGGTCTTCAACAGAATTAATCTCACGGTTGAACCAGCCCCCCATCTGCACACCGGTATTACCCGCAGCGCCAGGGATCAGACCAAACTCAGCATAGACCTCTTCCCAAAGCTCCATGCCGCCGCCATGATACAACCAGGAGTTCATCTCCTGCGCTGTCAGACCAAACGGAACAGCGGCAAAAAACTGCGCGGCGCGGGATTTTCCTTTCCAGTAGTAGGACGCTCCATGACCCATTTCCGCAGTACCCCTGGAAACGGCATCAAAAATTTCCAACGCGCCTACCAGTTCTGAAGCACCATATACTTTTACATGAATCCGGCCACCGGACATCTGGCCGATCAGTTCTGCCAGGTAGTTAGCGCCGGTTCCCAGCCCCGGAAAGTTCTTCGGCCAGGTGGTAACCATTTTCCATTCAATAACGTCCGGCTTTTCCGCCACTGGTGCGGCAGGTGCTGCTGTCGGTTTACAATCGACAACCTCTGCTTTTTTCTCTTCAGTACACGCTGCCAGGCCCGCAGCAGCGACTCCCAGACCGAGGACTTTGACAATTTCACGACGTTTCACAAGGCTTCTCCCTAATCGTCATTTTTTAGTTATATAACTGTCTATCTTTGTTGTTTTGTCATTTATAACCCACTGAACATAGCACCAAGTCATAATTGCTGCAATTTCAAATAGTAAGCAAGGCCTTATTGGTCTGTTTCCAATCATGAATGCGCACAGAATGACGGACGCATTTATTCTATTGACCTGAATTACTGATATACTCTGCTCCGTTATGCCTAACCTGAAAACGGAAACCAGCTTGCAGCCGCTTAATCTTCTTAAATCGATCGCCGACGCTAAAGCCAGTCTGCGAAAATCAGAGCAAAAAGTTGCTGATTACGTTCTGGAAAACCCTTCCGATGTGATCCATATGCGGATTGTCGATCTGGCGTCTGAAGCAAATGTGAGCGAACCTACCGTCGTGCGTTTCTGTCGTGCCCTGCACTATGACGGGTTTCAGGACTTTAAACTGACGCTGGCTCAGGGGCTCGCCAGCAACGCCAACTTTGAGCAGTTCTCCCTCAACACCAAAGATACGGTGAGTGAGTTCAAGCAGAAAATTTTCGACTCTACCGTCGGTAATATGATGCGGGTTCGGGAAGAGCTGGATGCCAATACTCTGGAAGAGGCGATCAATGCGATTGCCAGCACCAATCGGCTTGAACTCTATGGCTTTGGCGCATCAGCACCGGTGTGTAATGATGCGCAACATAAGTTTCACCGCCTTAAAATTGCCGCCTCGGCCTATTCCGACCCCCACATGCAGATGATCTCGGCCACCACACTGACGGAGAAGGATGTGGTCATCGCCATCTCCCAGACCGGTCGCACCAAAGACCTGCTGCATGCAGTAAAGCTGGTCAAAGATGCCGGCGTTACCGTCATCTCACTTTGCCCCAGCAATACGCCCCTGTCTGATCTCGCCAGCATCGCCATTCATATCGATCTGGAAGAGGATAAAGACCTCAGCACCCTGATGTCTTCGCGGGTTGTTCACCTGGTGGTGATTGATGTGCTAGCGGTAGGCGTGGCGATGAAGCTGGGACCGGGACTACTCGATCATCTGAAAACTATTAAGCGCAGCTTAAAAAGTTTACGTCAAAACGATAAACGCCTGCCACTGCGCAAGCCCGAAGAATAAATATCTCACCCCTTTCCTTTTTCTGTAACATTTCTGCGCCACTATCTGCATCGTAAACGCCTTATGTAAGGCGTATGCCCCATTGAAATTCTCTTTTTTATGTTATAAAAAAGGGATTCCCTGTTAATCAGAAATGCGAAACGGTCTGTCAGCCTACGCTGCGTATTGGCTTTCAGGTGGACTTTACAGCGGGTATAGGAGTGCTTTCTATGCTTATACGGAAAGATCAGGATCTAAACGAAATCCAGACAACAATCTTCGATATCATCGTCGGTATTGAGGAACATGAGAATCAGGCTAGACAGAAAAGAGCCAGTCAGAAAAGCCTGGCGGTCAGGCGCGCCATCGAAGAGCGTCGACAGCGCAAAGAGCTGGAGTATCAGATTAATGATGAGCTCTGGTTTAAGGATATCTGAACCTGAAGCATAAAAAAGCCTGCAACCGGATTGCAGGCTTTTTTATTTTACGTCTGAATCACTACATCTCTGGATAGAGAATATCCAGCGGCACTGAGCGGCCACTATCGATCACTATCGCGGCATGTTTGCGCTTTAGTTTTCGCGGCTCGGGCACGCCGCAGGAATGCGCAATCATCTCCACCTCATGCACCAGGTTATCATGGTAGTGAGTCACCCTCACTGCCTTATCCTCTGGCACCAGCCCCCGCTGCAGATCTTTATCATGGGTGGTAATCCCGGTTGGACAGGTGTTCTTGTTACACTGCAACGCCTGGATACAACCCAGCGCAAACATGAACCCCCGTGCACTGACACAGAAATCAGCCCCCATACAGAGCGCCGCTGCCACATCAGTCGGGTTGATACACTTACCTGAGGCGATCACCCGGATGCGCTCTTTCAGACCGTGCATTATCAATTTGTTAACCAGTATTGGCAGACTTTCCCGTAACGGCAAGCCAACACTATCCATCAGCGGCATCGGTGCAGCACCGGTACCCCCATCGCTGCTATCCAGGGTGATGAAGTCGGGCGCCTGTTCCAACCCACGGGCAATCACCCGTTCACAAAACTCATCCAGCCAGTCAGTGGAACCCAGTACCAGTTTAAAGCCCACCGGTTTTCCAGTGACTTCGCGAATATGGCACACCATGTCCAGCAGGTCATCGGCAGAGTTAACCTCCGGATGGCGGTTCGGGCTGATCGATGCGACTCCCTCGGGAATGCCACGAATAGCAGCGATCTCAGGCGTCACCTTTTCACCGGGCAACATACCGCCCTTGCCTGGTTTAGCCCCCTGACTCAGCTTGATCTCAAACATCCGCACCTGATTGTACGCGGCCTTCTCTCTTAGCTTATCGTCACTGAGCAATCCCTGCTCATCACGCATCCCGTACTTAGCCGTACCAATCTGACAGACGATGTCACAACCACCCTCCAGATGGAACGGCGACAAGCCACCCTCTCCGGTGTTCATCCAGCAGCCCGCTTCCCGGGCACCGTTAGACAACGAGAGGATGGCAGGTTTGGAGATAGCGCCGTAGCTCATACCGGAGATATTGAAAAAAGACTTTGCGTCATAGGGTTCACGACAATAAGGACCGATTTGTAACGGCTGATTCTTCACCGCATCCTCTTCCAACGTCGGAAAGGGGCAGTTCAGAAAATAATAGGTGCCCGGCACCCGCAGATCGCGGGATGAACCAAAAGCGATGGTGTTATCAATATTCTTTGCCGCCCGGTAACACCAGCCGCGCTGCGCCCGGTTAAACGGCATCTCTTCGCGGTCCATAGCAAAGAAGTACTGGCGGAAAAACTCTCCCAGATGTTCAAACACATAGCGGAACCGGCCAAACAGAGGATAGTTGCGACGAATGGTCTGTTTCGTCTGATGCCTGTCAATCTGATAGACAATCAGCGCGGCAATCAGCCCGCCAACAAAGATCAACAGCAGAATGCCACCCAGAATGGCTACGAACTCAATCGCAAAGCTACTGATGGGATCGATCATATTCCGAACTCCTTGGGTGTGTTTATCCGCGCATCATAAAAATTGCCAGCGCCAATCCTATCCTGTTATATCGGCATTGCCTACGGCAACAACCATCAAATTGGGAGGGAAAGTTAAGATAGTCACAACCATGGTTATTCTGCCGCGGAAATCCACTCCTGCGAGACAACACGGGCTGGCTCGCGCTGCATAACCACTTCACCATTACGCACCGATAATAACACCTCGCCCTGCTGTCGAATCACCGAATAATCGTCTTCTCCATCGAGTAAAATCAAGCTTCCAGGCTTGCCAACGCCGATACCATAACGATGCTCAACATTGAGTGTCAGGGCACTGTTATCCGTAATCAGATCCAGCGCTGAGCTGAAATCGGCATAGCCCATCATCTGACAGATATGCAGACCAAAATCGAGGGTACGGAGCAGTTTGCCATTACCCAGGGAGTACCAGGGATCGAAAATAGAATCCTCACCAAAACAGACATTAATCCCCGCTGCGTTCAACTCTTTCACCCGGGTCAGGCCACGCCGCTTAGGGTAACTGTCAAACCGCCCTTGCAGATGGATACTTTCGGTAGGACAGGAGACAAAATTAATACCCGACTTCTTCAGTAAGCGGAACAATTTTGAACAGTAGGCGTTATCGTAAGAGCCCATTGCCGTAGTATGACTCGCGGTCACCCGTGGCCCCAGGTTATTGAACAGAGCTTCAGCCGCCAGTACTTCAAGAAAGCGGGAGTTCGGATCATCGGTCTCATCACAGTGCACATCCACCAGCCGGTCATATTTCAATGCCAGCTCGATCACCTTTTTCATCGACGCCTCACCCAGCTCACGGGTGTATTCGAAATGAGGAATCCCCCCCACCACATCCGCGCCGATCTGCAGCGCCTCCTCCATCAGTTCAAGGCCGCCCGGATAGGAGAGCAAACCGTCCTGGGGAAAGGCCACCACCTGAATCTCAATTTTACCGGCCAGCTCATCGCGCAGGGCACAGAGGGTGCGCAAGCCAACCAGCGTCGGGTCGCTGACATCGGCGTGAGTGCGGATATACTGCACCCCGTTCTGCACCAGCAACTCGACGGTTTTCAATACCCGGCGACGAATGTCCGCTTCATTGAGCAATGGTTTTCGCTCACCCCAGCGCTCGATCCCCTCAAACAATGTGCCACTCTGGTTCCAGTTGGGTTCCCCCGCGGTCAGTGCCGCATCGAGATGGATATGGGGTTCAACAAACGGTGCACACGCCAGTTTTCCATCCGCATCAACCTGGTCTGTCGTCGCATCTAAGCGAGTGCTTTGTTCACTGATAGCAGAGAAATAGCCATTATCGATCTTCAGGGTATACAGTGCCGTTTTCTGACGCAGACGGGCGTTAATGATCTCCATAGTTTTTCTCGCTATAACTTTCTATGTTGTGATGTTGAAACAGAATCTGCTCGATTAGTAGAGCGCTTTGCAGATTCAGCCGGGCAAACGGATCGTTCAGCGGGCAGTCGATCAATTGCTCAATCCGTTTCAGCCGGTGGCTCAGCGTATTGCGGTGGATACCCAGCGACTCAGCGGCCTGTTGCTGATTACCAAAGTAGTTCAGAAAGTGGGTCAGGGTTTCCTTTAGCATCACCGAACGCTGATCCCGGGCAAAGCACAAAGACCCCAACTGCTGCTGACAAAACTGAGACAGCAGGCTGCGTTGCGGAATCGCATCAAACAGCCGGGCAATACCCAACTGATCGTAAAAAAACAGCGCCTGATCCTGTTGCACCGCAAACTGTACCGCATGCCGGGCCTGCTCCGCCGCTTTAGCGATACTGCTTAATCCCGGCTGCAGATCACTGACGCCGGCAAACACTTCAAGTTCTGGCTGCAGCCGTTCAAGGGCCTGGCTCAGCTCTTCAGAGAGTGCCGGGGAGTGCGCCGCATTTGTCGGCCATATCACCAGCAGATCCTGCTCATATTCGAGCACCGGCCAGTCAATCCCCCGACGCATCAACAACTCAGTCAGCTTATCCTCAAGCAGAGCCCGCTCATGGATAAACTTCCACTGATCGGCAGGGTCATCACGATTAAGGCGCTGACTAAAGGCTTTCAGGCGCACGGCCAACACCGCATAGGGACGGGTATCACTTAACCCCAGGTCAGCCGCTCGCAGATGAATCAGTTCCGGGGTGTCCGCATAGCCATTGATCAGGCGAGTCAGAAACAACCGGGTCGACTGACCAATCAGGTTATCCTGCACTATGGCGTTACTGATCACCTCGGTGACCTGCACCATCGGCAGTGAATAGGGCTGCTCAAACAGCGCAAACCCCAGCTCATTCGCCAATGCCTTCACACTACCGGGAATCATGCGGATATACTCCGGCCCGGTCAGAATCACGATGCCAGCCGCGTTGTGCTCAACCCCTTCTCGGATCAGCTGTTGCAGGTTTTGTTCACTACGCCGCTGGTTAATTCCGGTAACAAAAATAAGCTCGCCGCCGCGTAACCAGGGCCCCAGAGTTTCATCTTCCGCCACATAGGGCCAGCGAACAGCGACCTGACTGCCGCGCAAGCCCGCAACCATGCAGATACTTTCAAGGCCGGGCAAACGCGGAATATCAGCACACAGAATTGGCATTAGCTTTTCACAGTATCAAGGGATGAGTTCACAAACGGCAACCGCAGTAACACGGCATAGCTGATCGCAGCAGCCAACACGCCTACCACCGGTGGCAACATCGGTGAACTGTAAGCGGCTATAGATCCGATGCCGTAGGCAGCCAGACCCAGCCAGTTGAACGCAGGCAGGTTCTGATCAGCCAGTTTAGGATAATTTCCCTTATGGTTAAGCCAGAAATCAGCCATGATCACACCGCCGATCGGCGGTATAAACGTACCCAGCAGAATCAGGAATGGGATCAGCAGGTTATACATCCCCCCAACCGCCAGCACCGTACCGATGGCGGCACCGACAACGGTCACCAGGCGGCGCTTATCGGTACGCAACAGATTGCAGCCAGCCACGGCGAAGTTGTAGATAGTATTATCCTGAGTGGTCCAGATATTCAGCAGCAGCATCAGCACCGCCAGCACTACAAAGCCCTGGGCGATCATCACATCAACGATATCCGCCTGCTGATAGATCATCGTCCCCAGCGCGCCGGTCAGCACCATCAGGCCATTGCCGAAAAAGAACGCTGCCAGCGTCGCAATCACGGCAATCTTCGGCGTTTTGGCAAAGCGGCTCCAGTTAGTCGCCTGGGTTCCGCCACTGACGAAGGTACCGATAATCATGGTAACCGCCGCTGCCCAGCTGAGGCTCTCGGTTGGAGTCTGTAGCATCAGGCCATTGAATCCGCCGATATCGACCATACCGGTATAAAGGCTGATCAGGATAAACAGCATCATCGCCGGCACCGCAAAACGCGACAGCAGATCAAGCCCCCGATAGCCCACCATAGCAGTGATACAGAAAGCCATACCAAAGACGATCATCAATGGAATTTCCAGTTCGGCCGGCATACCGGTGGTTTTCACCAGTACCGTTGCGATAGTTGCGGTACCCCAGGCGTACCAGCCGATCTGGGTAAAGCCCAGAATAAAATCGGACAGCTTGCTGCCAATCTCACCAAAACAGAAACGCCCCATCAGCACCGAATTAAGGCCACTTTTACAGGCGATATAAGCCAGTACCGCCGCATAGATGCCCAGCAGCAGATTGCCCACAACAATCACCAGCATCAGTTCTCCGAAGGAGAATGCTTTTCCCAGGGATCCACCCGCCCACATGGTAGCGGTAAAAAAGGTAAAACCAAGCAACAACAACGACGTTGAGAGCAGCCCTTTGCGATCACTTTTAGGCACTTCACTCAATGGATAATCTGAAGGTTCCATATCAGGCTCCGCTAAATTCATTAGGTTGATTATGTTTTTTGTACAACCCGTAGCAGCAAAGCTTATACCACTCTCAAGTGAATTAGGTAACCTGTGAAGCAGCTGTTCCTGCTGAACCCTTAGCCGAAAGCATAATAGTGCAACATGCACAAAACACACTCTTGATCGCTGATCTTAACTTGATAAGCATGCATTGTTTTGGGACATATTCACGGCTATTGCCCTATTTTACGACAATAGTGATGAAAAAAGAGAGGTAACCACCTTGTGCTGATAACAGATTTGCACAAGGATTTTTAACACTTTAAACGGCATAAGTAACGCCGCAGGCGTCGGACAAGCACTGAAACGCAGCACTTTTCGGGCGGCTGCGTTCAGTTAATTAACGCGGTGTTGTATTGTTTTTTCCACTGTCACGAATCTGCTCAGCCAGCTTTGTAGCAAAATAATGTCTTACCCTGAGCACCAGACAAACGCCAAACCGCAGAGCTTTGCAGACATTGCGCTGCAATACAGTGATCTGATTCCGGGGCTCAAGGGTAAGTAATAAACGGCGTCGGCTTTCTGACATTGTCGGCCTCCATCTGTCATCTCAGACAGGGATACACGGGATACCATCCATGGCCAGTTTTCCTGAGCTTTTCAGAACGGTGTTCCCAAGGTGGCTTCCCCAGAGCACCACTGATACCACCTGTTGCGGTTATGCCGACTTGCGATTCTGTTCGGCATACAGTGCATCAAAGTTGACCGGCGCCATCATCAGCGGCGGGAAACCGCCCTTCACCATCAACTGATCGATGGTTTCACGAATGTAAGGGAACATGACAGCAGGACAGGCCGAACCCAGCGCCTCCGCTTGTTGCGGTGAGGGAAAACCGGAAATCATAAACATCGCGGCCTGATCGACTTCTGCCACAAATGCCAACTGATCCTGATTTTTAGCCGTGACAGAAACCGACAGCACCACCTCGTAAAGCCCCTCTTCGATCTGCTCAAAGGTAGTATTCACGTCCATCGATACTGTTGGCTTCCACTCTGAGCGAAACACGCTGGCGGAGTTGGGTGATTCAAAGGATGAGTTTTTGACATAGATCTTCTGCAGGGCAAAGAAGGGTGAGTCTGCACCCTGATGCTGTTGATGGTTATCTGACATAGGAAACTCCATTGAGAGTAAAGAGGGGTAGCAAAAGGTTGAGTAACAAATGCGCGGCGAGGAAAACTTCCGGCCAACTGCGACCGGAAGTGTGTCCTATCCGAGCCTCTGTAACTACGCGTTGACAGGGACTGGCAGATCCAGCCAGTCAAACAGCGCCGGAATATCAGGCTGGAAGTCGTGAATCACCGGATACCAGGGGGTTGGCGCTTCGATATCATGCATTACGCCACAGGTCGGGCAGTAGTACTCACGGTAGACCTGCCAGTTGGTGTCAGGCGCCATCAGTTTGGGGTAAACCTCCTGCATCTTCTCCTCATCATCACGCACATACACCAACGCATTGAGTTTCCAGTTAGTGCGGTAGTCGCCAAAGTCATGGCCACAGGAGCACTTGGTCACCAAGGTTTTATCGGCGGTGGTTTCGGCCAGATAGAGGTGCGGGCCAAACGCCATGATGATCTTATCGTCCCAGGACACCTGGTCCTGCAGTACCGACATATAGTTGGCATAACGCTCTTTGTCCTTAGGCATGGACAGCATCATGTGCAGCGTATCCCAGTCAAGGCTGCCTTTTACCAGATCGGACACTTGTTTTTTTGTAAAATTTGACATAATTGGTCTCTCTTTATTGTTTTTAGATTCGAGTTTTTAGAGTTGAGTTAATAGCTTTAGTAAGGTGATCAGGAGAGGTGCCGGGCACCCCTCCGTCAACCTTTTACTGCTCAGTCATGATTACCGGATGCACATCAGGCAGTTCGCTCAGGTCCATGTGGTGCTTGGCACCAAACATAGGAATACCCAGCTCCTCCTCTTTCAGCTCCCAGCTTGACGGCAGATCCCAGAATGTTTTGAACTCATTGAGGAATCGCTCTGACAGATAGAAGCTGGAGGCAAACATCTGCTGCACCTGCACCGAAGCATCCTTATCGATAATCCGCTGACGCTCAGATTCCATCCACTGACGGGTAGGCTTACCCCGGGCGATCCGCGCTTGACGAATCGCGCCACGCTGGGCAACTGTTTTCTGCCCATCAACCGTCCAGGTGCCATCCTTATCCTGCGAAATCACTACGCCGTAGACTTTTTCGGCAAACTCCGGCAAGACGAAGTTCTGGTTCAGGTCGTTTTCGACATCGGCAATAGCACGGTCCAGTGGATCACCAAATCCCGGACCGCCGCGCAGATAGTTGAGATAGAGATCGCCATTTTCAAAGATCGCTTCGGTGGTAATGCACTGTTTATCCCGCTTAACCAGCGCATCAGGCCCCAGGTGCTTTTCAAGTTCGCACAGGCTCGGATCACGGTCTTTACCCAGCGGCAGTGATTTACCCTCTTTGATGCGCTCCAGCAGGCCAGTATTGTGCGCTTCGAAACGGTAACCGGTTGCCGCCGGGTAGCCACCCATCAATCCCCAGTCGCTGTTCATATAGCCATTGCCCATGAAGAACATGGTCCAGTCGGCAGATCCCCAGACCATCCGCAGGGTTTCAAAGCCCAGACCACCGCGATACTTACCGTAACCACCGGTATTGGTCTTGATGGTGCGGCCCATATAGAGCAGCGGTTCCGCCAGCTCCCAAATCTCGATATCACCCATATCGCCTTCAGGGTTCCAGATAGCGGCGGCATGGTTAAGACCATCTTTAACCGCACAGGCACCGGTACCACAGGCAGCAGTTTCAAAGCTGTTGACCGCATGGATCTCGCCGTCCTGGTTGATACCGCCGCCCTGTAACCAGTTACAGGGGTTTGAGTTACCGGCATTTACCTCTTCCAGATAACCGCGGCCAAAGTAGGTGCGGCTGATACCTCTCCAGAGGGAACTCCATGAGGACACCAGGAAGTGCCAGGCATCCGCATGGGCGGTACGCCGGTCATCCGGGTTGGTCCAGGTGCCTTTTGGCAGGCGGAACTCGGTAGCATAACGGGCACCATCGTTGATCCGCTCGGTGGGCACCAGAGACTGGGTCATCATCACCCAGATACCACTGGTGAAGGCGACCGGGTTAGCGTTATAGGTGTGCCAGCCCCAACGACTGCAGCCCTCAAAATCGAGCCGCCAGGTGGCGTCCGGTTTAACGGTAATCTCACAGGGGGCGTGCATAATGGTGTCAATTTTGGCAAACGGTGATGGCACCGCCACATCCTCATGGGCATACGGCACATCGACGAACGCCACGGTTTTGATCTTACCGGGAATAGTCATCGCTTTGATCCGGCTCACCAGACCCCGGCGACCATCCTCAATCACCTCGGTGGCGAACTTTTCGTAGGCTTCCATGCCCTCTTCACGCACCGTCTCTTCCACCAGGTCACGAATCATGTGACAACCGGCAATCCGGGTTTTCTCATCCAGAATCCAGTATTTCGGCGTGCGCACGTTGCGCTGACTCTCATGCAGCCAGTCACGCAGCGGTGTATCATTGATGCCGGTTTTACGGCAGGTGATCTGCACCCCGTCACCGAAACGCTGAATCTGGCCATTGGACATGGAACCCGGGCCCACCGCCCCCACATCAATAACGTGAGTAACACCGCCGACCCAGCCGATCAGGCTGCCTTCATGGAAGATCGGTACGATCGTAGCGATATCGCAGGGGTGTACGTTACCGATCTGACAGTCGTTATTGGTAAACATATCGCCGGGGTTGATACCGGGGTTAGATTCCCAGTTGTTCTGAATCATATATTTAATGGCCGCCCCCATGGTGCCCACATGAATAATGATCCCGGTTGAGGTGGCAATACAGTCACCGGCGACGTTATAGAGGGTGAAACACAGCTCGCCCTCCTGCTCAACAATGGGTGAGGCGGCAATTTTCTTGGCAACCTCACGGGAGTTCACCAGACCGGCACGCAGTTTAGAGAAGATCCGCTCATAGCCGATCGGATCAGACTCTTTAAACTCCAGCGTCTCCAGTCCGTTGTAATGGCCGCTTGCTTTGGTTCTTTCCAGGATAAGATTGCGGTGGTCATTGAGTGTCAACCCGCTAGGTAACAAACTGGCTGGTCGGGTACCTGCCCCATTTATTTTTTCTTGAATAGTCATCTGTTTTCCTCAATTTCTTGTATTTATTATCGGATTACTTGGATTCAATCAGGTGGAATAGACGGTTCACATCCAGGAAGGTCTCGAAGCCGGGTGGTACCACGTAGGTTGTGGCATCAGACTCAATCACCGCAGGCCCTTTGACCTGATTACCCGGTTGCAACAGCTCCATCTTGAAGATCTCCGCCTCAACCCACTGTTTCTCGTAATAGAACGGACGGGTGCCCTGGCGGGACTCTTCGGAAGGGGTTGGGCCAACCTCTGGCTCTTCCGGTATGTTCGGCTTCTTAGTGACCACCGAACCCCGCATAATGGCGCCGGTGATGCCATATCCCAGCTCAGGAGAGCGAGCCGCATCGGCATACACACGGGCATAGGTATCGTTAAACGACTGCACCAAAGCATCCCAGTCATCCGCACCCGACAGGGCTGTCAGCGGCGAGTCGATCTCCAGATCGTTCAGCTGACCGAGATACTGCATGGAATATCCGGGTGTCAGCGTCACCTCCTCATCCTTGAAACCATTAATGCGGAACTCTTCCAGCACTTTGTTGCGCAGCTCATCCCAGGCCGCCTGCAAAGTAGTGGTCGCCGCAGCGATGTCGTCCTGGCTGGACTCTTCGGTGATACCGATATCAACACTCTTGTCATAGCGGTATTCGAAGTCAGCCGTGGCACAACCAAAGGCGGAGAAGCCCGCAGCCCATGCAGGTACGATGGTTTCCTTAAAGCCCAGCCCTTTGGTGTAACCGTAAGCATGCACAGGGCCGCCGCCACCGTAGGAGAAACAAACAAAGTCGGTCGGGCTGTAACCCTTACCGGTAATCATCGCCCGCAGATGCTGACGCAGCGACAGATCCAGCAGCTCGATAACACCCGCGGCTGCATCCTCAACGGACAGTCCCAGTGGATCAGCGATCTGACGTTTGATTTCACGCCGGGCACGCTCAACATCCAGCTCGAGAATCCCGCCGAGGAAGTTTTCCGGGTTGAGATAACCGAGAATAATATGGCAGTCGGTGACGGACACCGTATCCACGCCGCCTTCTGGCCAGCAGGTGCCAACGCGATAACCGGCGCTGTCTGGCCCCAGCTTGATCGCATTGGCATGGGGATCGATACGCACGAAACTACCCGCACCGGCACCGATGGTATCCATCGCCACCAGCGGCAGAGACAACACCAGGCGTGCCATATCGCCATCCTTATGGATGGCAAAGTTGTTTTTGGTGATCAGCGCCATGTCAAAACTGGTACCGCCGATATCGGAACAGGCGATGTTTTCATAACCCAGCTTTTCGCCCAGATATTTAGCCCCGATAACGCCACCGATCGGACCGGACACCAGCGAGCGGGCCAGCTCCTTCGCTTTCCAGCTGATGGTGCCGCCATGGCTGGCCATCACCCGCAGGTCAAACTGACCGCCCACCGCTTTCATACTGTCACTGATAGTGCCCAGCGTTGCCCGTGATGGCTCCGCCGCATAGGCTTCAAGAATCGTAGTGTTGGTGCGGTGGCTCTCTTTGCGTACCGGGTAGTAATCCACCGATGCGAATACCGGAATATCCACACCCATTTCGCGGGCGACCTCTTTACAGACATCACGCACCGCTTTTTCATGGTCTTCGTAGAGGTAGGAACTCAGCAGACTGATAACGATCGCCTTGCAACCCTGTTCAATCAGCTCACGGGCCGCTTCACGGGCTTCGTGCAGACGCACTGCGATCACCACATTACCTTTGGAATCCACCCGCTCGGTCACCCCGCGGGTATCTTTGATATCCACCAGCGGCTCATCATAACGGTGAGTATTCAGGTGGATGCGGTCTTCAAAGGCATAGCCCAGATAGCTCTGAATCGCCCGTCCCATCCGATGAAAATCTTCAAAGCCTTTACTGACGATCAGACCGGTGCGCAGCCCTTTACGGCCCACCACCCGGTTAAGCATTGCAGTACCGGAGAAGACACAGGTGACCATCTCCGGAAACACATCCTCAACCTTACGGTCCCAGTGCGCCAGAGCATCGGTGCTGGATTCAAGTACGGCCTGTGATTCATTGATATTACTTTGCGCTTTGCCGACGACAAACTCCCCGTCGGCCCGTACAAAAAATGTATCGGTCATAGTGCCGCCGGCATCTATCCCAAGAACTTCTACTGGATTAGTTAGTTGATTCAAGATCGTGTCCTCATTTTATTTTTATTGTTGCCGCTTACCCGGTAAGATTCGCCGCGGTAAGGATCTGCAATCAGCTCAACCACCGGCCAAACTGATTCGAGTGAATAATTGCATCGGCTGTGCCAATAGATTATTTTTCAACAAAAACAATTATTTAAAATAAAAAAGAGGAAAAGACAGCAAGGTAGCAGAAGAGAATGGTTCGATAATCGGACGGTCATCGACCGTTAATCAAACGCTTTCTTCAAGCGGTGGAATAAAACCTATTTCGGCATCAGCTCAGCGCGTCAACAAACCAATACCCGTACAAAAAATAGACAATTGAAAAACGTCGGCAGGAGGTTCAGAATGAACCGACGTATCCATAACTATAAAAATAACAGTATGAATGCCACGAATATGAAATCCACCCTGCGGGGTTCTGCAGCGGTCGAACATCCCAGAAAGATCGCCAAAGCACGGGAAGCCCTGCTTAGTAAAGGCTCGCTGTCTGATGATTCGGTGCGTCCATTGATCCAGGCCTCCTGGCAACGTTGTGTGTCTGAAGCAGTAAATCCCCTGGTTGCCAATAAGGCGATCGAGCTGGATGAGCAGCAACTGGAATCGGTCAGGGAGAGTTATCGGGAACTCATATCCGCCTCAGAACCGATCCTGCGGGATGCCAAAGACCTGCTGGCAGAATCCGGTACGATTATGCATCTGGTCGCGCCGACCGGGATGATTTTATGCTCCCATGGCGACGACCATACCCGTGATCTGGCGAATGATTTCAGCCTGGTGCCCGGCGCCAACTGGAATGAAAGTGTGGCCGGAACCAATGCTATCGGCACCGCACTCAATGTCGGTTCCGCCGTTCAGGTGCACGCCTATGAACACTTCTGTGAAAACATCAACAACTGGACCTGCTCTGCCGCGGTGATTCGTGACCCATTCGAAAACAAAATTCTCGGGGCCGTGAATATCTCTGGTCTGAAAAACACCCTGCATGACTACTGTCTGGCGCTGGCGGTTTCCGGCGCCCGGCGCATCGAGGGACAACTGGCACAGCTACAGATGGCCAAACGTGACCTGCTGTTAGGTGTCACCCTGGAGCGCTTCAGCAGCGCTGGCAACGATGGCTTACTGTTACTGGATCTGAATGGCCGCCTGGTGCGCACCAATCATCAGGCCGACCGGGTAATGGCTGCACGGGGCCTTAAAATAGACCTGCATGCCGTCAACCCGATTCTCACCCTCAACGAACAGGGGCGCTTTGCCGAGCGCTCCGAGCCGATCCTGAACCAGCTTGAGCCTCACTGGGTTGAGCCACTCATCCATCAGGGTGAACAGATCGGCTTTATCGCGGCAATCCCATTTCCCACGCCTAAGCGCACAACGACTGCACGTGCATCAGGTGAAGAGCAATTAACCACCCGGGAGAGTGACAACGGTTTCTCCAGGCTGGTGGGTCGCAATCCGCTATTCATTAAATCGATTCAACAGGCGGCACGATTAGCTAAAGCGCCGATTCCGGTATTGCTACAGGGTGAAACCGGCGTGGGTAAAGAGCTGTTTGCCAGTGCGATGCATGAGATGAGCCCTGCCAGCAGCAAAGAGTTTATCGCCCTCAACTGCGGTAGTTTATCCCGCGACCTGCTCGCCGGAGAGCTGTTTGGCTACGTCGATGGGGCCTTTACCGGCGCTCGTCGGGGCGGAATGATCGGTAAAATTGAAGCGGCCAGTGGCGGCACCCTGTTCCTCGACGAAATTGGCGAGATGCCGCTGGATCTGCAACCGATGTTTCTGCGGGTGCTGCAGGAATCAGAGATCTGTCGAATCGGCGAAACCCAGCCAAGAAAGGTTAATTTCCGCCTGATAGCCGCCACCAACCGGGATCTGGCGCAGGAGGTTGCCGAAGGACGTTTCAGGATGGATCTTTACTACCGCATCTCATCGATGACCCTGACGATTCCACCGTTAAGAGAGCGTAGCGATGATGTTGTCTTACTGGCAGAGCATATTCTTACCGGTCTGGCAGCGCAACATGGCGGAATCAAAAAACAGCTAAGCCAGGAACTCCGCGTCCTGCTCGAAAAGCACCGCTGGCCCGGCAACATCCGCGAACTGAGCAACCTGATCACCGCGGCCTATTTTCTTACCGACGGTGATCAGCTTAGCCCCGATGACCTTCCGGCGAATATGCTGGATCATGCAACAACAGCAACCGAAAGCGCCATCGCCGATAGCGAGGCTCATAACCCACTGGACCAGGCGGAAAAAGAGGTCATCTGCCGGGTGATTCAGGAACAGGGGGGCAACCTCACCCGCGCCGCCCGACAACTGAATATCGCCAAAAGCACCCTGTATATCAAACTCAGTAAGTATGGGATTGACCGATCAGCCACTTCTTAACAGCTACAGGGGATGCCCCTGTAGTGACTCAGAACCAGACTTTTTCCAGTTAAAATATTCCACTGTAAACGACTTTTTCAGATTGCCAGCCTAATCAGCTCAGGATCATAGTCCGGAGTCTGTCCAGTAGTTCCTGCCGTTGCTTTATCAATCACCTTTGGTGATCTTCTTCTATTCAAACTTTAAAAAGTCCAACCTGCCCATGCATACCTTCAGAAAGCGTATGCAGTTTACGGGATCGCTCCAGCCGGGTGTCAGCATTGTCAAACATCTGATCGGCAATCATTTTAATTCGACTGGTATTTTCAGCAATCCCGCTGTTTACCATACTCTGTTCCTCGGTTGCGGTTGCAATCTGAGAAGACATATCACTGATGTTGTTCACAGAATCGGTTATCAGAACTAACTGTTCATAAGCCTGATTGGCCTCTTCTACGGAGTTTTGCGCCATCGTTTCACTGCTGGCCATAATAGATACCGCCTGTTGCATCGTTGACTGCAGTGTCGCTGTCATATTGCGTATATCAGCGGTAGATACGGTAGTTTTTTGTGAAAGGCTTCGAACCTCATCGGCCACTACCGCAAACCCACGACCATTTTCGCCTGCCCGGGCAGCTTCAATCGCAGCATTTAACGCTAACAGGTTGGTTTGCTCTGCTATTCCCTGAATCGTACCCAAAATCGAGTTTATCTGCTGTGAGTGTTCACTCAGCTTAAGGATAACCTGTGATGCCATACTCACCTCTCCCGCAAGATCACCAATCGAATCCCGGGCTTTCATCACCACCGCCTGACCCTGCTGACTAAAACGGGCACTTTCACTGGCAGCATGGGAAGTGTGTTCAGCATTCGCGGCAATATCCTGCGTCGCTGCCGACATCTCCTCTACCGAGGTCGCTACCAGCGTAATCTGATCCAGCTGTAATTTGACCTCATCCATAGAGTTATGGGCACTCTCTGCAGCAGCATCAGCACTGGTTTTCAAGTCACCGGACAGGCCGACAATCTGTTGTATAATCGATTGTAGCTTTTCAATAAACTGATTGAATGACCGGGATAGCTCACCAACCTCATCATTCGACTCTATCGGTAACCGGGTGGTCAGATCCCCCTCTCCTTCAGCGATGCTTTTCAAAACGGCAGCCACACGATCGATCGGCCGGGTAATCAGTGTTGAAAAGAGCGCTCCAATGGAGATAAACAGTGTAATAAGAACCGCGGCAATGATCAGCGATAACCAGGCAATCTGGTTAGCCGTCTGATAAACCTCACTGGTGGGTACCAACGCCACGAAACGCCATCCCAGTGCAGATGATTTGACCACTTTCGCAAGATAGTTTTCTCCGTTTCGCTCAACCTCCAACAAGCCAGAGTCTACCGAAGCCAGCTGTTTAAACAGTTGAGTATTCAGCTCACTGATTTTCTTAAAATTATGTTCAGGAAAGAGCGGGTCAACTAAAACCGTGCCGTTATCCTCAACCACCAGTATGTGTCCGTGTTCACCAATTTTTATCTGCTTTACAATCTCGGTCAGCTGTTTCACGGAGACATCCATCGACTGCACGCCTATAACCTTGCCAGAACCATCATTAATCGTTTTAGCGGTGCCGACAAAGGTTGCATCATCACCGGCCCAGTAATAGGCCCCTGTCCGTACCACCTTACCGGGATTTGCCAGTGCCTTCTTATACCACGGGCGAGTGCGTGGGTCGTAAGCATCTTTCATGACAACATCAGGCCACTGAATATAGCCACCATCGGCACGACCAGAATACACATAAGCCAGCCCCGGGTGAGTTTGACCAAACTGCTCGTAAATGCGGTACAGCTCCGCTTCCGGTCCCCCCGCACTCAGGTGCGATTTGAAGCTGCCAGGACCATTCACAAAGCTGGATAAGTTAAAACTGTTATCTTTAACCAATGGAAGACCTGCCAGGAAAGTCACATTATCGGCAATTGCTTTAAAAAAGAGGTTAAACGCATTATCGATCTGAGTGATCTCTTTACGGCTGCTGGTTTCAAAATTTTCCAGCGCAGTAATTCGGGCTTCATATATTGAAAATGATGAGATGATAATAATTGGCACAATGACCGAAACGGTAATGAAGGCCAGCAATTTAGTACGAATTTTCATAGTACGGCTCGAGGAATCGTTATTGTTGCGTCAGAAACATCATCCGTAACCGCTAAGGATCGATTCAGACTGATGCCGGTCATATAACAGAGATAATTATTGCAGAAGCCGCCATATTATACTTCCCTATGATTGCCAGATTGGGTAACAAAACCGACGTTAATGCAGGGGTATAATATCCACCTGTAAAGACAGAGCCTGAAAACGAAAGTGGCGAGTTTTCCGAAATCAGGCCCGGAGATGACTAATTGTCGTCAATACTTCAGGTTCTCTCTAGAACCAAACGACAAAATTATAGAACTATCATATAGAACTATCAGGTAGCTATCACTCTACCGTCACTGATTTTGCCAGATTGCGTGGCTGATCCACATCGGTGCCCTTCAGACAGGCGACATAATAGGCCAACAGCTGCAGCGGGATAGAGTAGATGATCGGTGCCATTACGGTGGGCACATCCGGCAAGGTGATCAGTTCGAGATCATTACCCGGTTTTATCTGGGCTTTGGAATCGGCGAACAGAAATAGTTTTCCACCTCGTGCCCGGACCTCTTCCAGGTTAGCCTGAAGCTTTTCTAACAGAGAGTTATTGGGTGCTATTGCGACTACCGGCATATCCTCGTCCACCAGCGCCAGCGGGCCATGTTTCAGCTCTCCGGCCGGGTAAGCTTCTGCATGTATATAAGAGATCTCTTTCAACTTGAGCGCGCCCTCAACGGCAACAGGATAGATGGTGCCGCGCCCCAGAAACAATGCATGATGTTTATCGACAAAGTGTTCGGCCATTTTCTGAACCTGTGGGTCCAGTGCCAACACCTGATCTGCCAGACCGGAAAGCTGCTCCAGTTGGGCAACGATCTCCTGTTCGCCGTCAAAACCGTAGCGACGCGCCAGCACCAGGGTGGTTAGCATCAGCACCACTAACTGACTGGTAAAGGCTTTGGTTGACGCTACACCGATCTCGGGACCGGCATTGGTCATAATTGCCAGGTTAGATTCCCTGACTAAAGAGCTTCCCGCAACATTGCAGATCGACAGAAAGCCGAGATAATCCTGTTCTTTTGCTTCCCGCAGCGCAGACAGAGTATCGGCGGTTTCACCGGACTGAGAGATGGTGATAAACAGCGTGCCGGGCATACAAACCGTTTTGCGATAACGGAACTCGCTGGCCACTTCGACCATACAGGGGATGCCAACCAGTTTTTCGATCCAGTAACGGGCGACAACACCGGCGTTATAGCTGGTGCCACAGGCAACAATCTGCACCATTTTTACCTGGTCAAACAACTCTGACGCACCGCTGCCAAACACTTGCTCCAGTACATGACCCTGATGGATCCGCCCTTCAAGCACCCGGGTGATCACATCCGGCTGTTCATAGATCTCTTTAAGCATATAGTGACGATAGGTGCCTTTATCTGCGGCATCGTGACCATGTTCAAACAAATGAGATTCGCGCGTGACTGGTTGCCCGGAGATATCCTCTACCTTTACTTCTGAAAGGGTAATGGCGGCAATGTCCCCCTCCTCCAGATAGATGAACTTGTCAGTTACCTGCAGCAATGCCAACGGGTCGGAAGCGATAAAGTTTTCCTCTACACCAACACCGATTACCAGCGGACTACCCATTCGGGTAGCTAAAAGCAGATCCGGTTGTTGCTGATCGATTACCGCCAGTGCATAGGCGCCATCGAGCCGTTTTAAGCTCTCTTTCAGCGCCGCTTCCAGGCTTTTACCGCTGATCACTTCCCGGTGAATCAGGTGAGTGACCACCTCGGTATCGGTATCGGATAAAAACGTATAGCCGTCGGCAATCAGTTCCGCTTTCAACGCTGTGTAGTTTTCAATGATGCCATTGTGAACCACGGCAATACGATCAGCAGATAAATGAGGGTGAGCATTACGCTGTTCAGGCTTACCGTGGGTTGCCCAGCGGGTATGGGCAATTCCCAGATGACCCGGAAGCGGAGAGGTACTTAATGCACCGTCTAATTGTGCCACTTTACCCACCCGTTTCAGGTGCTCAAGCTGCCCCGTCTGACTGTTTAAAACTGCCATTCCAGCTGAATCATATCCCCTATACTCCAGTCGTTTCAGTCCTTCCAACAGAATCGCTGAAATATTCCGCTCTGCGATAGCTCCTACTATTCCACACATAATTCCGTTTCCTTATGATTTTTTTACCGGACGCTGCCAGTTATTCAGGTTGGTCTGCTTTGCCCGGGTGATCGCTAGTTGATCCGACTGTACTTCCTTGGTGATAGTGGAACCTGCGCCAACCGTCGCGCCTGCGCCAATTTTAACCGGCGCCACCAGAGCGGTATTCGAGCCGATAAAAGCGCCGTCGCCAATCTCAGTGGTCGACTTATTAACCCCGTCGTAGTTACAGGTAATGGTGCCAGCGCCAACGTTAACGTTCACACCAATCTCGGCATCACCGATATAGCTAAGATGATTTACCTTACTACCCTCGCCGATATTCGCTTTCTTCGTCTCGACAAAGTTACCGACTTTAGCATTGTTCGCCAGACGACTGCCGGGACGCAGCCGGGCAAACGGACCGATATCACAGTTATCAGCAACCACCGCTTCATCCAGCATAGAGTTCGCTTTAATATGAGAACCAGAACCGATTACCGAATCTTTAATAATACAGTTCGCTTCAATGGTGACGTTATCGCCGATCTCTACCCGGCCTTCCAGGATCACATTGATATCAATTGCTACATCATGGCCCACGCTGACCTCTCCACGGACATCGATCCGCGCCGGATCTGCCAGGGACACCCCTTCCAGCATCAACGCTTCAGCTGCGCTCCGCTGATACCAGCGCTCCAGTTCAGCCTGCTGCAGGCGGTTGTTAACCCCCTGTACTTCCTGCTCGGTCGCGGGCTGAATCGCCTGAACCCGCACACCCTGCTCTGCTGCCATGGCGATAATATCGGTGAGATAGTATTCACCCTGAACATTATTCGAGGAGAGCTGGGGTATCCACTCGCGTAACAACGCGGTGGGCAGCGCCAAAATACCGGTGTTAACTTCAGTGATTGCGCGTTGCACCTCACTGGCATCCTTATGCTCGACAATCGCCACAACATCGCCGGCATCGCTGCGTACAATCCGTCCATAGCCGGTTGGGTCTGCCAGATTCACCGTTAATAAGCCAAACTGTCCACGCTGAGCAATTTTTACCAACTCCGCCATGGTATCAGGCCGGGTAAGCGGAACATCGCCATATAACACCAGCACAACCCCATTGTCAGAGATGTTTGGCATTGCCTGAGCCACCGCATGACCGGTGCCCAGCTGTTCAGCCTGCAGGGCAAACTGTACAGGCTGTCCTGACAGGGCAGTTTCGACAGCGCCTGCTCCATGTCCAATAACAATATGGATTCGGGCATTTTCCAATGAGATGGCGTTGTCAATAACATGTTGCAGCATCGACTTGCCACCAATACTGTGCAGCACTTTAGGTAGTGATGATTTCATTCGGCTACCCTGACCAGCGGCCAGAATAACAATATCAAGGCTATTCAAAACAGAAGTCTTCCTGGTTAATTACAGCATTGGCCGATCCGGCGACCCGCTGTTGTTGACACAAACAATAATTTAACCGAACTTTAATCTAACTGGTCTTAGATGCAATATTAAATGTCAGAGAAAAATTGACAATTATGAATGATGAACTGTTTGAACTACTGGGTTTGGCTAAACGCGAAATCACCCTTTACCGTGCACTGCTCTCTCTCGGCCCCAGCGCTATCCGCACCATTGCGGAAAAAGCAGGCATCAACCGGGGGACAACTTACGACTGCCTGAAAGAGATGCAGCAGAAAGGTATCGTCACCTATCTGCCTAAGGGCAAGCGCCGCTTGTTCTCTGCCCGCGAGCCTGAAGTGTTGCTGCAGCTGGCAGAGGAGAAGCGAACCTCGCTTAACTCCGCGATTGATCAACTGAAAAACCGCGTGGTACCGGAGTTGCACCACCTGATGCCCGACTTTAATACGGCCAATGTCAGCTACTACGAAGGCGACAGCGGTATCGAACAGGTTCTCAGGGATATACTGAATACAGTAGAGTCACAGAATCCTAAGAGCTACTCTGTCTTTTCGTCAAAACCGATTCGACAACACCTTTACCGCCCGTTTCCTAACTTTACCGCCCAGCGAATTTTGAAGGGTATTGAAGTAAAAGTAATCGCTATCGGTGACGGCGGTGAAGATGCGGAACTCAGCGCCCGTAAGTGGATTAAAACCGAAGGCCGGGTCGATGCCGCCTATATCGCCGTTTATCCTCCCAAGTGCGCCATTATCTCCCTGGCATCAGCTAACTACCCAACGGCCGTGGTGATTGAGTCGAAAGAGGTGGCAGCCGCCCAGAAGATTATTTTTGATACGTTATGGGGGCTGCTGTAATAAATAATTCAGTTTTGCTTGCTGTTTACGTTTGTATACTGGTATAAACAATTCAATTTAGGATGGACCCTAATTGATGCAAATGGAGCTTTGCAATGAAATCTATCCCTATCAGTGTTCGACTCTCCCCCGCTGAAGCCGCGTTTCTGGCTGACTTTACTGCACCTGATGCGGTCACTCCCAGTGAAAAACTTCGCTTCATCATCAATAAAGTACGTAAAGAAGAGCACGCGCCGCATTCGCTATCAGACTCTAAACAGAGAGTATCGGGATATCTCGCTCCCGCGATAGAGGTGATCGAGCAAACTGAATCCCGATGTCATCAACACTCCACTCTATTGGCTACCCAGCACTACTGGCTGGAAAGATCCCTGTCATCACTGCTATTCCATTCGGGCAAAATTAAACAATCCGACGAGTCCATTCACCTCTATGAACGGGAATGTCTCGAACTTCTGGTGAATACCACCGGGCAACTACTGCGTCTGCTGAGGCCCCCACTAATCAGCAGCCACGACCCTGAAATGTTAGAAAAAGTGCGTCAAAAACTAGATGAAATAATGAAAGTCCAAGGAGTGAACTATGAATGAGTCAATTACCAGCCGGGTTGGCCGCATAATCAGTGGAAGTCTGAACGCACTGGTTAACTCTATAGAAGATTCAGCCCCTGAAATCATTCTTGAAGAAGCGCTAAGAGAGGTGGATAGCGCTATCGATCAGGTCAGGGTTGAACTGGGGCAGATAGCCGCGAGAAAACACCTTGCCAGCACCCGATTAATGGAAACAAGTAGTCTGCATGAAGAGCTGAGCAGCAAAATACAGGTCGCTCTCGCCGAAGGCAGAGAAGACCTCGCAGAAGCAGGGATAGCCCATCAGCTGGATATCGAAGCTCAGATTCCGGTGCTTGAAAAATCCATCGCTGAAGCCGGCGAGAAAGAGCAAGAGCTTGATGGCTACATTCAGGCACTTACGGCTAAAAAGCGCGAAATGAAGGAGGAACTGCAAAGACTCCTTACATTAAAAAATGTATCGGCTATCCCGGACCATCAGAGCGCAGCGAACACCGGTTCCGATATTGCGGCGAAAGTGGCTAAAGCCGAGTCCGCATTTGAGCGGATTATTGAAAAACAGACCGCTTATTCCAATCTAAACAAAAGCAGCGCTGACAATGCCGCGAAGCTGGCAGAACTGGACGAACTTAACCGCAACAACCGCATAAAAGAACGCCTGGCGTTACTGAAATCAAACAGCGAAGACAGCGGTAATGTTTGAGTTTCTCACCCTGAGTGGCAACTTCCCCTTCACTCTCTCGCTGACAGTGATGGTGATTCTGGCCCTGCTTGAAGGGGCCGGCCTGGTTGTGGGACTGGCATTTTCCTCCATACTGGAAGCCCTGTTGCCAGACCTGAGTGTCGATGTAGGTGCAGCGGATATTCCTGATAGCGGCATCATCAGCCGGATACTCGGTTGGTTTTATGTCGGCCAGGTGCCCTTTCTGGTTTTACTCATTATTGTACTGACCTATTTCGGCCTTGCCGGACTGTTGGTGCAAAGTATGTTTCGCACACTGACAGGCCAGCTGCTTTACAGCTGGCTGGCGATTGTTCCGGCAACCCTACTGACACTCCCTCTGACACGGGTTTCGGCCAAAGGGATTGCCAGAATATTGCCGCAAGATGAATCCGAAGCGGTATCCAGTGATAGCTTTATCGGCAGAGTGGCCCTGATCACTACCGGAACAGCACGGGTAGGCAGCCCGGCTCAGGCAAAGGTCAAAGACCAGCATGGACAGACCCACTACCTGATGGTAGAGCCGGATAAAAACCAACCGGATCAGCCACAGGGATCACAGGTGCTTATCATTAAGCAGCAACAAAATACCTTTATCGTGATTCCAAATACTAACCCAAACCTCGTTAATCAATAAAAGGAATTATTAGCACTATGTACTTCGACCTCACGGATCTTGGCACTGTCGCTGCCATTATTGTTATTGGCCTTATAGCCATCGGCTTAATTATGGCGCGGCTCTATCGACGGGCCTCAAAAGAGACCTCGTTCGTCCGCACCGGTTTTGGTGGACAGAAAGTGATTGTGAATGGCGGCGCAATTGTTTTGCCGGTGCTCCATGAAATCATTCCGGTCAATATGAATACCCTCAGACTCGAGGTGAAACGGGCTAATGATCAGGCGCTGATCACCCGGGACCGGATGCGGGTCGATGTGCTGGCAGAGTTTTATGTGCGGGTTCAGCCCACCGTAGAGTCCATTGCCAATGCCGCCCAGACGCTGGGTATGCGCACCATGGAACCCGAAGCCCTGAAAGAGTTGGTAGAAGGTAAATTTGTTGATGCCCTGCGTGCTGTGGCTGCCGAGATGGCGATGTATGAACTGCACGAACAACGGGTCGATTTTGTTCAGAAAGTACAGCAGGTGGTTTCTGAAGACCTGTTGAAAAACGGTCTCGAACTTGAATCCGTTTCCCTCACCGGTCTCGACCAGACGGGTAAACAGTATTTCAATCCCGATAACGCCTTTGATGCCGAGGGTCTGACCAAACTGACCGAGGCGATTGAAGAGCGTCGCAAACGCCGTAATGAGATCGAGCAGGAGACCGAGGTTAGCATTGCAACCAAAAACCTTGAAGCCGAAAAACAGCGTTTAGAGATCACCCGCGATCAGGAATATGCCCGACTGCAACAATCCAGAGAGGTCGAAATTCGTAAAGCGACCATCGAAGCAGAGATTATGCGTGAGCAGGCTGAAAACAAACGATCAGCTGAACAGGCGCAAATCGTTGCAGAGCAGCAAACCGAGCAGTCGCGAATCAGCTCCGAGCAGGCGGTTGAAGAGGGCCGTATTACGATGGCGCGGCTGTTGAAAGAAAAAGATATAGAGAAAAGTAAAGCGATTGAAAGTGCTGAGATTGATAAACGCAGAACCTTAGAGCTATCTGAACAGGATAAATCGATCGCCATCGCACAAAAATCCCGAGAGCAATCCGTTGCTGAAGCCGAAGCAAGCCGGGCCCGTTCAGAGGCGGTAAAAGCCGATGAGCAGGTTATCACTGTCCGGGAGACTGAGATCGCTGAACGTGATAAACAGATAGAGCTGGTTGAAGCGGCAAAAGAAGCAGAACGCAATGCTATCAGTATCAAAGTGGGTGCTCAGGCAGAGAAGGATGCTGCAGAGGACCATGCAGAAGCGGTGCGTATTCAGGCCCATGCCGATGCTGACAAGCAGCTGATCAATGCTGAAGCGCAGAATAAATCTGAAAAACTTGCCGCCGAGGCCGCCGAGATTCGCAACCGGGTCGATGCCGAAGGCAAACGCGCCCTCAATGAAGCCGAGAATCTGCTTGCAGCTGAGCAGATCGCTCGTCAGATCAAGCTGGCGATTATTGAGCGTCTTCCGGATATTATTCGTGAAAGCGTTAAACCGATGGAGCAGATCGATGGTATTAAAATCTATCAGATTGATGGCTTAAACGGTGCTGGCTCAGGCTCAAGCGCATCCGAGGGAGGTGAATCCCAACCGTCCAGCCTGGCAGATCAAATGGTTAGCAGTGTCCTGCGCTATAAAGCACAGGCCCCGCTTGTTGACGGCCTGCTTGAGGAGATCGGGCTGAAAGGCGACTCTTTAAATGGTTTAACGTCTGGCCTCGCTGACAAAAGAGCCGACTAAATCGTAGAGTAGCGTCATTTTTCAAGCCATAAAAAAACCACCTTCGCAGGTGGTTTTTTATGGCTGTACAGCTAAGACATACAATTACTGAGCCCGATATGGCCCATTGAGCAATCCCTGACCCGGATTGTTAATGGCGATATTATTGGCCGCCCGGGCGACTGTCGGGGTTTGGTCTATCATCGTGCCGACAACCTGATCCACCACCGCCTGAACCAGCATACCAACCAGGCCGCCACCATTGTCCCCTGAACCCTGTGCGTAAGAAACCTTAGAGTCCCATAGAGTGGTACCTGTTTTCGCGTCCACAAGCTTCATATCCGCCTTAACCTCCGTAGTTGAAGATAAGACCTGATACTTCTGCCCCCAGTCTTCAATCACGATATAGAGAATAGCATCCGGCCTAAGATGCTCGGCAAACTTATCCAGTGGTACATCATACATATCCGCCGGTGACTGTAGCCCATTTTCCTGCAGAAACTGATTAATCACCGCCACCGGAAAGACATAATAACCTTTTTCTGCCAGAGGTCTCGACAGCGTCGACAAGTAGATATTCGATGCATTGATCTCAACGGAGTTATTCATCGGTGGAATCACCAGAATAGAACGGGGCTTACTGGCCTGCAATGCGGAATAATCATAGCTTCCCTGGGTGGCACAACCGCTGCTGAGCAACGCCAACAACATCAAAGACCCACACACGATTGAACGTATCATCACTGATTTCCTCCCTGTTGCTGGTTCTTCAATAGTGTTTCAACCATGGTGGTTGCTTCAGGATACAGCGCCTTCTCTTTCAACAACGCTTCCTGCGCCAGTCCGGCTTTACCTTCCGCGGCGTACATCATCCCCAGATGGGCGAACAACCCTGGAGGAACCTGTTTACCCAGTGCATCTGCCTTCTGAATATCCTGCTCCAGTTTTGAGATCTGCAACGCTGCAGGTGCATTACCGGGCTCGACATACATTTCGTAAATCATCGCTTCGTAGGAGCCCCAATAATAGAGACTGGTATCCTGGGTGGCACAACCGCCCAGCAAAACACTGGAGGCTATTAATAATGCGGCTATTCGTTTCACTCAAACATTCCTTATTGTTCGATCTTCCAGACACCGTTCTGCATATCGGTGACCAGATTATTCACCGCTTCCATAATGGCAAAATTCAATACCTTGCCATTCAGGGTTGCGTCATAGCCTGCAGCGCCGCCAAAACCAACGATTTCACGATTTGACAGTTCATACTCCCCTGCTCCCTGAGTCGAATAAACAATTTGCGAGGAGACTACATCAACGATATTCAGCGAAACTTTGGCGTAGGCGGTCTGTGTTTTCCCCTTACCTAAAATACCAAACAGTTGCTTATCACCGGTGACTTTGCGGCCAAACTCAGTAACATCCCCGGTGACCACATAGCGGGCGCCCCGAATCTGCTGCTTCACGCCACTCAAACCAGCCTCTTGCTTTAGATCAGCCATACTCTGGCGGTCGACTACATTAAAGCGATTCGTTTGTTGCAGATGTGTTTTAAGAATGGTTTGTGCCTGATTGCCGAGACGATTGTTATCAGCTGAAAACATACCCTGCAGATAATTAGAACGATTATCAAAATTACCCACAACCATTGTGGTACGTGGGCCCTGGTAATTTGACCGATACGTTTCGACTTTCTGTGGTTCAATCTCGCGGTGGTTCTCAGTCGCGCAACCCGACACAAAAACAACAGCGCAGAACACAACAGTCGCTTTTGCAACCAGTCTTTTATCTATTAAGGCCATAACATAAATCCTTTTTCTAAAGTCATAGATTAAACGCAGCATATTACTCTTTAGCGTCTATTCAGACAGCTTATGTCCAACTGCATTTAATTGCCCTCTTGAGAGGCAAAAAAAAACAGCCCGGAGGCTGTTTTTTATCGAGTAGCAGTTCGGTAAGCGCGGGTTATTTACCCATCTTCTTACGAATCTGCTGAATAGTACGCAGTTGTGCTGCAGCTTCGGCCAATTGAGCAGTCGCACGGGAAAAATCCAGTTCAGTGCTCTTATCAGCCATTACATGTTCAGCATGCTTCTTCGCTTCTTCAGCAGCTGCTTCGTTGATGTCACCCGCACGCAGTGCAACGTCCGCTAGGACAGAGACTTTGTGTGGCTGAACTTCGATGAAGCCACCAGAAACGTAAAAGATCTCCTGCTCACCACCCTGTTTCATTAGCTCTACAGGACCTGGTTTCAGTTCCGACAGAAGCGGAGCGTGACCCGGGTAGATACCCAGATCACCCAGGCTACCTGTCACTGAAACGAACTCGATAAGACCGGAGAAGATCTCTTCTTCAGCACTCACGATGTCACAATGAACAGTCATAGCCATGTTGTTATCCTTTTAAAAGGTTAACTAAGCGCACTTACATGCTCTTAGCTTTTTCAACCACTTCGTCGATACCGCCAACCATGTAGAACGCTTGCTCTGGCAGACTGTCATAATCGCCCGCAAGGATGCCCTTGAATGCGCTGATGGTATCTTTCAGAGAAACGTACTTACCAGGAGAACCGGTGAATACTTCAGCTACGAAGAATGGCTGAGACAGGAATCGCTGGATCTTACGAGCGCGGGTTACTACCTGCTTGTCTTCTTCAGACAACTCGTCCATACCCAGAATCGCGATGATGTCTTTCAGCTCTTTATAGCGCTGCAGTACACCCTGCACCTGACGGGCAGTGTCATAATGCTCCTGACCGATTACCAGAGGATCCAACTGACGTGAAGTGGAATCCAGTGGGTCTACCGCAGGGTAGATACCCAGCTCGGCAATCTGACGTGACAGTACAACTGTTGCGTCAAGGTGCGAGAAGGTGGTCGCTGGTGATGGGTCAGTCAAGTCATCTGCTGGTACGTATACCGCTTGAATAGACGTGATAGAACCCGTCTTGGTAGAGGTGATACGTTCCTGAAGAACACCCATCTCTTCCGCCAGTGTTGGCTGGTAACCTACCGCTGAAGGCATACGACCCAACAGTGCAGATACTTCTGTTCCTGCCAGTGTGTAACGGTAGATGTTATCAACAAACAACAGTACGTCACGACCTTCGTCACGGAATTTTTCAGCCATGGTCAGGCCAGTCAGCGCTACACGCAGACGGTTACCTGGAGGCTCGTTCATCTGACCGTATACCAGAGATACTTTATCCAATACGTTGGATTCTTTCATCTCATAGTAGAAGTCGTTACCTTCTCGAGTACGCTCACCTACACCCGCAAATACGGAGAAGCCAGAGTGCTCGATCGCGATGTTACGGATCAGTTCCATCATGTTTACGGTTTTACCTACACCGGCACCACCGAACAGACCAACTTTACCACCCTTCGCGAATGGGCATACCAGATCGATTACCTTGATGCCGGTTTCCAGCAGCTCGTTAGAAGCCGCCTGGTCAGCATAAGAAGGTGCCTTACGGTGAATAGGCATACGCTCTTCTTCACCAATAGGTCCACACTCATCGATTGGGTTACCCAATACATCCATAATGCGACCCAGAGTCGCTGTACCGACAGGTACAGAAACTGGCGCACCAGTGTTTACTACGCTCAGACCACGACTGACGCCTTCGGTCTGACCCATAGCGATTGCACGTACAACACCATCACCCAGCTGTTGCTGAACTTCAAGTGTGAGCCCTTTAGACTCAACAACCAGTGCATCATAGATTTTCGGTACACTGTCACGTGGGAATTCCACGTCGACTACTGCGCCGATAATCTGAACAATACGTCCGCTACTCATGTTCGGATCCTCTTAACATTTAAACCTGTTAACTGCCTTATACAGCAGCAGCACCACTCACGATCTCAGAAATTTCCTGAGTAATCGCAGCTTGACGAGCCTTGTTGTAAACCATTTGAAGCTCATCGATTAGGTCACCAGCGTTGTCAGTTGCGTTCTTCATCGCCAGCATTCGTGCTGCCTGTTCACAGGCATTGTTCTCAACCACGGCCTGATAGACCAGGGACTCAATGTAACGAACCAGTAAGCCGTTCAACAGCTCTTTAGCATCGGGTTCGTAAATATAATCCCAGTGATGGTTAAGACGGTCATCATCGTCTTCTGCTTTCAGCGGAAGAATCTGCTCTACCTGTGGCTGCTGCGTCATCGTATTAACGAACTCGTTAGATACAATAAACAACATATCCAGCTTGCCTACATCGTAAGCATCCAACATGACTTTAACGGTACCAATCAGCTCAACTATTTCAGGCTTATCACCCAAACCAGATTTTGCTGCGGTTACGTTACCGCCATATGTTTTAAAGAAGCTTACAGACTTAGAGCCCAGCGCACAGATATCGATCTCGATATTTGCGTCTTTAAACTCTTTCATCTTGGCAAGTGCTGCTTTGAACGCATTAATGTTCAAGCCACCGCAGAGACCACGGTCAGTTGCTAATACAATGAAACCGACACGCTTTACTTCGCGCTGTTGCAGATACAGATGCTTATATTCAGGATTGGATTTCGCCAGGTGCTGAATTACGCTGCGGATATTCCGAGCGTAAGGACGGCTTTCCTGCATGCGATCCTGAGCTTTACGCATTTTAGATGCAGCCACCATTTCCATAGCGCTGGTAATCTTACGTGTGCCCTGAATACTGCTTATCTGTGTCTTTATCTCTTTTCCGGCTGCCATAGTTCCACCTATTAAACCTTTACTTAGTTCAGGTCTGCATAATTACTTATGCAAACCTCCACTCAAATGAGCTATTACCAAGTTTGGGTAGATTTGAACTTTTCGATACCAGCCTTGAACTGAGACGCGATCTCGTCATTGTAGTCGCCGCTATCATTGATCTTACCCATTACATCAGCATACTCGCTGTTGAAGTAAGAGATCAGCGACGCTTCAAAATCAAGGATCTTGTTCAGGTCGATATCGTTCAGGAAGCCTTCGTTTGCAGCGAACAGACTCAGACCCATGTCCGCTACAGACATCGGGGAGTACTGCTTCTGCTTCATCAGCTCGGTTACGCGCTGACCATGCTCAAGCTGAGCACGGGTAGCATCATCCAGATCAGAAGCAAACTGAGCGAATGCCGCCAATTCACGATACTGAGCCAGAGCCAGACGTACACCACCACCCAGTTTCTTGATGATCTTAGTCTGAGCTGCACCACCTACACGGGATACAGACAGACCAGCGTTGATCGCCGGACGGATACCTGCGTTAAACAGGTCCGCTTCCAGGAAGATCTGACCATCGGTGATTGAGATAACGTTGGTTGGTACGAATGCAGATACGTCACCACCCTGTGTCTCGATTACTGGCAGTGCAGTCAGAGAGCCTGTTTTGCCCTTAACTTCGCCGTTAGTAAACTTCTCAACATAGGTTGGGTTAACGCGCGCAGCACGTTCCAGCAGACGCGAGTGAAGATAGAATACGTCACCTGGGTATGCTTCACGGCCCGGTGGGCGGCGCAGCAACAGGGAGATCTGACGGTAAGCCCAGGCTTGTTTAGTCAGGTCATCGTATACGATCAGAGCATCTTCACCGCGGTCACGGTAGTATTCGCCCATAGAACAACCAGCGTAAGGCGCCAGGAACTGCATCGCTGCAGGATCAGATGCGCCAGCTGCTACGACGATGGTATGTTCCATCGCGCCATGCTCTTCCAGCTTACGTACTACGTTGGCAATAGTGGACTGTTTCTGTCCGATCGCTACGTAGATACATTTAACACCAGTACCTTTCTGGTTGATGATAGCGTCAATCGCGATCGCAGTCTTACCGATCTGACGGTCACCGATGATCAGCTCACGCTGACCACGGCCAACTGGCACCATGGCATCAATAGATTTCAGACCAGTCTGTACAGGCTGATCGACTGATTGACGCTCGATTACACCAGGTGCAACCTTTTCGACAGGGTCAGTCAGTTTAGTTTCAATCGGGCCTTTACCGTCGATCGGGTTACCCAGGGCGTCTACTACACGACCCTGCAGTTCCGGACCAACAGGTACTTCCAGGATTCGGCCAGTACAACGCGCGGTCATACCTTCTACCAGACCCTGATAGTCACCCAGTACTACAGCACCTACAGAGTCACGCTCAAGGTTGAGCGCCATACCATAGATACCGCCAGGGAATTCAATCATTTCCCCGTACATTACATCAGCCAGGCCGTGAATCAGGATAATACCGTCAGAAACGCTGACGATAGTACCTTCATTACGGGCTTCAGAAGAGACATCAAGTTTCTCGATGCGGCTCTTAAGAATCTCGCTGATCTCAGATGGATTCAATTGCTGCATGTTTAATCCTCACACTCAGGAGTTCATTGCTTCGGCTAGTTTAGCCAGTCGAGCACGAATAGAGCCGTCGATAACCATATCGTCGGTTCGAACGATCACACCACCAATAATGGACTTGTCCACCACGGTAGTCAGACTCACTTCGCGGCCCAGCTTGGAGCTCAGTGCCTGAGTTAATTTTTGTTGCTGCTGCTCGCCCAGATCAAAGGCAGTTGTCAGATTCACTTCAACAGTATGCTGTTGGTTAGCTTTCAACTGTTCAAACTGTACGGCGATCTCTGGTAACAAAGCCAAACGCTGATTTTCTGCCAACAAAGAGATAAAATTCTTGGTTGACTGATCCATCTGCTCTTCGCAGACAGAGATCATTGCCTCAGCTTTTTGCTCACGTGTGAAGCCAGGGTTATCCAATACCAGTTTCATCGTCTCATGCTGAGCGACTGCCGTAGCAGTTGCCAGCATATCGGACCACTGGTCAAGACTTCCCTTAGCCACAGCGTGCTCAAAAGCGGCTTTTGTATAAGGCCGAGCAACTGTATTGAGTTCAGCCATCGTAAACCTCGCTTAAAGCTCAGCAGCTAGTTTTTCAACAAGCTGTGCGTGCGCATTAGCGTCAACTGACGCTTCAAGAATTTTCTCAGCACCGGCTACTACAAGAGCAGCGACATCAGCGCGTAGAGTTTCTCTGGCACGGTTAGCTTCCTGATCGATTTCAGCTTTAGCAGCCGTTAGAAGGCGATTAGCCTCTTCACGTGCTTTCTCTTTAGCTTCATCAACGATCTGGTTAGCTCGCTTATTAGCCTGTTCAATGATGGCGGCTGCTTCTTCCTTGCTCTTACGCATATCAGACATGGCTTTTTCTTGAGCCAGTTCTACATCTTTTCCATCATCATTACGAACAATTTTTCTATTATCTTGCTCATGTAACCACCCATAATCTGTAATTTCATGAATATTTCTTCTTTCTAAAACAAACTTTGTAAATCGCTGGGAAGTTTTACAAGATTCAAAACCTCGTTCTTCCATGCTTAGTTTAATGGGTTCGGGTAATTCGAATAGCCAGGCATCGAAATCATCTTGAGTAGGTTCATACTTTTTTGAAAGGAGATGGTATCGAAGACTTGCATTTCCAATGGAAAACAACTTTCTATGAAATGGCCTATCCTTGGAAGGGAGCTTTTTCAAAAATGCTTTTTGAATTTTATTTTGTTCCTCAATGGGATGATCCATGACTTTTTTGTGACTCAGAATTATTTTTGGGACCACAAAATAATAAAATCACTAAATTATTACAAGTCAACGCAATACCGGGAAAAATCAAATTAGGTTCACTAGACTTTTTATTGCCCGAGCTCAAATTTTTCCAACCCGTTATCATTGATGTAATAGGCCCAGTTGGGGGCGCTAAATCCTAAACCTGCCATTTTTGAGTTTTCATCTGGCACATTACCGGGCGGTTCACGGTTCAATTTGGAGACATCGACAAAATCTTTATTAGAAAAATTGAAGAACACAAGGTTTTCATTTATTTCAATAAAACCATCGTTATTTCTAGAATGATAATAAGGTTGTTGCATTATCACGACAACATCCCTGTCATTCTTTTCAAAAAACTCGACTGACTTTATTGGGTCTTTTAGTTGAATAACGAAGTGATACCCACCGCCAGAGAATATTTGAAGTATTGAATCTGTTGGAACTTTGATCGCGGCCGATAGTGCTTCGAGGTA
>NZ_CAKZLP010000057.1 GCF_937127095.1 uncultured Amphritea sp.
TGATGATCGGCGTGTCGTCGCCCGGGAAATCGTAGTCGCTCAGCAGCTCACGGATTTCCATTTCGACCAGCTCGAGCAGCTCTTCATCGTCAACCATGTCCGCTTTGTTCAGGAACACAACGATGTAAGGTACGCCAACCTGACGGGACAGCAGGATGTGCTCACGAGTCTGCGGCATGGGGCCGTCAGCTGCGGAGCAAACCAGGATAGCGCCGTCCATCTGGGCCGCACCGGTGATCATGTTCTTAACATAATCCGCGTGGCCCGGGCAGTCTACGTGTGCGTAGTGACGGGTCGGAGAATCGTACTCAACGTGAGAGGTCGCGATGGTGATACCACGCGCACGCTCTTCCGGTGCGTTATCGATCTGATCGAAAGCACGGCTCTCACCAGTACCCCATACTTCGTGACATACACGAGTCAGGGCGGCTGTCAGAGTGGTCTTACCATGGTCAACGTGACCAATGGTGCCCACGTTTACGTGCGGCTTGTTACGCTCAAACTTTGCTTTAGACACGGTTACACCTCTTCCTGTTTCTTAAGTCCTGGGGATCAACCCTTTTTAATGATCGCTTCGGCAATGTTCGAAGGAGCTTCCATATAGCGGGAGAACTCCATCGCATAAGACGCCCGACCCTGTGTTGCAGAACGCAGGTCGGTGGCGTAACCGAACATTTCCGACAACGGAACCTCTGCACGGATGACCTTACCGGCAGGACCTTCGTCCATGCCCTGGATAACGCCGCGACGACGGTTCAGGTCGCCTACAACATCACCCATGTAATCTTCCGGCGTCACAACTTCAACACGCATGATCGGCTCGAGCAGTGCCGGGTTCGCCTCGAGGGCACCCTTCTTCATTGCCATGGAACCAGCGACCTTGAAGGCCATCTCGTTCGAGTCGACGTCGTGGTAGGAACCGTCGTACAGGGTTGCCTTGATACGCAGCAGCGGATAACCGGCCAGACAGCCGTTCTGCATCTGCTCTTCAATACCCTTTTCTATTGCTGGTATAAATTCTCTTGGGATCGCGCCACCCACGATCTCATTGATAAACTCTAAACCTTCATTCTCAGAAGGGCTAAACTCAACCACTACATGACCGTATTGACCACGTCCGCCCGATTGACGAATAAACTTATGGTTCGCATCAACCGACTTACGAATCTTCTCACGGTAGGCCACTTGAGGCTTACCGATATTCGCTTCAACTTTAAATTCTCGCTTCATTCGATCCACAAGAATATCAAGATGCAACTCACCCATACCTGAAATAATGGTCTGGCCAGTTTCTTTATCCGTCTCAACTTTAAAAGAAGGGTCTTCTTGCGCCAATTTACCTAAGGCAACACCCATCTTCTCTTGGTCAGCTTGAGACCTAGGCTCAACTGCAACCGAAATAACCGGCGCAGGAAACTCCATGCGTTCGAGGATAATACGATTATCGCCGTCACATAAAGTATCGCCTGTTGTAACATCTTTCATGCCGATAAGCGCGGCGATATCACCCCCACGCACCTCTTTGATCTCTTCACGGTTGTTGGCATGCATCTGTACCATACGACCCACGCGCTCTTTTTTGCCTTTGACTGAGTTATAAACCCCGTCACCTGACTTAAGAACACCCGAATACACACGAACAAATGTCAACGTACCTACAAACGGGTCAGTGGCAATCTTAAAAGCCAAGGCCGAGAAAGGCGCATCATCGTCAGCATGACGTGCAGCAGGAGTTTCATCTTTATCATCCAATATACCCTCAATCGCTTTAACTTCGATTGGAGATGGCATGAACTCAATGACCGCATCTAACATCGCCTGAACGCCCTTATTCTTAAATGCTGAACCTGCCAACATAAGAACAATATCGTTATCAAGCGTACGTGAGCGTAAACCCTGCTTTAATTCGTCCAGAGATAAATCACCATCTTCAAGGTATTTATCCATTAATTCTTCATTTGCTTCTGCAGCAGCTTCTACTAGCTGTTCATGAAGCTTATCAGCCGTTTCTTGCATATTCGCTGGGATATCTTCCAGCTCATAGGTCATACCTTGATCTGCCTCATTCCACATGATGGCTTTCATGCGAATCAGATCAACCACACCTACAAAGTCTTCTTCCGTGCCAATCGGAATATTGATAGGTATAGCATTTGCCCCAAGACGCTCTTTTAGCTGATCAACAACCATAAAGAAGTCAGCACCTATGCGATCCATCTTATTGACGAATACCATGCGCGGCACTTCATATTTATTAGCCTGACGCCAAACAGTCTCAGTCTGAGGCTGAACACCGGAAGAGGCACAAAGCACAACAACAGCACCATCCAATACACGCAAAGAACGCTCAACTTCAATCGTGAAGTCAACGTGCCCCGGCGTATCAATGATATTAATTCGATGATCTTCGAATTGTTGGCTCATGCCCTTCCAGAAGCAGGTAGTTGCAGCAGACGTGATAGTAATACCACGCTCCTGCTCCTGCTCCATCCAGTCCATAGTTGCAGCACCGTCATGTACTTCACCAATCTTATGAGAAAGACCGGTGTAAAACAGAACACGCTCCGTAGTCGTCGTTTTACCGGCATCCACATGTGCGCAGATACCGATGTTGCGATAACGTGATATAGGAGTCTTACGAGCCACAACTTAGTCCTCAGTTTTTTAGAAGCGGTAGTGAGCGAATGCTTTGTTCGCTTCAGCCATACGATGCACGTCTTCACGTTTCTTAACAGCCGCACCGCGACCTTCAGAAGCATCAACAAGCTCACCTGCCAAACGTAGAGCCATGGATTTCTCACCACGACCACGTGCAGAGTCAACCGCCCAACGCATAGCAAGAGCCATACGACGAGCAGGACGCACTTCTACAGGCACCTGGTAAGTTGCACCACCAACACGGCGAGATTTAACCTCAACCGCTGGCTGGATCGCTTCCAGAGCTTTTTCAAAAATTTCCAATGGATCTTTGTCTGAGCGCTCTTGGATTTTATCCAAAGCACCGTAAACAATTTTCTCAGCAACTGATTTCTTACCGTGAACCATTACATGGTTAATAAACTTGGCAAGAACAATGTTACCGAACTTAGGATCCGGTAGTATTTCGCGCTTTGCAGCGACGCGTCTTCTAGGCATGATAAGCCCTCAATTCATTAAAAGGTCTTCAGGTTTTCCAAGTATGTAAACTTGGCCTTACTCTTACCGCGTATCCGGTTTAGCTTCTTAGTCTTACAAGAAAGCTGCGCCGCAGGGACTACGATTAAGATTTAGGACGCTTAGCACCGTATTTAGAACGGCCTTGCTTACGCTCACTAACACCTGAGCAGTCCAGTGCACCACGTACCGTATGGTAGCGAACACCTGGAAGGTCCTTAACACGACCACCACGAATTAGAACAACACTATGCTCCTGTAGGTTGTGACCTTCACCACCAATGTAGGAAGCAACCTCGAAGCCGTTGGTCAAACGAACACGACATACTTTACGTAATGCTGAGTTCGGTTTTTTCGGAGTAGTGGTGTAAACACGGGTACATACGCCACGACGCTGAGGACAAGCCTGCAATGCGCGAACATCGCTAGGCTGAACTTTGCGTTTACGCGGTTTACGTACCAACTGGTTAATCGTTGCCATTTAAGCAAACTCCACGTTTTGATTTAACACCATAAAAATTGGATATTTTTCAATCCAACCACAAAGGGGCCGGAATTTTAATAAATTCCGGCCCCAACATCAAACACTGAGTACTATTTATTCAATAAAAATGAAAAAATAGTTATTCAGCGTCTGGCATAGACGCATTTAATGCTTCAGTTAGTGCTTGCTGCACATCTTCTGCACTTACAGTCGCACTTTCACCTTCAGCAGGTTGAGCACGCTTGCGTTTGCGTTCTTCGTGGTAAGCCAGACCTGAACCCGCTGGGATCAGACGACCAACCACGACATTTTCTTTCAAGCCGCGCAAGAAGTCCTGCTTGCCTGTTACTGCACCTTCAGTCAATACACGCGTTGTCTCTTGGAAGGACGCGGCAGAGATGAAGGACTCAGTTGCAAGTGATGCTTTAGTAATACCCAGCAACACACGGTCAAACTTAGCAGGGATCTTACCTGCTGCTTCAAGCTCTTCGTTCTCAGCCAATACCGCTTGGTATTCAACCTGATCACCTGTAATAAAGCTTGAGTCACCTGAGGAGACGATTTCAACTTTACGCAACATCTGACGAACAATAACTTCGATGTGCTTATCGTTGATACCTACACCCTGTAGGCGGTATACATCTTGAATCTCGCTGGTAATGTACTTAGCCAGCTCTTCAACACCCAGAATACGCAAGATGTCATGTGGGTTAGATGGGCCATCAGAGATAACCTCACCTTTATTCACTTGCTCACCTTCGAAGACGTTTAAATTACGCCATTTCTGGATCATTGTTTCGTGTGGCTCAGCATCACTTGGCGAGATAACTAAACGCTTTTTGCCTTTAGTTTCTTTACCGAAGCCGATGATACCTGATACTTCAGCTAAGATAGAGGACTCTTTTGGCTTACGTGCTTCAAATAAGTCAGCAACACGTGGTAGACCACCGGTGATATCCTTGTTCACAGAACCTTCCTGCGGGATACGAGCCAGTACATCACCCACCTGAACATCAGCACCATTACTTAAGTTCATAATCGCTTTCGCAGGTAATAGATACTGCGCAGCAGAATCTGTACCTGGGTGCATTACATCATTACCTTTAGCATCCAATAACTTGATCATTGGGCGGATATCTTTACCTGCCGCTGGACGATCTTTGTTATCAAGTACTTCGGTTGTAGACAAACCGGTCAATTCATCAGTCTGACTCTTAACGGTAATACCATCATCCATACCTGATAATTCAACGCGACCCGCCACTTCAGAGATAATTGGATGCGTATGCGGATCCCAATTAGCAACAATGTCGCCCGCTTCAACTTTACTGCCATTCTTAACTTTGATTACAGAACCGTATGGAAGCTTATAACGTTCACGCTCACGACCATGCTCATCAGTCACACCAAGTTCACCCGAGCGCGAAGTTGCAACTAATGCACCATCTGGACGCTCAACAAACTTAAGATCATGTAGACGAATCTCACCGCCATTCTTAACTTGGATACTATCCACTGCTGCAGCTCGCGAAGCTGCACCACCTATATGGAACGTACGCATGGTAAGCTGTGTACCCGGCTCACCGATTGACTGAGCGGCGATAACACCTACAGCCTCACCTGGGTTAACCAGGTGACCACGGCCTAGATCACGACCATAACAGCTTGCACAGATACCGTGACGAGTACGACATGTAATAGCACTACGCACAATGATCTCATCAATGGATGAATAGATATCTTCGTTTTCTAAACGATGCTTCCATGCCTCATCAATTAATGTACCTGCAGCAATAAGAACATCTTTACCTGATGGATCAAGAACATCCTGAGCTACAACACGACCTAACACTCGATCAGCCAGCGCAACTACAACATCACCGCCTTCGATTAGAGGAATCATTGACAAACCTTCCTCTGTGCCACAATCAGCTTCCGTGATCACAACATCCTGAGCAACATCAACCAAACGACGCGTCAAGTAACCAGAGTTTGCTGTTTTCAGTGCTGTATCCGCTAGACCTTTACGTGCACCATGGGTTGAGATGAAGTACTGAAGTACGTTCAAACCTTCACGGAAGTTCGCAGTGATCGGCGTTTCGATAATTGAGCCATCTGGCTTAGCCATCAAACCACGCATACCGGCAAGCTGGCGAATCTGCGCAGCACTACCACGGGCACCGGAGTCGGCCATCATATAAACAGAGTTAAATGACTCTTGCTCTGATTCTTTACCGTCTTTAGTAATAACCGGTTCAGTTTTCAAGTTATCCATCATCTTCTTAGCTAACAGTTCATTAGCACGAGACCAGATATCGATAACTTTGTTGTATTTCTCACCTTGAGTTACCAAACCATCAGCAAACTGACGTTCGATATCTACAACTTCGGTTTCCGCCTCTTCGATAATCAGCGTTTTTTCTGCTGGAATCTCGAAATCGTTCACACCGATCGATACACCAGACATAGTTGCCTGACGGAAGCCGGTATACATCAGTTGGTCGGCAAAGATAACCGTATCTTTCAAACCACAACGACGATAGGCTTCATTCAATAGACGGGAAATAGCTTTCTTCTTCATTGGCTGGTTAACCAGCTCATAAGGAAGGCCGTTTGGAACGATAGCAAACAATAAAGCACGACCAGCCGTTGTTTCTTTCAGCTCAGTGATAACTTCAACATTACCTTCGATATCACGAATCGTTTCAGTAATACGTACTTTAATTCCAGCCTGAAGATCTAACTGACCTGCACCTTGGGCACGAGCGATCTCATCAATATCTGAGAACACCATGCCTTCACCTTTCGCATTTACACGCTCACGAGTCATGTAGTACAGACCCAATACAACGTCTTGCGAAGGAACGATAATCGGCTCACCGTTAGCAGGAGATAACACGTTATTGGTCGACATCATCAATGCCCGTGCTTCTAGCTGCGCTTCAATAGTCAACGGTACGTGTACCGCCATCTGGTCACCATCGAAGTCGGCGTTGTATGCCGCACATACTAATGGGTGCAGTTGAATTGCCTTACCTTCGATTAGCACAGGCTCAAACGCCTGGATACCTAAACGGTGAAGTGTTGGTGCACGGTTAAGCAGTACCGGATGTTCACGGATAACTTCATCCAAGATATCCCATACTAATGCTTCTTCGCGCTCAACCATCTTCTTAGCAGCTTTAATCGTAGTAGCGTGACCACGAAGCTCTAGTTTAGAGAAGATAAAAGGCTTAAATAGCTCAAGTGCCATCTTCTTAGGAAGACCACACTGATGTAAACGTAGGTATGGACCTACCACGATTACAGAACGACCAGAGTAATCTACACGTTTACCCAATAAGTTCTGACGGAAACGACCCTGCTTACCTTTGATCATATCAGCCAAAGATTTCAGAGGGCGCTTGTTAGAACCGGTAATAGCACGACCGCGACGACCGTTGTCTAACAACGCATCAACAGATTCTTGCAACATACGTTTTTCGTTACGTACGATGATATCCGGAGCATTAAGATCCAACAGACGCTTAAGACGGTTGTTACGGTTGATAACTCGACGGTACAGATCGTTAAGATCAGACGTTGCGAAACGGCCACCATCAAGAGGAACCAATGGGCGAAGATCTGGCGGAAGAACCGGCAGCACTTCAAGAATCATCCACTCAGGTTTGTTACCTGATTTGTAGAATGCTTCTAGCAACTTAAGACGCTTAGATAGCTTCTTAATTTTTGTTTCAGAGCTAGTCTGTGGCAACTCTTCACGTAAACGGTCAACTTCTTCTTTTAACTCAATTGAAGAAAGCAGCTCACGTACCGCTTCAGCACCCATACGGGCATCAAAGTCATCACCAAACTCTTCAAGCGCTTCAAAGTATTGCTCATCGTTCAACATCTGACCACGCTCAAGGGTAGTCATACCTGGATCGATAACAACGAAAGACTCGAAGTAAAGAACACGTTCAATATCACGCAACGTCATATCAAGCATCAAGCCAATACGGGACGGTAGTGATTTAAGGAACCAAATGTGGGCAACTGGAGATGCTAATTCGATGTGCGCCATACGCTCACGACGAACTTTAGCCAGCGTAACTTCTACGCCACACTTCTCACAGATAACACCACGATGCTTCATACGCTTGTATTTGCCGCATAAGCATTCGTAATCTTTTACTGGGCCAAAAATTTTGGCACAGAATAAACCTTCGCGCTCAGGCTTGAAGGTACGGTAGTTAATGGTTTCTGGCTTTTTAACTTCACCATAAGACCATGAACGGATCATCTCAGGGGAAGCCAGAGTGATCTTGATCGAGTCAAACTCTTCAGATTGACCCTGTGTTTTAAGCAGATTCAGCAGATCTTTCATTCTTTCAAGCTCCTAACGGAGTTCTTGCTTAAGGCCGCTCTAATGAGCGACCCCCGCCTGGTGTACAGTTTTGTGCTTATTCGGATTCGAGCTCGATGTCGATACCCAGAGAGCGAATCTCTTTAATAAGTACGTTGAAGGACTCCGGCATACCCGGCTCCATACGATGATCGCCATCCACAATGTTTTTATACATTTTGGTACGACCATTCACGTCATCGGACTTAACTGTGAGCATCTCTTGAAGCGTATATGCAGCACCATAAGCTTCCAGTGCCCACACCTCCATCTCACCGAATCGCTGACCACCGAACTGAGCTTTACCACCCAGCGGCTGCTGAGTAACAAGGCTATAGGAGCCAGTTGAACGCGCATGCATCTTATCATCAACCAAATGGTTCAATTTCAGCATATACATGTAACCAACGGTTACAGGGCGATCAAACTGATTACCTGTACGGCCATCAAACAATGTTGTCTGACCTGTATCACTTAAGCCCGCTAAACGTAGCAACGACTTAAGCTCAACCTCTTTAGCGCCATCAAATGCAGGCGTTGCCAGTGGAACACCACCGCAAAGGTTTTTAGCCAGTTCAAGGATCTCTTCATCCGTAAAGCTATCTAGATCTTCAGTACGGCTGTTAATGCCCGCACCTAAATCAGCGTTATAGATCTTATGTAAGAACTCACGAATCTCTTTAACCGTTTCAGCACGCTCACGCTCTTGATCTAGCATCTCATTGATGCGGCGACCCAGACCTTTAGCAGCCATACCCATATGCGTCTCTAGTACCTGACCAACGTTCATACGTGACGGTACACCTAGCGGGTTCAGTACGATATCGACTGGCTCGCCGTTTTCATCATAAGGCATATCTTCAACAGGCATGATTACAGAGATTACACCCTTGTTACCATGACGCCCTGCCATCTTGTCACCTGGCTGTACGCGGCGCTTAGTTGCCACATAAACCTTAACAATTTTCAGGACACCCGGCGCAAGATCATCGCCTGTCTGTAGCTTGTTCTTTTTGTCTTCAAAGCGCTTGTCTAGCGACTCTTTACGCTCTTCTAACTGCTTCTCAGCCAATTCAATCTGTTCAGCTGCAGCTTCATCTGAAACGCGGATATTGAACCAATCTGATTTCGACAAGCCCGCTAAGAATTCAGCCGTAATCTCTTCACCCTTCTGAAGGCCTGCGCCACCGTCAGCTTTCAACCCAATAAGCACTTTACCTAAACGCTCAAAGGTTGCTTGCTCAACAATACGTAGCTCTTCATAAAGGTCTTTACGGATGGCATCTAGCTCAGATTTTTCAATCGCTAGTGCACGCTCATCCTTTTGAACGCCATCACGTGTAAATACTTGTACATCGATAACTTTACCAACCGTACCCGTCTTAACACGTAGAGATGTATCTTTAACATCGGACGCTTTCTCACCGAAGATCGCTCTTAGTAGCTTCTCTTCTGGTGTCAGCTGGCTTTCACCTTTCGGCGTTACTTTACCAACAAGAATATCACCTGGGCCTACTTCAGCACCGATATGAACGATACCCGCTTCATCAAGCTTAGCCAGCGCAGATTCACCTACGTTAGGGATATCCGATGTAATCTCTTCAGAACCCAACTTAGTGTCACGAGCAACACAGGTAAGTTCTTGAATATGGATCGTTGTAAAACGATCTTCCTGAACAACACGTTCAGAGATGAGGATGGAATCCTCGAAGTTATAACCATTCCAAGGCATAAATGCGATACGCATGTTCTGACCTAGCGCCAGCTCACCCATATCTACAGATGGACCATCAGCCATAACATCGCCAATAGCAACCTGATCACCAGGGCTCACGATAGAACGCTGATTGCTACATGTATTTTGGTTTGAGCGGGTATATTTGGTCAGGTTGTAGATATCTACACCTGCATCACCAGCGGTCACTTCATCATCATTAACACGCACCACAATACGGCTCGCATCAACAGACTCAATAACACCACCACGACGCGCAACAACACAAACACCGGAGTCCTGTGCAACGTTACGTTCAATACCTGTACCTACAAGCGGCTTATCCGCACGTAGCGTTGGTACTGCCTGACGTTGCATGTTCGAACCCATCAAGGCACGGTTAGCATCATCGTGTTCAAGGAACGGAATCAATGAAGCCGCCACAGATACAACCTGACGTGGTGACACGTCCATGTACTGTACTTTTTCTGGCTGCATAACCGTTGTTTCGTTCAAGTGACGAACAGTAACCAACTCATCAAGTAAGCGGCCCTCTTCATCCATAGTTGCGGATGCCTGTGCGATAACGAAGGTGTTCTCTTCAATCGCAGATAGGTAATCCAGCTCATCGGTTACTTTACTGTCAATAACACGACGGTACGGTGTTTCAAGGAAACCGTAATCATTGGTACGCGCAAACGTTGCCAAAGAGTTGATCAAACCGATGTTTGGACCCTCTGGTGTTTCGATCGGACATACACGACCATAATGTGTCGGATGTACGTCACGTACTTCAAAGCCAGCACGTTCACGTGTTAGACCACCTGGGCCTAATGCAGAAACACGGCGTTTATGGGTAACTTCAGACAACGGGTTGTTCTGATCCATAAACTGCGATAACTGAGAAGAACCAAAGAACTCTTTAATCGCTGCAGCCACAGGCTTAGCATTAATTAGATCTTGTGGCATTAGGTTATCGGATTCAGCCATGCTTAAACGTTCACGAACGGCACGTTCTACACGAACAAGACCAACACGGAACTGGTTCTCTGCCATCTCACCGACAGAACGGATACGGCGGTTACCTAGATGATCGATATCATCTACCGTGCCTTTACCATTACGGATATCGATTAAGGTTTTCATCACCTCAAGGATATCTTCTTTATCTAAGACACCAGAACCTTCAACCTCATCACGACCGAGACGACGGTTGAACTTCATACGACCTACAGCAGATAGATCATAACGATCTTCGCTGAAGAATAAGTTTTCAAATAACGCTTCAGCCGATTCTTTTGTTGGCGGCTCACCAGGACGCATCATACGGTAGATTTCTACCAGAGCTTCTAACTGGTTACGTGTCGGATCATTACGTAGCGTATCAGAAACAAACGGACCACAATCCAATTCGTTGGTGTATAACGTTTCAAAGGTAGTGATATTAGCAGCGCGCAGCTGCTCAACCAATTCCTCTGTAATCTCAGCATTACTACCACAGATCAACTCACCGGTTGCAGGATCAACAACATCGCGTGCAATCGCTTTACCTACAAGATACTCCATAGGTACTTCAAGCTGCTCCATGCCCACTTTCGCCATCTGACGAATGTGACGTGGCGTAATACGGCGGCCGGCTTCAACAACAACATTGCCTTTCGCATCTTTTACTTCAAAAGAAAGCGTCTCACCACGTAGACGGTCGGCAATCAAATGCATTTTGATTGTTTCGCTGTCTAGTGACCACGTCGTATTTTCGAAGAAAATATCAAGGATTTCTTCAGTCTGGTAGCCTAACGCACGCAACAAAATAGTTGCTGGTAATTTACGGCGACGGTCAATACGAACAAATAAGCTATCTTTTGGATCAAATTCAAAATCTAACCATGAACCACGGTAAGGAATAATACGCGCAGAATAAAGCAGCTTCCCAGAAGAGTGAGTCTTACCTTTATCATGATCAAAGAATACACCCGGTGAACGGTGAAGCTGTGAAACGATTACTCGCTCAGTCCCGTTTACAACAAATGTACCGTTATCTGTCATCAAAGGCATTTCGCCCATGTAGACTTCTTGCTCTTTAATATCTTTTACAGCTTTATTGCTGGATTCGCGATCATAAATAACCAAGCGAACTTTAACGCGCAGTGGAGCTGCATACGTAATACCGCGTATTTGACACTCTTTAACGTCAAATACAGGCTCACCCAGACGGTAGCCCACATATTCCAGAGATGCATTTCCAGAATAGGA
>NZ_CAKZLP010000058.1 GCF_937127095.1 uncultured Amphritea sp.
GACGTCTTACAATACGTCTCCGAAGAGATCAGTGTTCAATTCATGAAGGACATGGATACTGAGCGTTTATTAGCGGTATCTGAACACTTTGATAATGATGACTTAGCAGACATCCTGCAACAGCTTCCTGAAACCTTGGTTAAGGAAGTGCTGGCCTCCATGACCGCACAGAATCGTGCGCGCATGGAATCCTTAATGAGTTACTCTGAGGATTCGGCCGGTGGTTTGATGAACACCGACGTCACCACCGTCCGGACGGATATCACCTTAGAAGTCGTTTTACGTTATTTACGTATGCTCGGTGAGTTACCGGAAAATACCGACAGCTTATACGTGGTTGACCACAATGATCACTACCTTGGCACGTTAAGACTCTCTCAGGTAGTCAGTCGAAGTCGCTCATTATTGGTCAGTGAAGTCATGTCACATCAGGTGGATCCTATTCCAGCGAATATGACTGATCGTGATGTGGCAAGACGATTTGAAAAACATGACATGATTTATGCACAAGTGGTAGATAAAGATAACCGACTACTTGGTCGTATCACGAATGATGACGTTGTAGACGTTATTCGTGATGAAGCAGAGCACTCAATGTTAAGCATGGCGGGCTTAGGCGAAGATGAAGATACTTTCGCAACAGTGAAAAAAAGCGTCAATCGCCGCTCCATCTGGCTTGCTGTTAACTTAATTACGGCTTTTCTTGCCTCATGGGTGATTGGCCTGTTTGAAACAACTATCCAAAAACAAGTCGCGCTGGCTGTTCTGATGCCAATCGTTGCCAGTATGGGTGGTATCGCCGGCAGTCAGGTACTGACACTGATGATCCGGGGTCAGGCCCTGGGGCACGTTGAGCGTTCTAACGCAGGCTGGCTGCTAAACCGCGAGATGGTGGTTGGGGCACTGAACGGTGTGCTCTGGGCACTGGTGGTAGCGGTGATCGCGGTCCTCTGGTTCCAGGATCTAACCATCGGAATTATTATCGCCTGTGCTATCATTATTAATCTATTAGCTGCAGCGCTGGCAGGTACTATGCTGCCGATCCTGTTAAAAACATGGGGGATTGACCCGGCACTGGCGGGCAGCGTTTTGTTAACCACGATTACAGATGTAGTCGGCTTTTTTGCATTCCTCGGTCTGGCTACGTTTTTCTATAGCTAGAGCGGCACACATAAGAGATCTATATGAGTCAAAATGACGATTTTCTCCCTGGTGACGACCACGAATTTGATGAAGAATGGGTTTCAAAAACCCGTCGCAAACGGGAGATGGAAGAGTTACAGGCGCTGGGGGCGCAACTTCCGGAGCTGAATAAAGATCAGCTGGCCAAAGTTCCCATGAGCGATATCCTGCGCGCAGCCGTTGAAGAAGCGCGACGCCTGCCGCCCCGCTGTGAAGCGATCAGACGCCAATTGCAGTATATCGGCCGACTGATGCGATCAGAAGATGCCGATGCGATACAAACCGCAGTGGACCGTTTTGAAGCCGGTAAACAGGCACATCTGCAGGTCTTCCATAAACTGGAGCGCTGGCGAGACCGTTTGATACTGGGAGACAATACCGACCTGGAGGCCTATCTGACCGAAGATTCTGATGCGGATATCCAGTATCTGCGACAGTTGATCCGTAACGCGAAAAAAGAGGCCAGTCTGGAAAAGCCGCCAGCATCAGCCAAAAAACTGTTTAAATACCTGCGTGACAGAGCAGGCGTTTAAGCGGCGAAACAGGCGCCAGTGACCCATCTATTTAAGATCAGATTTTAGCCCGGTGCCGGCATTAGCCGGTTCAGCTTTCTGGAGCAACTCGACTTTAGGGTTGCTCCAGTCGCCTTCCATGGTATAGGTCACTGTCGCAAACTCTTTCTTCACTTCATCCCCGATCAGCTTGTCCAGCAAGAAGGCCAGGCCTGCAATCTGTGGAGCCCCCAGCAATACGGCTGCCAGAGGGATATTATCAGTCACCGGCAGAGTCACCGCCATCTGCTGACTGACGGTTTCGTTGACCAGGTCAATATCGCCACTCATCGCCATATCCACCGAAGGACCACGCATCACAAAGGGCGTGAGGGTGGATGCCACACCGTCAACTATCTGGTAATCACCTTCCATCCGATCAAAACTAACCCCTTTAGCAAACAGATCAGCAAAATCAAGCTTCAGACGCCGGCCCAACGCATTCATATTCAGAATACCAAAAACCCGTAAAATCCCGGTGCCGCTACCAGCCTCAATCAACCGGCCATTACTGGCAATAAACTTAAAACTGCCATCCGCGCTGGCAAGAGCATATTCCCAGGGCGCACCGGCCCACTGTAATTGCAGGTCCGCATCGGTCTTTTCGGTTTCCAACACCGTTGCATAACCGGCACTTTCAAGCGCACGCCCCAGATCTTTCGCTTCAAGTTTAATGTTCAATTCACTTTGACTGACATCACCCGGGCGCCAGATGATATCCCCCCGGGCGCTGAGTTCAGGCAGCTGACCGAGAATGTTCTCAATATAGGTGTTGTTATCCCGATTACGGACGTTAAAACGCCACTGCCCCCAGCGCTTGCCTTTTAGCATCAGGTCGCGAACTGAAATATCCAGATCAGGAACCACCCCCGGCTGCAACGCCCCCGACAACCCGTCCTGCCCATTCAGTTCCGCTATCTCCGCGCTACCCTCTGATGCAGACGCCTGCGAAGGCAACAGAGCATCCAGATTGAGTTTTTCAAACAGTAGCGTGGGCGCAATCGAATCTTCATCCGGAAGCGTTACCTGCAGATTCATATCAGCGCCAACCACACCTATATTCCAACTATCAGGGCGGCTATCAATTGACACCCGGGCACTCTTCATCCACACATCAGAATAGCTCAGCGCAGCAACATCGATTCCACCCTTAACCGCAATCGCCTTACCCGAGCTGGCGTTTGACACTGATGATGCGGAGGAACTATTGATGATACCGGCCCGCTGTAACATTGAGATCAGCTGATCATAATCCAGCTTCTCTAAACGGCCGGAGATCTCCAGCCCGTCATAGGCCGTCGGGCGGGCATCACCCAAACCCAACACCAGATGCCCCCGACTGAGTTGATCATCCTGCAGCTGTAACCAGGCACTTAGCCGCTCACCCGCTTTGATATTAAAAGTCTGCGGCGCTTCAAAATCAGTATGTAGCAGCAGAGGCAATGCCTGCCCGGTTTTTTTACTGTAAGGCGGAATAAGCTCAAGTGCGGTCTGCTGTAGATCGGAACGTACCGTCAGCCCGGAACAGTCCGCGCGGATACAAATATCCAGATCCGCTTCATACGACTGGACCCCATCAGCTACCGCCAGCATATCGATCCCACTCCACTGCCTTAGCTGTGACATAGAAATGGAAGACTGCAGCCGGGCAGTAATTTTTTCTGTCTTGTTTTTGCCTGTTGTTGCAATCGAGGCACTCAGCGGATGACCAAAAAACTGCCCGCTGAGTGACTTTGCATACAACCCCGACTCATTGCGATAACCGATCTCACCCGCCAGTTTATTAACGCTTAGTTTGCGGTTATCTGAAGCCAGAGTAAGGTCGGAAAAAGCCGTGCTGACATCAATATCCGGCTCGCCACCATTCAACGGAATAATAAGATTCAGACGGGTGTCGGTGTTACCAGAGAGTTGCCATTGCTGCAGCTCTTTATTATCACCACCAATGACCGGACTACCCAGTAGTGTTTTGCCAATATCTGCGCTGTCGCCATTGATAGCAGCAATCAGGTGCAGATTGTGTGATCCGGGCGGCAAGTAAACCCAGCCATGCTCTATTTTGCTATCGTAGATCTGCCCATCACTGACACTGATTGCCAACCCCTGATCACGCAGTAACAAAGAGGCATCAGCACCACTCACAGCAGGCCAACCGGGCTGATAGTCAACCGAGGCATCGGCAATATCCATAAACATCTGCACCGTCGGTGGCTGACGTGAGGGGATACTGCGGGTACCGGTATGCAGCATAAAACCACCCTGATTCAGATGCCCCTGTTTAATCGACTGCACGACCCACTGTTTTATTTCCGGGTCGATCTCATGATCAGGTACCAGCTCTGGTGCCAGGCTGCCGTCCGAATCTTTCACTCCAATCAACAGCGTCAGTTCACTCTGAATATCATGCTCCAGTGGCAGATAGAGGCTCCAGCGACCTGAGGCATTGATGCCCGGCTTTTGCACTGTGACATGCTCGCTGCTAAGGTGCAGCGTATTATTCGCCAGACTAACGTGAGTGATTCCACGTGCTGCGCTAAACACCCAGCCCTGATCAAATATTTCAGGAAAATGCAGACCCAGGTTATGACTCTCCAGGTCGATGCGTCCCTGCAGCCCGGCCAAACCATACTCCAGCTGCAGCAAACCGGTGACCCCGGACATAGCCGGAGCACCGTAAGCGGCTTTAAAGGCGACATCCTGAAGGTCCCCCTGCAGCGTCAGCTGCGTCCAGTCTTGCTGCTTATCGGTCTGAGGGCTATCTATTGAAGAGCTTTCTATTACCGAGCTTTCTATTACCGAGCTTTCTATTACCGAGCTATATGATGCAGAACCATCTGCCACAGAACGTGCAGCCTGAGCCCTACGTGTAGCGTTATCTGCCGGGGCCACAGGTGTTTCTATAGCAGGGTCTGCAGCAGAAGAGGCGGTAGCAGCGACAGCGCTGCTGGTCAGAGCATTACTAGTCTGAGCATTGCTATTCAGAACACTGCTGGATTGAACCTCTGATTCGACCACGACCTGTTGCAGCTCATGAGGCTCTGGCCACTGCAGCAATAGATTACGAATCATCCCGGTGGGCGCGACTCGCTCAAGCACAGCCCTGATATCCTCCGGAACAATCGACTGTTGACCTATAAACGCAGCGATTGAAGTGACATTAAACTCAGACAGCGCCAGCGACTCAATGTGCCCTTGCTGTCGATTAATCACCAGCTGAGGCAGATCCAGTAACTGTTCATTAATCAGTGCGGAAAAGTCATCGATCTGTAACTGAAAACGACGCCGCTCCGGCTGCAGCAGCGCAAAGTGTGTGCTCAGATTCTTTACTGATAACTCAGGCATCGTCTGTTGATCAGTGGTCAGCTGCAACCGGCCGGTATCGAGATCACCGAATACCCGGGTAAGACGGCCTGCAGACCAGTTACCCCAGATCTCTGCGCCCAGTTCGAGCTGCTCAAGGGCATCAGGAACCGGAAACAGTTCACGGGCTGCGTCCAGCAATGGTGTATCGATGCCAGCAAGCTTAAGATAAAAATCAAAGTTAGTGGTTTTAGGGTCGAAGCGACCACTATCTGATTCAATCCTCAGAGTGCCGGCAGCCTGTCGCTGCTCGAATGTCACCTGAAGCTCACCGGCAAAATGGTGCTGTCGACTACTGTTTTCCAGATTAAAGCGTTCGCTTTGCAACAGCAACTGCTTGCCCGACGGCAACGTCAGGTCGATCTGAGTATCGTAGAAAAAAATATGCGGCTGCAGCCACAGCGCCGCCAGAGGATCAGCGCTGGATGTCGAGGCATCTGCCTGCTCTTCAGCAGCTGCAGGGTGCGGCCAGCGAACCAGTTTCACCTGGGTATGCAGCGACCAGATCTCGACTTTGCTCAGCACGGGCTGCCATTGCATCAGGCTGCTGACCGGATTCAGTCCCAGTATCAGCTGCCCCAGCTCTATCCGGCCGATATTATGGGAACGGTGATCTGCGATCACGACATCCTGAAGCAATAACCGGGGGAACCGCCCTTCCCAACTGGCATTAATATCGCCAATAGTCACCTCGGTATGCAGGCGCTCGCTCAGATATTGTTCAATTTCTGTGCGGTAATCCAGTACGCCGGGCAACAGCTGTTTCACAACCACGGTGAGCAGAGCGATGGTCAGAATTGCAATGACCATAACCCAGCCCAGCCAGCGGTTTAGCGCTCTTAATATCCGCCCGACTGATGACACAACTATCTTAGCACCACATCATACTGTTCCGGGCCATACATCGGCTCAACCTGAAAACGGATTGTTTTAGCAATAAAAGCCTCCAGTTCAGCAACATGATCCGATAGTTCATCCAGCAACATAGATACCACCCGGTCAGATGCCAGCACCAGATAGGCGTCTGTATCGTAAGCCCGGTGCTGCCGCAATATCTCGCGGAAGATCTCATAGCAGACGGTTTCCGGCGTTTTCACCGAACCACGGCCCTGACAGTGCGCGCAGGGTTCACAGAGAATATGCTCCAGACTCTCGCGGGTTCGTTTCCGGGTCATCTCCACCAGACCCAGCTCTGATACACCGGTGACCTTACACTTCACGTGGTCCTTTTCCAGCACCCGCTCGAGGGTTCGCAGCACCTGACGTTGATGGTCTTCATCGAGCATATCGATAAAGTCGATAATGATAATGCCACCCAGATTTCTCAGCCGCAGCTGGCGACCGATCGCCGTGGCGGCTTCCAGGTTGGTTTTAAAGATCGTCTCTTCCAGATTGCGGTGACCGACATAAGCACCGGTATTGATATCCACCGTGGTCATCGCTTCGGTCTGGTCAAAAATCAGATAGCCGCCAGACTTTAGTTCGACCTTGCGACCCAGTGCTTTCTGAATCTCTTCTTCAATATTGTAGAGATCAAAAATCGGGCGTTCCCCGGGATAGTACTCAAGGATATTGCTGATCTCGGGCACCAGCGCTTCAGCAAACTGTTGCGAGCGCTGAAAGGTCTCTTTGGAATCGACCCGGATACGCTCGATACCCGCATGAGCCATATCCCGCAATGCACGCATATTCAGCGGCAGATCTTCATAGATACAGGAGGGCGCGCTGAACTCCTCGACTTTTCGGGAGATTGAGTCCCACAAGCGGCAGAGAAACACAATATCCTGCTTCAACTCAGACTCAGACACCCCTTCGGATACGGTGCGCAGGATAAACCCACCCACTTTGGTATTCTGGTCCTCCATTCCGGCAACCACCTCTTCCACCGCTTTGCGCAGACGATCACGCTCTTCGCTGTCTTCGATCCGCTGGGAGATACCGATATGCTCATTACCCGGCATATACACCAGGTACCGTGAAGGAATAGAAAGATTTGTTGTCAGGCGAGCACCTTTGGTGCCAAGGGGGTCTTTGGTCACCTGCACGGTCAGTGACTGACCCTCTCGCAGCAATCGATTGATGGTCAGATTGGCTTTGCCGTTATTGCCCGGTTCATAATCATCCGGATGCTGCAACTCGTCTACATGGATAAACGCCGCACGTTCCAGGCCGATATCGACGAATGCAGCCTGCATACCCGGCAGTACACGAACAACCTTGCCCTTATAGATATTACCGACAATACCCCGCCGCTCGGCTCTTTCGACATAGATCTCCTGCGGCATACCATTTTCAATCACCGCGACACGGGTCTCAATCGGGGTAAAGTTAATCAGAATCTCTTCGCTCATAATCCATCCCTAGGAGACCCATCAACAGGCCCCGTCAATATACTCTGGTACTGTACCTTAAAACCGAAAGCACCGTAAAACCGAAAGCACCGTAATTTGGAAAACGCTAATAATTTGGAAAGCTCTTTAACTCAAAAGCTCTGTAACTCAAAAGCTCTGTCATTTAACAGCAGCATAAACTCTACGTTAAACATGAACAAATGCACTGGCACTGTTTCAATGCACGCCAGATCGGCTTATTCCAAATCAGCGCGGAGCTGCCACACCGGAATACCGAACTCATCCAGTAGTACTGCAGTCTCCATCAGCGGCAAACCAACCACGGCAGAGTAGCTGCCATTGATACTCGCGACAAAAACAGCACCCAACCCCTGAATACCATAAGCTCCAGCCTTATCACGTGGCTCACCGCTTGCCCAGTACTGTTCGCATTGAGCCAGACTCAACGTTTTAAAGCGTACATCAGTAGTGACTACCTGAGTCAGAATTCGTTCCCGGTTGGTGATCGCAACAGCAGTCATAACCTGATGTTCAGAACCTGAAAGCTGCTGCAACATCGCCAGTGCATCTTCCCGGTTAACCGGCTTACCCAGAATCATTCCCTCACTGACCACAACCGTATCAGCTCCCAGCACCACCGCACCATCAGCCGCGACCGCCAACCCTGCACAGGCTTTCTCTCTGGCCAGCCGCTCAACAAAGACAGCTGGCAACTCTCCCGCACGGGGTACTTCAGGAATATCAACCGGCCTGACACTGCAGCTAACACCGATCTGTTGCAACAGCTCCAGACGCCGGGGGGATGCAGAGGCAAGCACCAGCTCGGGTATGCTGCTGTTTCTATCAGTCATATTGAAGCCACCAGGTAAACATCAGGAGACCCTGAAAGTTCTGCGTAGCCCTCTCAGGATAATAAACAACCAGGGCCATAGAACCGCACTCATCACCGCAGGCAAGAGAAAGATCAGACTATCACTGCGGGTACCCATCAGGCTGTGAACCCAGTTAAAGATCAATTGATTGATCCCTACCAGTACCATCACCATCACCGCCTGCTGCACCAGCGGAAACATCCTCAGACGTTTGTACAGTAACAGCGTCAGGTAGGCGATAATCAACAGGGACAAAACATTCAACCCCATCGGACTGCCTTTGATCAGATCAAGCCCTAACCCCACCAACGCGGCAGTACCCAGACCAACCCGTTCAGGCAACGCCATCACCCAGTAGATCAGAATCATGGCGACCCACTCGGGCCGGAACCACTCCGCAAACTGCGGCAGAGGCATCTGGCTGAGCATATAGCCCACCAGAAAGGTGGCCAGGATAATCGATCCGCCACCGCCGCCCTGATTATTCACCTTCACTCCCCAGTGCGTCGATACCGGCCTGCTGAGGCTTTAATTTCTCGGTGTGTAATGGTTTATCCTCAGGAGGCAACTCCGGCGCCTGCGGCATGTCCACCAGCAAGATGTGCCGGCTCTTATTCAACATTGCAGCGGGCTCCGCTTTGACCAGCGCAAACGGTTCACCCGGATCTCGCTGCACGCTGACAACTTTAGCAACCGGATAGCCCCGTGGGAAACGTCCACCCAGTCCTGACGAAACCAGCAGGTCACCTTCACGAATATCCGCCGTATCAGGTACATGCACCAGTTCTAGCTGATTCACCGAACCGTTACCCAGCGCAATGGAACGAAAACCGTTACGGTTAACCTCAACCGGGATCGCATGGCGCGAGTCGGTGATCAGCATCGTCCGACTGGTATAATGGCTAACCTCAACCACCTGCCCCATAATACCGCCGGAATCGAGTACCGCCTGACCAACATAGGCATGATCTTCCGAGCCCCGATTAAGAATAATCTGATGCTGGAACGGATCGGGGTTCACCCCGATCAACTCGGTCAGAAAAACATCCTGTTCAAGTCGTTGACGGCCATTGAGCAGTTCGCGCAAGCGCACATTCTCTGCCGTCAGCGCAGACACCTGCTGCACCCGTTGCTTCAGCAACAGAGCTTCCTGACGTAAACGTCGATTTTCGTCAGACAGCTGACTGCGGGTAACCAGAACATCACTGAGCTCATCGGCCACTTGTGCCGGCGCATCGACAACCCATTGCAACGGAGTGATAAGCAGTGAAAGGTAGGAGCGTGTTTTATGCATACTGGACCATTTCAGGTCCAGCACAATCAGCACAATAGACAGCACCAGAAGCACAATAAAACGGGCCCGTAAGGACCCGCTACTGAATATACTAGCGATGGAACACCCCCTGTTGGAATTGTTCCATTAGATTGGGTAAATCAATCATTCAGACTTATTCAAAGGTCAGCAGTTCAAATGCGTGCTTATCCAGCAGTTCAAGAGCACGACCGCCGCCGCGGGCAACACAGGTCAGAGGGTCATCAGCGACGATCACTGGCAAACCGGTCTCTTCACTGATCAGCTTATCCAGGTTCCGCAGTAACGCACCACCGCCGGTCAGCACGATGCCGCGTTCAGCGATATCGGATGCCAACTCAGGAGGACACTGTTCCAGAGCACTCTTGACTGACTGAACAATCGCAGAGAGAGGCTCCTGCAGTGCTTCCATAATTTCATTACTGTTGAGTGTGAAGCTACGGGGAATACCCTCAGCCAGGTTACGACCACGCACATCAATTTCGAGGGTTTCAGAGGTCGGGTATGCAGTACCGATCTCCTGCTTAATCCGTTCAGCGGTCGCGTCACCGATCAGGCTGCCGTAGTTACGACGAACATAGGTGACAATACCCTCATCGAAACGGTCACCACCTACCCGGACAGATTCGGCATAGACAATACCGTTAAGCGAGATAATGGCAATCTCAGTAGTACCACCACCGATATCCACAACCATCGAACCGTTTGCCTCATCGACGGGCAAACCTGCGCCAATCGCAGCAGCCATAGGCTCTTCAATAAGATACACTTCGCGGGCACCAGCGCCCATTGCTGATTCTTTAATTGCCCGGCGCTCAACCTGCGTAGACTGGCAGGGAACACATACCAGAACGCGGGGGCTGGGTGTCAACCAACTATTGCCATGCACTTTACTGATAAAGTGCTGTAACATTTTTTCAGTTACATGAAAATCTGCGATAACGCCATCTTTCATCGGCCGGATCGCGGTAATATTACCCGGTGTACGGCCTAACATCCGTTTTGCATCAGTACCCACTGCTGCTACGGTTTTCTGTGCCCCATTGCTGCTTTGACGAATAGCAACAACTGAGGGTTCGTTCAGTACAATGTCTTTATCGCGAACATAAATAAGGGTATTGGCAGTGCCCAAATCAATAGAAAGGTCACTGGAAAATAGCCCTCGAATCTTCTTAAACATCGGTTGTCCGCCTTAGATTGTGCGACTGCACATTCACTTGATCAAAAAAACAGGCCCACTGTAGCAATGGCGGGGATTTTGGGCAAGCTGCAAATGTGTTAACGTAGCGCTTTATTTAGTTATCAGACCAAATTCCATAGCAATGAGAATCCAATAATGTCTTTAGACCGCACAGACGTCGAAAAGATCGCTCATCTGGCAAGATTAAATATCGCCGAGCAAGATATTCAGGAATATACAGAGAATCTCAGTGATATTCTTAACCTGGTTGACCAGATGCAGGCGATCAATACCGATGACGTGATACCGATGGCCCATCCGATGGATGCGATCCAGCGTTTACGTATTGATGAAGTCACCGAGGGCAACCAGCGTGACCTTCTTCAGACCGTGGCCCCGGCCGTTGAAGCGGGGCTGTTCCAGGTTCCTAAAGTGATCGAGTAATTTCGCACCAGACACCCGTTTTAAGGATTTAAAAACGTTATGTTAGACAAAACACTCGCCGAACTGGCGCAGGGGTTAGCAACTGGTGAATTCAGCAGTGTCGAGCTGACCCGGAGCTACCTTGACCGGATCAACACCGAAGATGCGGCCCTGAACAGCTTCATCACCGTCACCGAAGAGCAGGCGCTGGCTCAGGCTGAAGCCGCCGATCAGCGCCGCGCTGCTGGTGATGCGGGTCCCTTTACCGGCCTGCCGATCGCCCACAAAGATATTTTTTGTACTCAGGGCGTACGCACCAGCTGCGGCTCGCGCATACTGGATAACTTTATCTCACCTTACAACGCCACGGTGATTGATAAATTCAACAGTGCCGGTGCGGTCAGTCTGGGTAAAACCAATATGGACGAGTTCGCCATGGGCTCCTCCAACGAATCCAGCTTTTACGGCCCGGCCCGTAACCCCTGGAACACCGACTGTGTTCCGGGTGGCTCATCCGGGGGCTCCGCTGCAGCAGTTGCTGGCGGCCTGGCACCTGGCGCCACAGGCTCTGACACCGGCGGCTCTATTCGCCAGCCTGCCGCGCTGTGCGGTATTACCGGGCTGAAGCCGACCTATGGGCGGGTATCCCGCTACGGTATGATCGCCTATGCTTCCTCGCTGGACCAGGGCGGCCCAATGGCCCGTACCGCTGAAGACACAGCGATGATGATGAATGTGATGGCAGGTTTTGATCCGAAAGACTCCACCAGCCTTGATCAGCCAGTACCGGATTACACTCTGAGACTGAATGACTCTCTCAAAGGGTTAAAAATTGGTCTGCCAAAAGAGTTTTTCTCTGATCAGATCGATCCGCAGATCACCGCTCAGGTTCAGGCCGCTATCAAGGAGTTCGAAGCACTCGGAGCTACGGTCAAAGAGGTCAGCCTGCCAAACAGCCATCTGGCGATTCCGGCGTACTATATTATTGCACCGGCAGAAGCCTCATCGAACCTGTCCCGGTTTGACGGTGTGCGTTACGGCTACCGCTGTGACGACCCGGTCGACTTGGAAGATATGTACAAACGCAGCCGGGGTGAGGGATTTGGCGAAGAGGTTAAGCGCCGCATCATGGTCGGCACCTATGCCCTGTCTGAAGGTTTCTATGACGCTTACTACAAAAAAGCACTGCAGATCCGACGCCTGATTCAACAGGACTTTGTAAAAGCACTGACAGAAGTGGATATCATCATGGGGCCAACCACACCCCATCCGGCGTTTAAGCTGGGCGAGAAAACGTCTGACCCGGTATCGATGTATATGGAAGATATTTTTACCATCTCCCTCAACCTCGCCGGTATGCCAGGAATGTCGATTCCCTGTGGTTTTGCCAACGGACTGCCCGTTGGCCTGCAACTGATCGGTAACTATTTTGCTGAAGAACGCCTGTTGAATGCAGCGCACCAGTTCCAGCAGGCAACCGACTGGCACAGCCAACGCCCCACCCGCTGAAGAGACCCGTTCGCTTAACAGCGGCCAGGTATGAGAAACAGAATTTAACGCAGCAGATGTTCAGGCTAAATCCTTAACACCACTGCAAGATGAGGTTTACAGAATGGAATGGGAAGCAGTCATCGGGCTTGAGATTCACGCCCAACTGGCGACTAAGTCCAAAATATTTTCCGGCGCCAGCACCGCGTTTGGTGCTGAGCCAAACACGCAGGCCTGTGCGGTTGATCTGGCACTGCCTGGCACGCTGCCGGTCTTCAATGCTGAAGCATTGCGGATGGCCGTGTTATTTGGTCTGGCGATTGATGCTGAGATCGGTCACACCTCGGTGTTTGACCGGAAAAACTATTTTTACCCGGATCTGCCCAAAGGCTATCAGACCAGCCAGCTATTCCACCCGATTGTGGGTATCGGCCATGTCGATATCGAGCTGGAAGATGGCTCAACCAAACGTGTTGGTGTCACCCGGGCACACCTTGAAGAGGATGCCGGTAAATCTCTGCATGAAGAGTTCCCGAGCATGACCGGTATCGACCTTAACCGGGCAGGAACTCCTTTGTTGGAGATCGTATCCGAACCAGATATGCGCAGCGCTGAAGAAGCGGTCGCTTACGTGAAGAAGATTCACGCCATCGTAACCAACCTGGGGATCTGTGACGGCAACATGTCCGAAGGCTCATTCCGGTGCGACTGTAACGTCTCAGTGCGCTACAAGGGCGAGGAAAAGTTCGGCAACCGGACTGAAACCAAAAACATCAACTCCTTCCGTTTTATTGAAAAAGCGATTAAAGGCGAGATTATACGCCAGATCGATATTCTGGAAGATGGCGGTCATATCACCCAGGAAACCCGCCTCTATGATGCTAACAAAGATGAAACGCGTTCAATGCGTAGCAAGGAAGAAGCGAACGATTACCGCTATTTCCCCTGCCCTGACCTGCTGCCCATCGTTATCGATGATGAGTATGTCGAAAAACTTCGCAGCACGCTTCCGGAACTACCGGATGCCCGTAAAGCACGGTTTATCGAGCAGTATCAGCTGAGTGAATACGATGCGATGGTGCTGTCGGCCTATCGGGATCTGAGCCACTATTTTGAAACCGCCGCTCAGGCTGCTGACGATGCCAAGCTGACCGCTAACTGGGTGATGGGCGATCTGTCAAAACATCTGAACCAAAACGACACCGATATCAAAGACTCTCCGGTCACCGCCGAACAACTCGGTGGCCTGCTGTTGCGCATCAAAGACAACACCATTACCGGCAAACTTGCCAAGCAGGTGTTTGAAGCGATGTGGGCGGGAGAAGGCAGTGCTGACGAGGTCATTGAAGCCAAAGGCTTGAAACAGGTCACTGACACGGGTGCGATTGAGTCGATGGTCGATGACGTGATCGCCGCTAACCAGACCCAGGTTGATCAGTATGTCAGTGCAGAGCCGGATAAGCGTGGTAAGATGATCGGCTTCTTTATGGGTAAAGTGATGCAGGCCTCCCAGGGCAAAGCAAACCCCGGGCAGGTTCAGGGATTGCTAAAACAGAAGCTGGATGCATTAGCCAACAGCTGACCATCAAAAACAGTATTCAAAGCCGGTCTGCGTGGTAAACACAGGCCGGTTTTTTTATTGAAAAAATGTGCAAAAAAATGCCCCGACATCGCTGCCGGGGCAAAACTAGTTTACGTTAAATACTGGGGGAGAGGCACAAGCCTCTCCCTTTAAACCAAACATTTTAGAACAGATCAAAGCTCTTGCTGATGGTAAAGGTCAGCTTGTCGGTATCACTTACCCAGGCATTGGCAGAGTTGTCGTCATCCGGGAAAATTGCCGCAACCGACATATCCAGACCTTCGTAAGTCATGCCATAACCGGCTTCGAAATAGGAACCATCAACTTCGTCACCATAAACACCATAGGTCAGGTAAGCACCTTCATACTCACCGGTGATGCTGGCAAAAGTGTAATCCACATCGGCAGAACCCGGCGCATCTTCCAGAGTACCAATGTTGTAAGCAACAGAGATCGGGCCATAACCCGCACTCAGGTTATATTCAAAATACTTGCCGGTATCAGAGTCATCATACAGGTAGGTTATTACACCAACGCCATAACTGAAATCCTCATACGAGCCGTTATAACCACCGTACAGGTCATACTCAATATTATTTGGCAGTGATGCCAGCCAGGTACCCGCATAGAAGCCCATGTCGCTTTCATAATCCAGACCACCCATCATGCTGGCATTACCGCCATCGCCAGACTGGTCGAGACCTCGGAACCAATAATCACTCATGGCACCCACATTGGCGGATACTCCGGCAAAACTGGCAGCAGAAGCCGATAGCAGAGCTGAAGCGATAAGCGTTTTAGTAAGCTTTTTCATTGACGTTCCCCTTACAGATAGTCTTTTTGCAAAGCAAAAGAGTTATTAACTGAGCAAAAAGGATAGCAAGCAGCACGCCAACAACGTGCTATTCCATTATTTATCAACAACTTGACTAAAAACATACGAATCTGACCATGACAAACAGGAACTAGAAAAGCGCACGCAGTGCTGCGCTGCACCAAAAATTAACATTTATGTCATCAGGCTGTCATTTGCCAAAAAAACAAAATAAAAATGATCCAAAAAGGAAAAAATCCGTCTAACATCTATATATAGGTGAGAACAACAGAACAGAAACAGACAGGAGCAGTAGCATGCCAACCGCAACATTTGCAGCAGGATGCTTTTGGGGAGTGGAATCACGCTTTGCCAACACCCCTGGGGTGACGTCAACCGCCGTAGGCTATATGGGTGGGCATACTGATAATCCCACCTATAAGGATGTATGCAACAGGACGACCGGCCATGCAGAAGTGGTACAGCTGGAGTTTGATGACCAGAAAATAAGCTATGACACACTCCTGGATATTTTCTGGCAGATGCATGACCCAACCACCCTCAACCGACAGGGTCCGGATATTGGCGATCAATACCGCTCTGCAATTTTCTATCACACTGACCACCAGCGAATCATGGCTGAACAGAGTAAAGTCGTGCTGGATAAAAGCGGTATTTTCGGTAACCCTATCGTCACCGAGATCACGCCGGCCCCGGCCTTTTGGCGAGCGGAAGAGTATCACCAACAGTATCATGCCAAAAACGGCCATGGAGGCTGCGCTATCTGAAACGAAAAAACCGGGAAAATCTCCCGGTTTTTTATGTATCTCAATCAGACTGCCTTATATTGTCAACGCCAGACGGGTGCCCTGATCTATCGCCCGTTTGGCATCCAGCTCCGTCGCCAGATCTGCACCACCGATCAGATGGAACGGTTTATCCAGCCCCTCGGTCAGTTCCCGCAAGGATTCCTGCCCGGCACAGAGCACAACATTATCGACTTCCAGCAAGCGGTCTTCACCATTGACACTGAGATGTAAACCGGCATCATCGATACGCTGATATTCACAGCCGGATAACATCTCCACATGGCGATTTTTCAGACCTAATCGGTGCGCCCAGCCGGTTGTTTTTCCTAACCCATTACCCACTTTAGAGGCTTTACGCTGTAACAGATAAATCTGTCGCGCCGCAGGTTCCGGCGCGGCCTTAACACCCTCTACGCCCCCCCGGGACTGCATACTCATATCCACCCCCCATTCGCGCATAAAGGCGGGAATATCCTGACTGGTTGATGGCCCCTGATGGGTCAGGTATTCACTGATATCAAAACCGATCCCCCCGGCACCAATCACCGCGACGTTATGGCCAACGGCAGCACCGCGAACCACATCCAGATAACTGAGGACTTTAGGGTGATCCTTACCTTCAATATCGGGTACCCGGGGGATAATGCCGGTAGCGATAATCACTTCATCAAAATCACTCTGCTGTAACTCATCCACGGTCACCCGGTGCTCCAGCTGAAGACTCACGCCATCAAGCTCTATGCGGCGACCGAAATAGCGCAATGTCTCGTTAAACTCCTCTTTGCCCGGGATCTGTTTGGCAATATTGAACTGCCCACCGATCTCCGCGGCGGAGTCAAACAGGGTGACGTCATGCCCCCGCTGCGCCGCCGTGGTCGCAAACGCCAGACCGGCAGGGCCAGCCCCCACAACAGCCAGCTTCTTAGGTTTATCTGTAGCGACAACCTGCAGTTCAGCTTCATGACAGGCACGGGGATTAACCAGACAACTGGTCAGTTTTCCGACAAATATATGGTCCAGGCAAGCCTGATTACAACCGATACAGGTATTGATCTCATCACTGCGTCCCTCTGCAGCCTTGCGCACGAACTCCGGGTCTGCCAAAAATGGCCGGGCCATCGATACCATGTCTGCATCACCACGGGCCAATACCTGTTCAGCTACCTCCGGGGTATTGATCCGGTTAGAGGTGATCACCGGCACGGACAGCGCTTGCCGCACTTTAGCGGTCGCCCAGGTAAAGGCGGCCCGGGGCACTTTCGTTGCAATGGTCGGAATACGCGCTTCATGCCAACCGATTCCGGTGTTAATAATCGTCGCTCCCGCCTGCTCAATCGCTTTACCTAAGGTGACAATCTCGTCGTAACTGCTTCCCCCTTCTACCAGATCGAGCATCGACAGCCTGAAAATAATAATAAAATCGCTACCAACCCGCTGCCGTATCCGCGTCACGACCTCAACCGCAAAACGGATCCGGTTGTCATATTCACCGCCCCATTCATCATCACGCTGATTGGTGCGACGGGCGATAAATTGATTGATAAAGTACCCCTCCGATCCCATCACCTCAACACCATCATAACCGGCCTGCTGGGCAAGCCCGGCACAACGGGCGAAATCGTCTATCTGTTGTTCTATCTCAGCAACCGTTACTTCATGGGGAGGAAAAGGGTTAATCGGCGCCTGCTGTGCGGATGGCGCAATCAACTTGGGATTGTAGGCATAGCGCCCCGTATGCAGAATCTGCATACAGATCTTGCCGCCTTCGGCATGCACTCTGTCGGTAACAATGCGATGACGCTCGGCATCCTCCGGCGTCACCATCATCGCCCCGCCAGCAAATACCCCGCCTTCAGGATTTGGGGCAATGCCGCCGGTAACAATCAGACCAACACCACCTCTGACCCGCTCCGCATAAAAATCAGCCATCCGCTCAAAACCATTGGGCACCTCTTCAAGTCCAACATGCATTGACCCCATTAGAACCCGGTTTTTCAGTGTGGTAAAACCCAGATCAAGCGGCGCTAATAGATGGGGATAGTTGTTGGCAGTAGTGCTCATATTTTGTTCCTCTATATTCTTATTCTGAATCACGCGTCCATCACCTGACTAACGTTGCAATACGGCATATTTCTGATGACTCTGTCTATCAGGCAGAGTTACACAAACCGCAAACTAGACAGCGTCAAGATAAAGCGATATTTTGACACTGTCAAGATTGATTGATAAATTGCCTCCATGAAACAGAACAGCCCCACATCAGCATCGCGCAACTATCACCACGGTGATCTCTATCCATCACTGCTGCACGCGGCAACTGAAATGATCGCTGAAGGTGGCACCGATAGCCTCTCAATGCGTAAACTGGCTGACCGTGTAGGCGTCTCCCGCACCGCCCCCTACCATCATTTTAAAGATAAAAACGCTCTGCTATGTGCGATTGCGGAGCAGGGATTTGAGCGGGTGGAAAAACTCCTCGATGAGATACGGACAAAAGCGGCTACGGAACAACAGACAGCGCTTTTTTCTGAGTATGTTCATACTTACATAGAGCAGGCTTATGAAAACCGGGAACAGTACGATCTGATGTTTGGCCGGGAAATATGGCGCAATGGCGTTGCCACTGCATCATTGCAAAAGATATCCCACCAGCATTTTAAAAGTTGGCTAAGCTGGATCGAATCCCTCTGCAACCAGGGCTTTATTAACTCCGGCGATTCGCCATTAAGAACAGCGCAGGTCTGTTGGGCCACACTCCATGGTCTGTGCCGCCTGCTAAATGATGGCATCTATACCGAGCAAAGCAGCATGTCCCAGATAGTCGATAGCGCTGTCAACATGATGTTTAAACCATAATCGCAACAGCGACGCTCTCTCCCAGCCAGCCCTGTCCAGATTAACCCTCTGCAGAAATAAACTCGCCACGCCAGTGCCCGGCACGATGCTCCTGCCGGACAACATCATGAATCAGTGGGATAACTGCACGCATCAGCGAACTACGGGGACGGTTGGCCGCCGTGGAGATATACACATCGCGCTCGATTGAGGGGTCAGTAATCTCAAGCGCATGGATCTGCCCGGTTTCCTCCAGATGATAAAACGAGGAAGAGGGACTCAGCAGCATGCCATAGCCATCAGAAACATAACGCAGGGTTGTCATCAGCTGGCCAAAGGCAGGTTTTTGCCGCACCTTAACACCGGTCTGCTGCTCATACTGGCGCAACACATAACCCAGCGAGTCTTGCCGACCGGTCACAATCACCTCGTGTTGAGCAAACTCAGCAAAGGAGATATGGGAACGGTTGCGCAGTGGCGCCTGGGTACTGACCTGAGGTGACGTCCCCATCGCCAGATAGAGTTTCTCCCGGAACAACGCTTCCCGGGTAAGCTGCTTCATATCACTGCCATCCGGCGAAGAGATCGCCAGATCAATCTCGCCACTGAGCAACTGTGCTGACAGGCTATAGGAAAGCCCGGCAAACAGATCCAACTCTATTTTTGGATAGCGCTGCTCCACCAGCTTCAATAATGGCACCGAGACAACGTTGCCAATCGGTTGCGTCATACCCAGAACCAGCCGACCTGCGGGTTCCTGCTCCGACTGTCGAATATCCAGTTTCGCCTGCTCAACCTGACGCATGATTGATTCAGCATGCGCCCTGAAAAGCTGACCACTTTCAGTCAGCCGTACGCCGCGATAATCACGATCGAACAGCGAGGCGCCCAGCTCATGTTCAAGATTCTCCAACTGCAGACTGATACTCGGTTGCGCAATATCCAGTTCCCGTGCAGCTGCAGATATACTGCATAACTCGGCAGTTTTAAGAAAATAGATCAGTTGTTTGGTATTCATAACGGCAGCATATAAGAAAAATATTGAGCACTACAATATTTATTGTTCTTTTTATTGCGGCTGGTTTAATTAATATCGTCATAAACATCACCCCCAATATAAATGAGGATAGAAACATGAGGATAGAATATGTCTTTGGCTAACCGTTACTATGAGCGCCCCTCCAGATTCAGCGAAGCGGAGTGGAATGCCCGGGTTGATCTCGCTGCGATGTATCGTATTTTCGCTTACCAGAAATGGGATGAGTCGATCTATAACCATATCTCTTTGCGCGTTCCCGGTGAAGATGGGCACTTCCTCATCAACCCCTTTGGTCTGCATTACAGCGAAGTCTGCGCATCCAATCTGGTTAAAGTTGATATTAATGGCAACATCATCGGTCACTCAGACTGGCCTATCAATCCAGCGGGTTTTACCTTCCACAGCCAGATTCACGATAAAGTCGCCGGCGGCCACTGCGTCATGCATGTTCACACCACAGCAACACTGGCGGTGTGCTGCTTAGAAGAGGGTCTCTCTTACAGCAACTTTTATGCAGCGCAGTTGCACGATAAAATCGCCTATCATGAGTTCGAGGGGATCACCGTCCATATAGATGAGGGTGAGCGTATACTCGCCAGCGCCGGGGACAAACCGGTACTGATGCTGCGCAACCATGGCCCGGTGGTGATCGGTAGCAACCTGGCCCAGGCCTTTGCCCTGATGTGGCTGGTAAATCGTGCCTGCGAAGTGCAGTGTGCCTCTATGGCGATGGGAAAAGTGCGCGAGATCCCTGAAGAGATCGTGAAGAGATGTACCAGAGACTCACTGAACTTTGATCCTAAGTTTGGCGCGGGTGCTGACGTATTTGCAGCGATGAAACGAATCGTAGAAAAGCAGGACCCATCCTATAAACGTTAATCTGAGCAGGACCCCGTCATGAAAGTATGTATATACGGAGCAGGTGCCATCGGTGGACTCATTGCAGCACGACTCGGTGCTGCCGGGGAAACTGTTACAGTAATTGGCCGGGGCGATACTCTGCAGTCACTGCAGCAAAACGGGGTTGGACTGACAGAACATGATCAAACCCGTTTTTATCCGGTGACGGCGGCGTCCTCAGCGGATAACCTCGACGCTCAGGACCTGATCGTTATCGCGGTTAAACAACCATCGATGAATCCAATCATCAAAAGAATTAAACCCCTTATCGGCGAACACACACGCGTCCTTCTGGCGATGAATGGCGTCCCCTGGTGGTTCTTTGATGGTCTGCCAAATGCACCACAAGATGCAGTTTTGCGCACGATCGATCCTGATGGTGATCTACGCAACTATGTTCCCAGTCATCAGATTATCGGTTGTGTCGTTCACCTTGCCGCCGCCGCAGTTTCTCCAGGCATTATCCGTTTAAATATGGGCAATAACCTGATCATAGGCGAGCCCAGTGGCGAGCTGTCAGAATCAACTCTACAGGTTGCAGACCTGTTACAACGTGGCGGATTCAATATTGAGGTGTCCAAAGAGATTCAACGGGATATCTGGCACAAGTTACTGGGCAACATGACCATGAATCCGGTCTCCGCCCTGACCCGCGCGACAGCTGATCACATACTTGATGACCCACTGGTGAATCAGTTCTGCTGCAAAGCGATGCACGAGGCCCTGGAGATCGGCAATCTGATTGGCTGTGTTGTTGAGCAGACGCCCGAAGAGCGAAACACAACCACCCGTAAACTTGGCGCGTTCAAAACCTCAATGCTGCAGGATATTGAAGCGGGACGGCCGCTGGAATATATGGCTCTGATTGGCGTGGTATATGAAATTGCGCAAAAACTGAGTAAAGAGGTGCCCTATATCGCTGCACTTTACGGGTTAATCCGGCAACTGGACAACAGCCAGCAACGGACTGACTAAAACAGACGGCCTGAATCAAAAAAGGGCCTGGCAGACAATTTAGATGAAAATTGACTGACAGGCACCCTTCAAAAGCCCTCTTCAAAGACACTCTTTAGCAGCGCCTATTTATTGACGTTACTTAGCCAGTGAGCGGAACATCTCCAGCGCAGCAGCACCATCAACGTTTTTAGCCTTTGCCGTTTCAACCCACTGCGCCGCCCCACAGCTCTGGGCTGGATAGTCTGGGGGCAGTGAAAGCGCCGCAAACCCGTTATCTGCACAAAGATAACCTGGGCAGTGTCGACACCATTACCGATGCGGTGGGTAATATCGTCGACCGGATGAGTTTTGATCCTTTCGGTGGTCGCCGCCAGAATAACTGGCGTGAAGCCACGGCGGGCGTCAATCTGATCCCCGTGTTGACCAACCGCGGCTTTACTGGCCATGAGCATCTGGATGATGTGGGTCTGATCCATATGAACGGTCGGGTCTATGATGCGGAGCTGGGACGGTTCTTGAGTGCGGATCCGAATGTGCAAGCACCGTATGCGACTCAAAACCTGAACCGCTACGCGATGAACAATCCGCTGAAGTATACCGATCCGAGTGGATTCTTTTTTAAGAAGCTTTTCCGTAGTATTAAGAAGTTTGTGAGCAATGCGGTTAAGTTTGTTAAGAAGTATTGGCGGGTTATTGTAGCGGCGGTAGTCACCTATTATACATTTGGAGCTGTTCAGGGATGGGCGCTAGCAAATGTTGGTACTTCCTGCTCGTTAGTCACCGCAAATGTCATAGGTGGTGCAGCAGCTGGGTTTGCTGGAGGGTTAGTCGCTAGTGGCGGAGATTTGAAAGCCGCCACTATCGGTGCACTAACGGGTGCCGCAGGTGGGCTTATTGGTGCGAGCAGTGCCTTCGGGAGTGTTGGTGATGTGACGGCTGGCCGGGTGCTTGCGCACGGTGTTGTAGGTGGCATAAGCTCTAAGGCTCAAGGCGGTAAGTTTAGCAGTGGTTTCCTTAGTTCTGCATTTACAAAGTCGGTATCGGGACGGATTCAGACTATAGCCGGAGAGAACCAAGTCGGTGGTGTTCTCGCCAGTGCTGCTGTTGGTGGTACGGCCTCAGTCATCGGTGGTGGTAAATTTGCTAATGGTGCAGTGACTAGTTCATTGCAGTATGTGGTTAATCAGATAGCCACGAATCCAGGAAAGAATTATCTTAAAAAAATGCAACAGACTTTTTCTGCGCTGAAGCTTTCAGTAACTATACCTGCACAAGTTATCGAGGACTTCGGTGGGGATTCTGGGGGCTCTGATTTATCATTCACTGTTGGAATAGCGAGTGATTCTTCCTCTGGTTTTGGGGGGGATATGGGGATAGTATTTTCAAGAGAGGCATCTGCAGGCATTGGTAGTGGATTTGGCGCATATGTCGAGTACGAGACTGGTACTGGAACTCTTCAAGATTATGCGGGGTCTGGGTCATATATAGAAGCAGGTCTAGGTATTGTCAGAGTACAGGGCTCACTTTCAGATAGTGGTCAGTCATATCAAAGTATATCTTGGGGTGGCGGATATTCTCTATCAGGTGGTCGAACGACAGCTACAGTTTTCTCAGTTAGATCATTATTCAATGGCGGTATATATGATTCAGGTTGTAACAAAGCGATATGCTAGAGTGACTCGAGTATGATTGTAAAATTTTTCATGCTGTTAGGCTTGATTATATCAATGGTCTACTGTTTAAAAGGATTGGCTTTCTTGCTCAGTTTCTTTTACTCACTATGGTTCAAAGGGATGTTTGATCATAAAGCGTTAACAAAGTCCGTTTTTTACATTGGTGTTGTCTTATTGTTTTTATTCTTTTGCGTAAATAGCGGTCTTCTAAAAATGATTCCGCCTAAATAAATGGGGTCATAATGAAGCTCCCCCAGTTTAACGGATACTTTTAATTAGCAGATCAAGGGGTCAGAGTTGATCCGAATGGGCGTGAAACCCTGCGGCAAGGCCTGAGACTGGCCTCGAGGGCCGACAGGGCCGGGGCCCGGTTGCACCGCCTCTCTCTGGCGCGTATTTGAGAGAGGGAAAGAGACCCCTGGCGGGTCTTTTCCTTTTGTTGCCTCGCAAGGGCGCTGCGGGAGAGGTGAGCCTGATCCATGCTACCCAATCTATTGCACAGACTGGGCGGTGCGCGGCGCCAGACTCTGCCCTGCCCGGACCGCCCCCTGGCCGTGATTGGCGATGTGCATGGATCCCTGGGCCTGTTGCAGGATCTGTTGGCCAAGCTGCCCTCTGACGCAGAGGTGGTTTTGGTGGGGGATTATATTGACCGCGGAGAAGACAGCGCCGGGGTCTTGCGCTTTCTGTCTGATCGGCCGGATCTGATCTGCCTGCGGGGCAACCATGAAGACATGATGCTGCGGTTTCTGGCTGACCCCAGCCGCCATGGTCCCCGCTGGCTGCAGCATGGCGGGGTGCAGACGCTGGCCTCTTTTGGCATTGCCAGTGGTCCCGCCAGTGCGACCCGCGAAGGCCTGACAGACTGCCGTGATGCGCTTTTGGCCGCACTGGGGACAGAGCTGCTGGATTTTGTGACGCAGCTTTTGCCCAGCTACCTGTCGGGCAATGTCTTGGTGTCCCATGCCGGGGCGAACCCTGCGGTGGCACCGGAGGATCAAGATCCGGCTGTTCTGGCCTGGGGGCATCCCGATTTTGACAAGATCCCGCGCCGGGATGGCATCTGGGTGGCCTATGGCCATGTGATACAGGATCGCGCCAAGGTGGCGCAGCGCAGGATTGCAATTGATACCGGGGCCTATGCAACGGGCAGATTGTCTGCTGTCTACCTGGCACCAGGGGCGGAACCAGCCTTCATGTCTGTGCTGCGATAAGGCCAGATCCTGAGCTAGGGAGAGTGATCCCCATAGTAGCTGCGGTACCAGTCGACAAACTGCGCGACCCCCTCTGTCACGTCGGTTTTTGGCGCATAGCCTGTCAGCCGCCGCAACAGCGCGGCATCTGCCCAGGTTGCGGGCACATCGCCGGCCTGGATCGGCATCAGGTTCTGCTGTGCCTTGATCCCCGTTGCGACCTCGATTGCTGTGATAAAGCTGGTGAGCGGCACACTGTCCGAATTGCCGATATTGACCACGCGCCA
>NZ_CAKZLP010000059.1 GCF_937127095.1 uncultured Amphritea sp.
AAATGATTCCTGATGGCCCTGTCTCTGACTGTATTCTTAAATCACACCCGTCGGATGGAAGTCCGACAGGCTGCTAGGAATGAATGATCCTGAACTGCTGGCCAGCTTTCCCCGTGCAGGCTTTATTCCGGCATCCAATGATGACTTTGAGCCTGTCCGTAAGGTCGCTAAACAGGTAGGTTTGCTGGATTAATGTCTGCACTGGCGATACAAAGTGATTCGCTGGGTTACAGTGGCCAGCAGGTCTTGGGGCCTGTCAGTCTGGATATTCAGGCTGGCGAGCACCTCATTCTGCTGGGCAAAAGTGGCTGTGGTAAGTCAACCCTGCTGAATCATATCTATACCACGAATCGGAGCGAATGCGCTCTGATTCCGCAGGGTTTGGGCCTGGTTGAAAGCCTGAGTGTCTTCCATAACGTTTATATGGGGCGCTTATCCCGCTACAGTGTTTTTCACAATATTCGCAACCTGGTATTGCCTGCCGCAGCACGGGTCGCTGAAATTTTGCCCCTGCTTGAGCGGTTAGGGTTAAGCGATAAGTGTTTCGCTGCGGTCGCGGAGTTGTCCGGTGGCCAGCAGCAGCGTGTCGCCGTCGCCCGGGCTCTTTTTCAGAACGCCTCGGTGTTGCTTGCGGATGAGCCTGTTTCTGCATTGGATGGTCCGGAAGCTGATCGGGTGATGTCACTGCTTGGGCAGCATTTTTCCACCGCCGTGATCACCCTGCATGATGTTGACCGGGCATTGCGCTATGGCCAGCGAATTATCGCTATCCAGAATGGCGAGCTTGTTCTGGATGAACGAGCTGATCGGCTGACAGTCAGTGCTTTGAATGAGTTCTACTAAAACCTTGTCTGCGCCACGCTATCGTTGGCCCGGTGGTGTCCGAACCGGCCTGTGGTTTGTGCTGGTTGCGCTGATCTGTCTGCCATTTGCCGACCTTGAGGTTTCCAGTCTTGATCCCTGGACCGATCTGGGGCGCTTGTTGCAGGGTTTTATCTCTCCAAGTCTTATGGATTCGACCCTGGTGGTCGAAGCTTTGCTGGCCACACTGGCCTTTGCTTTTGCGGGTGTGGCGCTGGCGGTGGTGTGTGGCTTTCTGCTGTCGTTAGCGTTTCATAACACCTTTGTCCGCGCGACCTGTGCGCTGATGCGCTCGATTCATGAGCTATTCTGGGCGTTGATTTTTTTGCAGTTTTTTGGTCTTCATCCGCTAACGGGTTTGCTGGCGATCGCGGTTCCTTATGCAGGTGTTTTTGCCCGCATGTATGCGGAGATTCTTGATCAGGCTCCAAAACAGCCCACCGATGCCTTGCCCGCAGGCAGTGGTTTTCTCAGTGCGTTGCTGTTTACCCGTTTACCGCAGGCCTGGCCCCATCTGGTCAGTTACACCTCATATCGTCTTGAGTGTGGTATTCGCAGTAGCGCGATTTTGGGCTTCGTCGGACTGCCTACGCTTGGATACTATCTGGAATCCTCCTTTTCTCAGGGATATTACCCTGAGGTTGCGGCGTTGATGATTCTGTTTTATCTGTTAATTGCGACCAAAAAATTCTGGCTCAGACGCTGGACTCTGCCGTTGTTTTTACTGGGAGCGCCTTTTTTTATGGGCTCGGGGATGCCGATTATCTGGGGTAATGTCGGGCGCTTCTTCTCCCAGGATATTATTCCGGCTCCTCTGCGCAGTGATGATGCAACACTGCACTCTCTGGGAGAGTGGGCTGGGACTATTTTTATTGATCAGGCGCTCCCCGGAATCTGGAATACATTACTGTTATCACAGATTGCGCTGGTGGTGACCGGATTGTGTGCGCTGCTGCTTTTTCCATTGATCAGCCGTCACTGTTTTGGTCCTGCCGGACGTTTTCCTGGCCATATTTTACTGGTGGTGGCACGTTCTACCCCGGAATACCTGCTGGCATACATATTATTGCAGTTGCTGGGGCCCTCTATGCTTCCTGCGGTGATCGCGCTGGCCATTCATAATGGCGCCCTGATCGGTTATCTGACCGGGCGTAATAGCAATGAGATACAACTTAGAGCGGATGCCCCTGGCAGACGTGTCGACCGTTATTTTTATGAACTTCTGCCGCGCAGTTATCCGGCGTTTTTATCTTTTATGCTCTATCGCTGGGAAGTGATTATGCGGGAGACCGCTATCCTCGGAATTCTGGGCATTCAAACCATCGGTTTTTATGTTGATAGCGCGATCCAGGAGATCCGCTTCGATGTTGCCCTGCTGCTGATTCTGATTGCTGCGATGATGAATATCCTGGTTGACCTTTTGTCCCGCAGGATTCAGCAGCGCTTCTGACGTTAGTCTCTCATTCAGCCCATTCCGGGGCTTTTCGAATGCAACGGTTTACAGAGTTCTATTTTGAATATCATCTCCATGATGGTGCGATTGACAGCATCGTTAGCCGAATGCTGTCGCCGTTTTGGGTATCTCATTATTTGATTTGTTGTGTGAGCAGATGGTAGATTGCTGCTCAAATAATAATTTAAACACTTGTTTGGTTTTTTTTGTCATCTTTGAATTGACCCTGGTAGAACCTCTTCTATGTCAGAAACGTTTGTTCCGTTTCGGCCGGTGTCAGGGTGTTTCACAAGCTGTAATCCCGGCAGACCCGCTCAGGTCAGGTCAGGATTTGAAATACCTAATCAACGCTATCGGGAACCTGAAATGAAATTAGTTCCGTTTGTGAAGTACACGTCATGCGGTAATAACTTTGTTATTGTTGATGCAACGGAGCAACCTCTGCTCTCCGAGGCTGAGATGTCGCGGTTTGCTTTTCAGGCGACCAATACCAGCTTTGGCGTCGGCTGCGATAACCTGCTGGTTATTCAGCGTTGCAGTGTCGAAGTATTAAAGTCGATTGCTGATTCAAGAGGTTATTGGCACCGGCAGCCGGAAGCCGATCAGGCAGATTATCTGTTTCGCATGTTTGAGCCGGATGGTGAAGAAGCTTTGTGTTGCGGTAATGGCTTAATGTGTGTTGCCAGTCATCTTTTGAATCAGCATGGTGTGTTTTCTGCCTCTATCCTGACGGAAATTCCCTTACATACCCCGAAAGTTATTCAGATTGGTGCGGGAAGTGATCAGCAGGGCGGCTGGGTTAATCTCGGACACCCGCGCCGAACACCGGTTGAACTGGCTGCGTTTGGGCACTCACTTGCCTTCAGTCCGAATATTGACCTTTACCCGGAGATCATTATCCGCTTTCGTGCAGGTGATCTGCGTAATGTCGGCAATGCAACCCAACTGAAAATCAAAGCGCATCTGGTGTTTACCGGTGAACCCCATTTAGTGATCTTTCCGGATATTGATTTCTCCATCCCTGAACTGGCCGATTACATTTTCAGCAGTTCTGACCAGTGGCCAGTCAAAGATCGCCGTGAAAGTTTTGGTACCTGGCTGGTGGAGCATATCGGACAGTACCTTAATAACCACTATAAAACGTTATTTCCCGCCGGTATTAATGTCAATCTGGCTCGTCAACAAAGCTCCCGCGTGATTGAGAATCGCTGTTTTGAGCGGGGAATAAACAGGGAAACCCTTGCCTGCGGTACCGGCGCATTGGGTGTCGCTTATGTTTATAGTCAGATAAATCAGCTGGATTTGGATGAGATTGATGTTCTGCCACACCGTTGCCGTTGGCACGACAAACAGGCGCAGATTCGAATACATCGCACTGATAGCGGGTGGTCGCTGGCAAGTGGCCCTGTGCTGCTGTTTGATGGGGTTTATCGGTTGTTATCTGTCAGTCATCCGGTGGTTGAACACCTCTCTGCTCAGCAGGATGACCCGGCTGAGCTTAAAAGGCTGACCTCATGAGGGATAATTTAAGCGATGCCGGACCGATCAGACGGCTGTTCGCTGGCGGCCTGCAGCTGTGGTGTGTGCAGGCACTGGCGGTTTTTCTGCTGTTTGCCGCCTATCAGCGCGGGGAATTTGATATCCAGTTAAAATCGATAGCGGGTTGGGGGGCCGCTGCGACGCTGGTCTCAACGCTGTTATTGATGCTTGTGCTGCTCTACCGCCGTCATATGAACCCTCTGAGCGGTAGAGATGTCAGTCGGCTGATGATAGGGCTGAGTAGCGTTTCACTACTGTTACTTAGTTTGCAGCATGTCTGGTTTGGTAATGTTGACCTCAATTTGTTTGATCTGGCGACGGTTATATTAATTTCGTTTCTGGTGTCACTGGAACTGGCTGTGTTGCAACAGAGCCGCTGCCGTTACCAGCTGCAGGGTTCTGAACGTTATAAGCAGATGCGGCCAGCGATCTTCCTGTTTTTGTTTGGCATCGATCTGTCGATGGCGTTTATTCCGTTGCATATGGAAGCGCTGCCCCGCAGTTTTAGCGGATTCAGTCCGGACCTGTTGATCGGCTTGCCGATATCGGTTGAGTTTTTCTGCGTTGGCGTTGCGATTTTGTTGTGTGGTGTGTGGCTGGACAAACAGGGTTGGAAGCCTCCGTTTTATACCGGCCTTGCTCTGACCGGGCTGGGCTGTCTCTATTCCTGGTTGGCACCCGATGCCGTGCAGTTCATTCTCTCCCGGGGGATATTAGGGTTCGGTTATGGTCTGACGTTGTTAGCGTCCCAGAGTTACGTTATTCGGCAAACGGATAATCGGAATAAATCCCGGGGGCTGGCGCATCTGTTTGCCGGGCTCTACTCCGGCAGTATATGTGGTGCCGCCACCGGAGCTGTTCTCGCCGATCAGTTTGGTTATGGCCCGGTATTTCTGCTGGGTGCCTTTATCGTGTTCAGCGTGATGCTCTATGGCCGGTTAGTGCTGACGCCGGTCCCGGTTGCCCCGAAATCGCCGGACGTGCAGCAGACAGACAGTGTAACACCGCGCACAGCGACCTCCTTTATCAGGTTTCTCGGTGATCGTCAGGTATTGGCGGCGGTGCTGTTCAGTAGTATGCCCGCGTCAATCGCGGTGGTCGGTTTTCTTAACTATTTTAGTCCGGTTTACCTTAACCGGGCTGGGGTTGATGATGCCTCCATTGGTCAGGTGCTGATGCTGTTTGGCGTGATTCTCGCACTATTTGGCCCTGCTATCGGCCGTTTTGCTGATCTGAGTGAAACGAAGCGCATCCCGATCATCCTCGGCTGTCTGCTGGGTGGTTTAGCTTTTATGGTTTTCACTGTATTTGATGGGGTTATGGCGGTTACTCTGGCGATTCTGTTGCTGGGGCTTTCCAACTGTCTGGTGTTATCTTCCCAGAGCGCGTTTGTCCTGAAGCAGCCGGTTACCACCGAGTATGGTGAGGGTAAGTCGATGGGGATATTCCGTTCCAGCAGCCGCATCGGCCAGATGCTCGGCCCCGTGTTGTTTGCCAGCATAATAGCCATGGCTGATATCGAATACGGAGTGATGCTGTTTGGTGCGGCCTATCTGATTACAGCGGTTCTGTTTGCTGTGCTTACCTGGGCGCCAAAGGTTCGAATGACCTCTCAGGTTAAGGCCGTTTCTAATGAATAACCGGCAGGTCGCTCCAGCGATGGGTATGGCTCAGCAGTTGCTCAACACGGTGCGTAAACAGGTTCCGGTGGTTGACAGGGTGTTGACGTCATCCGGTGATTGTTCGGTGTCTGAATATCTTCAGCAGATCTGTGAAGTCAGTCAGCAGAGTTATCAGTCGCGCTCAGATGTGGCTGAAGTGATGTACGAATATATAGCTCCTCTGTTGGGTGAACAGATGGCAGAACGTGCTGCCGCCGATTTTCTGCAACATCCGGTTGCACTGACAACCAACCATCATGGGGTTGATTTTTTTGCCCAGTCGGTTCAGGGCAGCTTGCTATTTGGGCTGGCTAAACGGCAGATTGAAGGGGTGACTACCATCCCGGTATTTTCCTGTGCGAATATCCCTCTGGATAATATTACCTATCCCCGAGGGGCTCTGCTTTATGGCTGTGATAGCAATGGGGCTAACTGGCCATTAAGGGTGCCTCTGTTTTCCAATAAGCTGAGGCGTCAACCGGTCGCGCGGGTTAAAGGGCTTGACCGGTCGATGATACAGCAGGCGGCTAAGCGGGTGCGTGGAATGGTGGAAAAAGCGCTGAATCCTGTGCTGTTTGAGACGTTGCTGAACCTTCTGGAGAGTGAATATCTGGCTGAAGATGTGGTGTCGCAGAAGCGCTACTCTGCCCAATCTGTGATCTTAAACCAGCGTATCTGGACTCGACTCTTCTGCTCCTCTGCTACTATGCCTGATCTGGTGACTATTGAGCTGGAGAAGCTGGCCGAAGGGTTATTGCTTAAAGACCTGCAGCACGATAACAGTCTTGCCTCGGTGTTATTTGCCGGGCCGCTGATAACAACGCTCTTCCAACGACTGGATACTATTTCCGGATGCTGGAGCCGGACGTTGCTGGAACAGCGTTGGGCCGACAGGCATTCAGCCGAACCGCTGAAAACGTCGGCTTGTGGCACCTTTGGTTTCTGGGGTGTTGATAGTCGTTTTCGCCGGATTCCACTGATGTTAAGTGAACGGTTGGGTCAGCCAATATTATTAGGCTGTGATGATAATGGTGAGGAGTATCACTATAGCCTGGAGCCCACGGCGCTTTCTCAGGCTTTGCGTGATGGGCGGCTAATGCCCTCGGTGTTCAGCTGTTTTCTGGTTATCGCGCTGGCACGGGGAGTGACCTGTTTGGGGGGGTATTATCAGGCAGAGTATCTGCCGCAGATGCAGACGGGTGTTGCTGAGGTGTTGCAGCAGCATGATCTGGCTGAACTAGCAGTGCAGATTTCAGCGAGTGTTACCGACAGTTATCTATCGGGTATGCAGGCGATTATGGTTGCAGAGGCTGATACTTTGTTGCCAGCGGGGCTGGTTGAGATACTGAGCAGTGGTGCAATCACCGCGGCGGAGCTTGAGTTGATCGCAAATATCAATCTGCGTGATGCGCATTACGCCTCACTGGCAGAAACCGTCGCTGATGTTATGCCGACCGGGCAATTGGGAGACCACTGGCTTAAGCCATTGATGATAGATCAGTGGGATTTACTTTCAGCGAAAGTCGCTTTAAGACGGCTGAGTTAATGTTATTCTGTTTTAAACGGGCGTATACAAAAAAATAATGTTCCTGTAAGCGTATAGGAGAGGATATGCGATCTATTAAGTATTTTGGTCTGGTGTTGCTCTGGCTGTTAATCATGCCTGTAGCCCAGGCAGGTGACAAAGGGATCTTTTCAACCGCACCGGTGACGCATAACGGTGAGCGTTGGAGAATCGGTTATTTTGAGGGTGGCGAGTATGTCGACTATCAGAAAATACTGGTCGAAACCGTCAAAGGGTTGATGCAGCTGGGCTGGATTAAAAAAACAGAAATCCCCGCACAGCAAGGGGAGCAGACAGATCAGTTATGGCAATGGCTGCAGCAGGGGGTGCAAAGTGAATATGTTGAATTTGTCGCAGATGCCCACTATTCCGCGCAGTGGGACGAAACCACACGTGCCCAGCTAACTGAGACGGTTATTGATCGTCTCAATCAGGGAGATATCGACCTGATGATCGCGATGGGGACATGGGCAGGTAAATCTCTGTCTAATGACCGCCACCATACTCCGACAATGGTTTTATCCACCAGTGATCCGCTGTCCAGCGGGATAATCAAAAGTGTTAGCGATTCAGGGTATGACCATGTTCATGCCACGGCTGATCCTAACCGTTATGACCGCCAGGTGAGGGTTTTTGATGATATCGTCAACTTCAAAAAACTCGGTGTTGCTTATGAAGACACCAAAAATGGGCGCAGTTACGCTGCCCTGGATGTAATTGAAAAACTGAGCCGCGAGCGGGGCTTCGAAGTTGTTGGCTGTCACACACTGAGTGATATTAGTGACACTGCTCGCGCTGAGGCGAGTGTAGTGAGTTGTTTTCGTAAACTGGCATCAGAGGCTGACGCTATCTATGTGACCGTGCAGGGAGGAGTGAACGGAAATAGTATTGGTCAGTTGGTCAAAATTGCCAATGAATATCGGGTGCCAACCTTTTCACAGTCCGGCTCTGAAGAGGTAAAAAAAGGATTGTTGCTGAGTCTGTCCCAGGCGGGATTCCGCTATGTGGGTGAATTTCACGCATCTACATTTGCTAAAGTATTTAACGGCGCTCTGCCTAATCAACTGACGCAGCTGTTTGAAGAACCACCGCGCATGGCGGTAAATCTGAAAACGGCTGAGATCGTTGGTTTTAATCCGCCGTTACTGCTGCTGGGTGCCGCGGATGAGGTCTACCGGGAAATTCCTGCAGAATAAAGCCATATCAAGGACATAGTACTGGCGATGATAGTTAAACGAGGAAAGAAGAGGCTGTGTGCCTGGCTGGCAGGGATGCTTTTGCTACTGTCAGGGGTTGCGCTTCATGGGGCCGAGTTGGGTGACGCTCCTATGCTTAATCAAGGCCAGAAATGGCGTGTGGCCTACTATCAGGGGGGCGAATATTATGATTATTACCAATATCTGAAGGCCACTGCTGAGGGGTTGATGGCACGGGGGTGGATCGCTCCACAGACTATTCCCAATGAGCTGACAACCGCCTGGGATCTGTGGCATTGGCTAACAGAGACTGCGCATAGCGATTACCTTGAGTTTCTGTCGGATGGTTTTTATAGCGCAGGCTGGGACCGGGGCTATCGGGTGGAGTTGCATGAACGGGTTATAACCCGGTTAAATCAGCATGGAGAGGTCGACTTGCTGTTAGCCATGGGCAGTTGGGCGGGGGTCGATATGGCCGTTGATCGTCACTCTGTTCCGACCATGGTGGTGTCTGTTAACGATCCCCGCAGTTTAGGTCTTATTCGTGATCAGGGGGAGGCCTATGAGCATATCTATGTTACCGAGGACCCACAGCGTTATGAGCGCCAGGTCTCCCTGTTTCACGACCTTATTCGCTTTAAAGCTCTGGGGGTCGCCTATGAAGACAGCTTTGAAGGCAGAAGTTACGCTTCAATTGAGATGATCGAGAGGTTAGCTCAAGAAAGAGGCTTCAAAGTGATTAGCTGCTTCACCCAAAGTGATGTAACCGATCAGGAGCAGGCTAACGATTCGGTGATTGGCTGTTTCAGCGATCTCGCCGAGCGGGTCGATGCGCTCTATGTGACGACACAGGGTGGGGTTAATGATGAAACCATTCCTGTGCTGGTGGAGATTGCTAATCAGCATCGTATTCCAACTTTTTCACAGTATGGTCAGCGTGAAGTGAAACAGGGGTATCTGATGAGCCTGTCGCAGTCCGAAGGGTTTATAGATGAGGGCAAGATACTCTCTGATGTTGCAATACGTATCTTGAAGGGCGCCGAGCCTGCGTCATTAGAGAATCATTCGGCAGAGGCAAACCGGATAACCCTTAACCTGAAAACGGCAGAGCAGATTGGGCTTTACCTGAATGCAGAACTTTTAGCCGCAGCTGACCAGCTTTACTGGCAAATAGAGCAACCTTGAGTACTGAGTATGTTGTCCAGTTTCAAATTTAAAATTATCGCCCTGATTGTTGCAGTGCTGTTGTGTACTGCAGCCGGGGTGATGTATTTCACCCAGCGGGATGTGGGGCAGGCGATGCTGGTGGCAGAGCAGAAATCTGCGCGCAACGTGCTGCAGCTGGCTGATCTGAATATCCGTGCCGGGTATGAGCAGCTGATCAGCGAAAAGGTAGATATTCTCAGTAAAATCAAAGCGGATATGCGTCAGTTGACACGTCTGGGACAGACGGTTCTGGATAGCTATGCCGGGGTCTCGGCGAAGGGTCTGCTCAGTGAAGATGCTGCTAAAGAGATTGCTCGCCAATGGCTGTCGGATGTGACGTTTAATAATGGTGACCTGATCCTGTTTGGTGGGGATGGGGTTATTGTGGGGTCAACTGATTCGAAGCTTACCGATACCTCGATAGCGGGTTTGCGAGACCTTAAGGGACGCCAGATACATCAGGCGATGCGTTTTGACCAGTTAAAACCTGAGGGTGACAGCGGTATCTTTTTCTGGCACAAGCCCGGTGAGCCCGAGGGCGGGCGGTATATGGGCTATTTTCTTCCGTTAGCAAACTGGGGCTGGACCATGGGGATCATTGTCAGCTTTGCGGATGTCGAGGAGGAGAGCCAGAAACAGATGAACCGTATTGTGGATGCGCTGCGTCTGACCTTCAATAAACTTCAGGTTGCTGAGACTGGCTATGCAATTCTGTTTACGGGAGATCGAAAAATACTGATTGAGCCTCCCAGACAGACTCTGAGTGAAACGATTTCGACGGATGATCTCGACTGGAATAAAGCGGGGGTACTGGAGCAGATTATTGCCGCGGATAAACGGGGGGCCGACTCTGTCAGCCATCAGAGTGCGTTTACCGGGGGGCGGCAGGTACAGATTTTCTTCAGTTATTTTAAAGCGTTTGACTGGTATTCCGCAGTGGTGGTGCCGGTTGAAGAGATTGCGGCACCGGGTCGGGCGGTGGTGGCTCAGCAGAGCCTGATTATCGGATTGATATTTCTGGCCAGTATCAGTGCTGCGTTTATTCTTGTTTTCCGCATGGCAGCACCGCTTAATAGTCTGGCATCTTATGCCAAATCACTGCCTGATCAGGATTTTATTCGTCCCGGCGAACAGAGTCAGAAAATACTCAGGCTGGCACGGAAAAACCCCGATGAGATTGGCCGTCTGGCAGAATCATTTCTGTTTATGGAAAAGGCGATCAGGTGCACCATTCAACAGGTGCATAAAGAGAAAGAGATTGCGATTGATGCCAGTAAAGCGAAAAGTGAGTTTCTGGCAACCATGAGTCATGAGATCCGTACGCCGATGAATGGTGTGCTGGGAATGACCGATCTGGTGCTGGATACCGATCTGACCAATGAGCAACGACGCTTTATACAGATGATTCGCTATTCCGGCGAAGGTTTGCTGGAGATCATCAATGACATTCTCGATTTCTCCAAAATTGAAGCGGGGAAATTGCATCTGGATTACCGGCCACTGAATCTGGCCGAGCTGATTCAGACTCAGGTTGCAATTCTTAATCTTCAGGCGCAAAAGAAGGGGCTGACTCTGACCTGTAATCTGCCCCCTGAGCTGAACATCGTTATCATAGGCGATACTGTCAGGTTGCGTCAGGTGCTCACCAACCTGATCGGTAATGCGATTAAATTTACCCGGGATGGCTCAATTAAAGTCACCGCGGTGGTGTTTGAAGAGACCGATCAGGATATCTCTTTTCAGCTACGGGTTGCGGATACCGGTGTGGGCATCTCCCCTGAACATCAGAGTATGATTTTTGAATCCTTTGCTCAGGCTGATAACACCACAACGAGAAACTATGGTGGCACCGGGCTCGGCTTGGCGATCTCTCGACAGCTGATTGAGATGATGGGTGGGTCGATAGATTTTTCCAGCGAGCCGGGTCGAGGCACCACCTTCTGGTTTGGTTTGAAGCTAGCGAAAACTGACCTGCTGCCTGAATCGGAACTGTCTGAGCTTGAGCCCCTGTCTGCCCAGGGGGGTATTGAGGGGCATATACTGCTGGTAGAGGATCATCCTGTAAATCAGGAGTATGCACTGCAGACCCTCAGAGGATTAGGTGTAGGTGTTGATCTCGCCGCAAATGGAGTGCAGGCGTTAAAGATGATCTGCGAGAATGACTATCAGCTGGTGTTGATGGATTGTCAGATGCCGGAGATGGATGGCTATCAGGCGACCACCGAGATTCGCAAACGGGAAGCCACGGAGCAACGTCCCCGTCTACCGGTTATCGCGCTCACCGCGAATGCGATGGCGGATGACCGTCAGCGTTGTCTGCAAGCGGGGATGGATGACTATCTGGCAAAACCGTTTGATAAACAACAGATTACGCATATTCTCAAACACTGGTTGCCGAAGAGTGTAACGGACGATACCGGTGTTACCTCCACCGAGGCTGATCACCCGATTAGCTATACCGACCGGCCGTTTTCCCTCGATAAAGCGGTCATCGATGAACATGTGATATCGCAGCTAATTGAGATGGATGCTAATGGTGCTTTTCTGCGCAAAATTATTGATGCCTATCTGGAAAAATCCCCTGATGATCTGAGTCGCTTGACAGTCGCATTGTCAGAGCAGAATCCTGAGATGCTGAGAGTTGCTGCACATAGTTTCAAATCCAGTAGTTATAACCTTGGTGCGACGACGCTGGCGGAGCTATGTAAAGCGTTGGAAAAGGTTGGCCGGGATGGGGTGCTGGAGCAGGCGCCAGTATTGTTGCAAGAGATAGAGAGTGAGTATCAGAAGGCCGAACAGATATTGATGACCATCAGACAGACAGAAGGCGCGCATGACGGACGTAAATGATAACAGGCCGACCCCGTTCCGGGTGCTGGTGGTTGATGATGATCTCACCGCCCGGATACTGGCCACCCACTCACTCGAACAAGAGGGGTTTGAGGTTCTGTTAGCGGATAATGGCGTTATTGCGCTGCAGACCTTTCAGGAGGCACAACCAGATATTGTTCTGATGGATGTGGAGATGCCGGGTCTTAACGGCTTTGATGTCTGTCGTCAGTTGCGCAGTATGCCCTGTGGAAAATTGGTGCCGATTCTGATGGCAACTGGCCAGGATGATATCGATTCCGTCCGGCAGGCCTATGCTGCCGGAGCCACCGATTTTGTCTCAAAACCCTTCAACTGGAAGGTGCTCGGACACCGTCTCAATTATATGATTCGTGCCAGCAATACTACTGAACAGTTGCGCCAGTTGCAGAAGAGTGAAACGCGCCTGGGTAATGCTCAGCGGATTGCCCGGCTGGGCAACTGGGAGTGGCATCTGAAAAGCGGGGAGATCTACTGGTCGGATCAGTTTTACCAACTGCTGGGTGGTAAACGGGGGCGGACTCAGACCGGTATGCGCACCTTTTTACGTTGTGTTCCTGCGAATGAAAGGCCGCAGCTACGACACTGGTTCAAACAACTGCTGAACTGTCGTTACTCCGGCTTTATGTCCGGGATTAATCACAGTATCAGTCTGGCCGGGCAGGATGTTAAGAATGTACAGCATCAGGCTGAGGTTTTTTGTGATGATCAGGGCAATGCCACGATTATTGCCGGAACTATGCTGGATGTGTCTGAGCTGAAGCGGGCACAGGATCAGGTACTGAAACTGGCGCGATTCGACAGCCTGACAGGCCTGTCAAACCGCAGTGTCTTCTGTGATCGGGTGCAGTTGGCAATCGATCAGGCCGAACGCAGAGGAGGCCTTGGCGCAGTACTGTTTCTTGATCTGGATAATTTTAAGCGAATTAACGATACCTTTGGTCACGGCATTGGTGATCTGTTATTGCAGGAGGTGGCACAACGATTGACGCAAAGTGTTCGTTATACCGACCGGATCAGTGATGACTCAGACGCGGGTGCTGCTGAGCAAACCGATTTAGACCACCGTGTTGATCTGTACACGCACAATAAAGATCGGCAGGTCCGGGTCCCACTGGTGGCCCGGTTTGGCGGTGATGAGTTTACCGTTTTGCTACCGGAGATTAATCAGATTCGGGATGCTGAAAATGTTGCCCGCAGGGTTCTCGAATCGATAGGCCTTTCAATTGACCTTGCCGGTCATGAGGTGGTGATTACTCCCAGCATTGGCATCGCTATATTTCCCCATCATGGGGAAAACGTAGACAGCCTGATGAAAAACGTCGACGCCGCTATGTATTATGTAAAGCATACGGGTAAAAATGGCTATGAGCTGTTTGTGAAGTCGATGAATGTCGTGGCTAAGCGTCGGCTGGAACTGGAAAGTCATCTGCGTCATGCCATTGAAACGAATGAGTTGTCACTTAACTATCAGCCTCAGGTTGATATGCGCAGCGGTAGAATCGTCGGGGTTGAAGCTCTGCTGCGCTGGAACAGCCTCCAGCTGGGTTTTGTCTCGCCGGTTGAGTTTATTCCCATCGCGGAAGAAACCGGACTGATTACTCCTATTGGCGAATGGGTGATGCGTGAAGCCTGTCGGCAAACCCGGCAGTGGCAACTGGACGGGCTGCCGCACATCCGGGTGGCGGTTAACCTGTCCGTGCGTCAGTTTGCCAAGCAAAACCTGGAAAAACTGGTGAGTCAGGTGTTGCAGGACACGGGCTTGCCAGTTAACTGTCTGGAGCTTGAGATCACTGAAAACATGCTGATGGATGATGTTGAAGGGTCAGTTGAGACTCTGCACCGCTTAAAAGCGCTGGGTGTGCAGCTGGCGATAGATGATTTTGGCACCGGCTATTCCAGTCTCAGCTATCTGAAGCGCTTTCCTATCGACCGGTTAAAAGTGGACCGCTCTTTTATTACCCATGTGACCACAGACCCCGGCGATGCCTCGGTCACTCAGGCGATTATCGCCGTGGCTCATAATCTGGGGTTGAGCGTTACGGCAGAGGGTGTGGAGGAAGAGGCTCAGCTGGCTTTTCTGCAGCAATACGCCTGCGAAGAGGTGCAAGGGTTCCTGTTCAGTAAACCGCTCAAGGCGGATGATCTGGCCACGTTGCTCAGAACCACCAACGGCTATATGTCACTCAAAACCGCGAGGACCACTGAGGACTAGGCTCCGCTGCTTTGTCACTGTGGACAGAAGCAATACCCCCAGCGTTTCTGTCCATTCATAATTTTTACTATCCTATTACCACTCTCCACCCCTGTGTTTTCGTTATTTTCTCCTGTTTATCACGTAATTATTCGTTTTTAACGCTTCATTCAAAATAGCCAGTCTACACTGTCTTTAAACAATAAAATAAAGGTGGTGATGAGCTATCTCATCTTGCCAGTGCTTCTCTGACAATGTTTTCCCCTACCTCCAGGATAGTGTAGATCCTGATTATGCGGTTGAGCTGGTGAAACAGAGCTTAATTATTTTATTTGGTCAGCTATTAGCTCTGCATTCGGTAATCAGTCGTAGCCGGGTACTGGAACTGGAGCAGAATTACCGTTGAGGTACAGGTATTTCATTGGGATGGGCACATCAATGTCTATGTATTTGATGCGGTAAGCTGTTGAGCAACGATAAGGAGAGTCATCGTCATGCGTGTTCCTGACTTTGATAATAATGCCCGGGAGTTACAGTACTTTCTTGCGCACTGTACTCAATCCGGTTGGAGGGACAACCGTTTGCAGGCAGAAGGACTAGTATCATGATTTCGGTTGGGCAGTCTCTGGAGCAGCAGATTCGGCGAGGGCTGATGATCCTTATGCTACCGGCGTTTGTCTGTCTGCTGTTGTTGCTGCATCTGACGATGAACCGCATCACCGATGAATATGTCGGCTCCCGGCTGGGAGATGATGTCGAAAATATCATCACTGCACTGAAGTGGACGGATAAGGGGTGGCAGGTCGATGACCACCAGGTTCCCGAAGCGTTCAAGCGTGTCAAAAGTGGTCATTACTTTGTGGTGCGTTGGGATGGCGGACAGTTACGTTCCCGCAGTCTGTGGGATACCACTCCTGACGTTGAACTACTCCCTCTGGGCAGGCAACAACAGTTTCAGGTTCCCGGGGTTGGTGAGGAACGGTGGATGGTGTGGCAGCAGGGCGTTCGCAAAGAGGAACGGGACTTTAGCATCTGGGTCGCTGAAGATATTACCTCGTTTATCGCTATACAGCGTGACTATGAATATTCCCTGCTGACCATCTTAGTCGGTTTAAGCCTGTTGATCATGTTGCTGCAACGGCGCATTTTACACTGGGGGTTTGCCACGCTTAAACCGATGCAAACCGCTTTGTTGCGGGGAAAAATTGACGGTGCGCTTAATTTGCCGAAAGGGGTGCCGGTGGAAGTTCAGCCCCTGGCGGATGCGATTGAACGTCTGGTTGATCATTCCAGGAAGCAGTTAAGCCGTTCACGAACCGCAACCAGCAATCTGGCCCATGAATTAAAACTGCCACTTCAGCATCTTCAACTGCTGGCTGCCGCGACAGAGGTTGAGGATAACCGCGACAGCCTGCAGCAGATATATACTCAGCTACAGCGGCGTATTGATGGCGAGTTACGACGTGCGAAAATTTCCGGTTCTCCAGCACCGGTCGATCTGTTCAATCCTCAGGAGGAGCTGCCTTATCTGGTGCAGCTATTAAATCGAAAGCGGGAGGGCGATGCGATCGAGCTGGTGCAGCATATTCCGGAGTTTGCTATTCCGTTTGACCGGGATGATATGTTGGAACTGGTGGGCAACCTGCTGGATAATGCCTGGCAGCATGCTAACTCCAGAGTGTTGCTGAGTATCAGGGAGAGTCATGGCTTCTGGACCATTATCGTCAGCGATGATGGTCCGGGTATTGCGCCGGAAAAGATTAAGGCGATGACTCTGAATGATTATCGGGAAGATACCCCGGAGGGTGATAATTATGCGCTGGGGTTATCCATATGCCGTGCAGTCGTGAGCAGCTATGGTGGAAAAATGCAGTTGCATGCGGCACGTTTAGGTGGGTTGCAGGTTATTATCGATATTCCTCTGTCGGGTAGTGAACCCACGGAAGATGACGATAAGAGCGCAGAATAAAGTGTCTATGTTTAGCCTTTGTTATCTTTATATCTGGCGGCTGCTTTTTTTCAGACTAAATGTGTTGCCAGATGATCAACCAGCATCCGGACTTTGGAGGATAGATGGCGGTTATGAGGGTAGAGTGCCCAGACCCCTTCGCTGGAGTGTTGGTAGTTTTCCAATAGCGAGATCAGTTCACCCTCTTTAATATAGGGCTCGACATAGTAATCAGGCAGTTGGACGATGCCGATCCCTTTCAGGGCCGCGTCCAGCAGTGCCTGACCACTGTTACAGTGCAGATTGCCACTGACCCGGATATTACGCTCCAGTCCCCGTTCAAGAAAACGCCAGTAATCCAGCGTGCCCAGCAGGCAGTTATGATGTTTCAGCTCGTTCAGCACATGGGGTTCGCCATGGGTCGCCAGATAGGCAGGCGATGCACAGACATACAGCTGTCGTGAGATCAGTTGCCGGGCGATCATGCTGGAATCTTCCAGCTTACCCAGACGGATCGCCAGGTCGTAGCCGGATGCGACCAGATCGACGGTCTGATTGGTCAGATGACACTGCACCTCCAGTTCCGGATAGAGGCGGATAAAGTCATTGATCAGTGGGGCGATTTTTTGCTCCCCATAGGTTGCGGGGGCGGTGATCTTCAACTTACCCCGTGGGGTATTCTGCAGGTTTGTCACGGCTCGTTCTGCCTCTTCCAGCCCGTTTAGCAGTTGCCGACAATATTGATAATAAGTTTCGCCCGCCTCAGTTGCTGTCACCTTACGGGTCGTACGGTAGAACAGTTTGGTGCCCAGGCGGTTTTCCAGTGCGCTGATCTGGCGGCTGACCTGTGCTGTGGAGATGCCCAGTTTCTTGGCCGCAGCGGTGAAGCTTGTGGTTTCAGTGACGGCAATCAGTTCAGAAACCCCTTCCCAACGGTTCATTGTTACATTTTCGTAAAAGTATATTGATAAAGCGCTAGATTATATTGTTTCTATTAACAACTACAATAGATAATTATTAGCGGTTGCTACCGTTGCGTACTAACCCGAAATCTAACCCGGAAAGAGTTGACCAATATGACCATGATTAAATCGAGAGCGGCTATCGCCTGGGGACCAAACCAGCCCCTGACTATTGAAGAAGTGGATGTAATGCCGCCAAAGGCTGGCGAAGTCCTGGTGCGGATTGTTGCTACGGGTGTGTGTCATACCGATGCGTTTACGCTGTCCGGTGAAGATCCGGAGGGTATTTTCCCTGCGATTCTCGGTCATGAGGGTGGCGGTATTGTTGAGCAGATCGGTGAGGGCGTCACCAGTGTCGCTGTGGGTGATCATGTTATTCCTCTTTACACTCCTGAATGTGGCGAGTGTAAGTTCTGTAAATCTGGCAAAACGAACCTGTGTCAGAAAATTCGTGAAACCCAGGGTAAAGGTCTGATGCCAGACGGAACCACCCGTTTTTATAAAGATGGTCAGCCGATCTATCACTACATGGGTTGCTCTACTTTCTCTGAATATACCGTTTTGCCTGAAATCTCTCTGGCCAAGGTTAATAAAGAGGCGCCATTAGAAGAGGTCTGCCTGCTGGGGTGCGGTGTGACTACCGGTATGGGCGCTGTCATGAATACCGCCAAGGTTGAGGAGGGCGCTACTGTAGCGATCTTCGGTATCGGTGGTATCGGCCTGTCGGCGATTATCGGTGCGACTATGGCGAAAGCCAGCCGTATCATCGCCATCGATATCAATGAGTCTAAGTTTGATCTGGCCCGCAAACTGGGTGCGACCGACTGCATCAATCCAAAGGACTATGACAAGCCGATTCAGGAAGTCATTGTTGAACTGACCGATGGTGGTGTGGATTACTCCTTCGAGTGTATCGGTAACGTTAACGTGATGCGTTCTGCGCTGGAATGCTGTCACAAAGGCTGGGGTGAGTCTGTGATTATCGGTGTTGCCGGTGCCGGTCAGGAGATCTCTACCCGTCCGTTCCAGCTGGTGACCGGGCGTGTATGGCGTGGTTCAGCCTTCGGTGGCGTTAAGGGCCGTTCTGAGCTGCCAGAGATCGTTGAACGTTACCTGAAAGGGGAATTCGCGCTGAATGACTTCATCACTCATACCATGGGGCTGGAAGATATCAACAGCGCCTTCGATCTGATGCATGAAGGTAAGAGCATCCGCAGCGTTATTCATTACGACAAGTAACCGTCAGCGATCGGCTGTCGTCGTACAGGCGACAGCCCTTGAGGAAAGCATCTATGAGTCTTGAACTTGTAAGCCAGACAAAGAGCTTTGGTGGTTGGCATAAACAGTATAACCACCCCTCCTCGGTGCTGGGTGTGAGCATGCGCTTTGCTATCTATCTGCCGCCGCAGGCCCAGAGTGGTGAGAAGGTGCCGGTACTGTACTGGCTTTCCGGGCTGACCTGCAGCGATGAAAATTTCATGCAGAAAGCCGGAGCACAGCGCATTGCCGCTGAACTGGGTATCGCCATTGTGGCGCCGGATACCAGTCCCCGTGGCGATGGTGTCGCCAACGATGAAGGTTATGATCTGGGGCAAGGTGCAGGTTTCTACGTCAATGCGACAGAAGCCCCCTGGAGCGAGCATTACCGGATGTATGATTACGTCGTCGAGGAGCTGCCAAAACTGATTGAAGCGACCTTCCCGGTGTCGCAAAAGCGTGCAATCGCCGGTCACTCAATGGGTGGTCACGGTGCGCTGATGATCAGTCTGCGTAATCCTGGGCGTTATTGCTCGGTTTCCGCCTTCAGCCCGATTAGTAATCCGGTCAGTTGTCCGTGGGGACGCAAAGCGTTCACCGCCTATCTGGGCACCGATGAGAGCAGCTGGCAGCAGTATGATACCACGGTGTTGTTGCGCAATAATCCGGTACCGCTGCCTACCCGGGTGGATCAGGGATTGGCCGACGATTTTCTGGCAGAACAGTTGCAGCCGGAAAAACTGGCTGCAGCCGCCGCTGAATCGGATTACCCGCTGCAGCTTGAACAGCATGAGGGCTATGATCATAGCTACTACTTCATCGCTAGTTTTATTGAAGAACAGCTCAGGTTCCACCATCGTTATCTGCTGGTTGATTGATAACGGCCAGATTTATGTTTTGAGGTATGTTTTGGGGCTCTGTATGAGCCCCTTTTTTATATCTTATGGACGAACTAACTGAAAAAACTCAATAGCAGGGCAATCAGCGAGTCGCTGCCGCTCTGATACTGATCGAACAGCAGTTTGGCAGACATAATCAGTGTCACCACAACCACCAATGGCCGGATCAGACGGGTGCCCTGATTCACCACCATACGTGCGCCTATCTGGCCACCAATCAGTTGCCCGGCCGCCATAATAAATCCCGCCAGCCAGAGTATATTGCCTCCCAGCGCGAAGAAAATCAGTGCAGCAAGATTAGAGGTAAAGTTCAGAATCTTGGTGTGAGCGGTGGCCCGTGACATGCTGAAACCGAGTAGTGAGATAAAGCCAAGCGCAAAGAAGGTGCCGGTGCCCGGCCCGAAAAAGCCGTCATAAAAACCGATGGCTGTGGTAAACAGAAAGGCGAACAGAGCGTGACTGATTTTCCGCTCCCGGTCCAGGTCACCGATCCGCTTGGAAAACATAAAGTACAGTGCGATGATCACCAGCAGGAGCGGCATCACCGAGGCCAGTAGCGAGGTATCCAGCTGCTGCACAATCACCGTACCCGACACTGCCCCGAGAAAAGTACAGAGGATCATCAGCTTCATCTGAGTCAGGTCGACCAGCTTTTTACGGACAAAGTAGACTGAGGCGGCGAATGTGCCAAAACTCCCCTGAAGCTTATTGGTCGCCAGCGCCTCCACCGGGCTCATACCGGATGCCAGTAATACCGGCAGGGTAATCATTCCGCCACCGCCGGCGATCGCATCGATAATCCCCGCGCCAAGTCCGGTCAGTACGAACAGCAGCGCAAGTGTCAGGTCCAGCTCCATCAATATCTCCCTGTTTGAAACATCGCACTTTAACAGCCGCGCCCTGTCTGTAATAGCTAAATTCAGAGGGGAGATTGATAAACCGGTTGTCGTTCCGCTTAAACCTTAAACCGGCTGATCAGGTCGTTTTGAGCTCTGCCCATCGAGGTCATCTCATCGCTGAGTCGGGCTGAATCTTTAGCCAGTTCGGTGACCTCATCGGCAACCGTGCGGATAGTCTGCAGGGTCTGACTGATATCGCCGGCCACCATGCTTTGCTCTTCGGCCGCAGTGGCAATCTGGGTCGAACGGTGGGTAATCTCTTCCACGGCGCTGCCGATGGTATCAAACATGTTGCTGGCATCGAGCACCTGCACGGCGGAGTCTTTGGCTAACGATGAGCTTTCCTGAATGCTGCTGACCACCGAGCTGGTGGCCTTTTGCAGGTTGTTAATAACGGTTTCAATCTCGCTGACCGAGGTTGCTGTACGTGCGGCCAGTGCCCGGACTTCATCGGCAACCACGGCAAACCCACGGCCCTGGTCTCCGGCTCTGGCGGCTTCAATTGCGGCGTTAAGTGCCAGCAGGTTGGTCTGTTCTGCTACCGAACGGATCACCAGTAGTACCTCTGCAATATTTTCACTGTCGGTGGCCAGCCCCTCAACCTGAGCCATCGACACCTGCATCTGTTGCGCCAGTGCTTCAATGTTGTGGGTGGTTGTTTTGATCGCTTGTCGTCCGGAAAGTGAGGCCTGCTCTGCCCGGTGAGAGGCATCGGCTGCGTGGGCTGCATTTTTTGCCACATCCACTGATGACTGAGACATCTCCTCAGACGCGGTCGCAACCATAACGATCTGTTGCTGCTGTTGCTCGACGTCGTGGTTGGTTTTGAACGCAAGTTTAGTCGCTTGTTCCGATTTGGCGAGTGCTTCCTTAATGGAGTAGGCCATGCTTTGTATCATCTCAGCGAGCTGGGCAACAAATAGATTAAAGTGGCCGGACAAGACACCGACCTCATCCTGTGACTGCACGGTGATGCGTTGAGTCAGATCACCTTCGCCGCTGGAAATTTGTTCTAAGGCGTCGGTTACCTGTCGCAGCGGTCTGGTAATACGGATGGCTAGCCAGATGACGATCAGTGAGCCAAACAACACGATCAGCAATCCGGCAATAACAACGCCGGTGGTCTGCTGGTTTTGCCCCTGTTTTAGCACAGAGATTACGCTATCGACCTGTTGTAATACATGGCTGGCCGGGACGTCAATATAGAGTTTCCAGGTGGCCAGTTTATTCAGATTGAGGTGACGGATCAGGGTGTAACGTTCATCGTTCTGTTGTGTTACCGGCTGGCTGAGCTGAACATCCCGTGGTAGCAGGTCGGTCACCTTTTCACCGGCAGTCCCTTTGTTCTGACTGTCGGCTACCAGGGTATCGGATGCTGAGATCAGCATCACCCGGCCCTGACCGTCCGCCAGTTTACGGCCAAAGGCTTGCGCCGATGCCTGCATCTGAGACAGCGGCAGATCGATACCGATCACCCCGACCAGGCGGTCTGAAAAGTAGATCGGCACGGCGATTGATGTCATCAGCGTTTTTTCGCCATCCACTTCATCGGTATAGGGGTCGATAATGCAGGGGCCTTTGCGTTCAATCGGACAGCTGTACCAGCTATTGTAGGGTTGTCCACTGCTGCTGGGGGTCGTGTCGCTGATCATCTGTTCGGTGAGGATTTCCTGAACCGCTTCTCCTTTAGCATTATGGGCCCAGTACACCGCGAAACGTCCGGCATCATTGGAGGCGAGGTCTGTTTCACCTTTATGTTCGTTATCGGCACCATCTAATGCTTTGGGCAGGAAAACCGCGTAAACGCCGAGTACATCCGGGTTATTCTGCAGCGTGCCGGCGATATACTGGTTGATAATATGACGAACATCATCCGAGGGAATATAGAGTGAGCGAAACTGTGTCCTCAGAAAGGCTATATCACGGGCATAGCCAGCAGCGGCTAGCGCGTTGGAGGTAAACGTATTCTCAATACGTAACTCCTCTGCAGTGGCAAAGGTTTCCATCTTATCCTGAGCCGCACTGCTCAGGGCCGGTTCGATGGTGTTACGCAGCTGTTCCGTCGTGGAGTTGATCAGCAGGGTCGAGATAATCAGCTGGATGATCACGGTTAACCCCAATAAAAGGGCCACTGGAAGGGATATTTTACGTACTAACGAGGTCCAGCTCATAGATCACCTGTTGTGTAATAAGCAGATCATCGTCTTATCTAACGGCTGGATGTTCAATACCCATCATGGGGTATGGATAGGATCGATTAAAAGATCGATCAGCTTTCTGGCCGCAGGCTTTCTCCTGCCTCCAGGCGAAAAGGAAGGTCTATCACGCGCTCCGTGACCGGCTTTCCCTGCAATCGGCTCAGCAGGTTTTCCGCTGCCAGTCGTCCCATCTCCTCGCGGGGGGTAACCACTGTTGCCAGTCGGGGAACCATCGCCCCGGAGATATCGTGGCCGTGAAAACCGGCGATGCCAATCTGCTCGGGTACCGGTATGCCCTGGCGCTGGCACTCATAGAAGGCACCGATGGCAAGGTCATCATTGGTGCAGAAGATACCATCCAGCGAAGGGCGTTGCTGCAGTGCCTGACGCAGCAGTAGTGCTCCGCGGGTAAACGATGATGCTTCTTCCGTCTGCAGACTGAAAGGCTCCAGGTTGTGTTTGCGCATCGCCTGTTCATAACCCTGTATTTTAAGGCGGGTACGGGCGTCCATGCGGGCGGCGAAATACACGATGTTATGGTGGCCCCGACTGATCATCAGTTCAGTCATCGCAAATGATGCTGCGCTGTTATCGAAGCCGATCGCCTGCTCAATCGCGGGAGAGACCGAATCCATCATCTCGATAACCGGCACCCCGGCGGTTTTGATCATCCGGCGGACCCGTTCAGTATGGGCACTTTCCGACAGAATCAGACCGTCGACGTTATACCCCAGCAGTGTGGCAATCCGTGCTTCCTCGGCACTCTGGCTATAACCATAGTGGGCCAGCATGGTCTGATATCCGGCGGGTTCCGTGACGGATTCAAAACCGCGGATCACCTCAGAGAACACCTGATTGGTCAGCGAGGGCACCAGAACGCCGATGGCATGGCTCTTGGCACTGGAGAGCATGTCGGGCACCTTGTTAGGGATATAACCGAGTTCATCCAGTGCGCTCTGGATCTTTTCATGCAGCGCGATCGAGACCTGTTCAGGCTTTTTCAGGTAACGACTGACGGTCATTTTGGTAATACCAACGCGATCCGCGACATCCTGTAGAGTGGGTCTTTTTTTCTTCGCTGTCATGGTTAGCCCGAAATTTCTGTTACGCGTAACATATTACCTTCATCGGCTGATCAGGCAAAGCGGGTTTTGTTTGCCTGATCAGCGATGAGGATGTTTTAGTTGTCAGCGGCGCTGCGGATCTCCAGTGCGTTCAGAATTTCATCGATCACCTGTTCGACCGGCTGATCGATACCGATCTCAAGCGCTTCGCCAGGCAGCGGCTCAACTAATTGCTGAAACTGGTTTTCGAGCATCTCCCGGCCATTGAAATAGTGGCCTTTACGGCTGCTATGACGTGACCAGATCGTTTCGATATCGCCCTTCAGGTAGATCAGCTGCGCATCATTGTTATGGCACAACTGTTCACGGTACTGCGGTTTCAGGCTTGAGCAGGCCAGCACCAGATTATCTTCGTTGATGATCAACTGGTTCAGGGTCTGCAACCAGCCATGACGATCCTCATCATTCAGCGGTATTCCCTGACGCATCTTCTCGACGTTTTCCGGCGGATGAAAATCGTCGCCATCAAAGAATGGCACCTGCAGGTGTTCTGCCAGTAGTGAGCCAACCCGTGACTTACCACTACCGGAGACGCCCATTACAATGTACTTATTGTTCATAGCATCTGCCTCTTACTTCCACCACAGCGCCAGCTGAGGAAAGGCGATAACCAGTCCCAGTGCCAGCACCTGAAGTGCGATAAAGGGCACCAGCGCAGAGAAGATCTCACCCAGACTAATATCTTTAGGGGCAACCGATTTCAGGTAGAAGGCGGCAGGTCCGAAAGGTGGCGACAGGAAAGAGACCTGCATATTCAGACAGAACACCACGCCAAACCAGATCGGGTCCAGTCCCAGGTTGGTGATGATCGGTACGAAGATCGGCATGGTCAGCAGGGCAACCCCGACCCAGTCCAGGAACATCCCCAGCACCAGCAGGATCGCCATCATGATCAGTACCGTGGTCATTACATGGCCGTCGCTAAGTGACAGAATCACGGATTCAACAAAGTCGATACCACCCATCAGGTTGTAGACACCGACCAGCGCACTGGCACCGATGCCGATCCAGATGATCATGCCACAGGTTTGCATGGTGGCTTTGGCGCTGTCTTTGATCATCTCAAAATTCAGCTCACCGCGAATCAATGCGCTGAGCATAATGCCCACCACGCCCAGCGCCGAGGCTTCGGTCACCGATGCGATGCCGGTGTAGATGCTGCCCAGTACGATGGCAACAGTCAGGCCCGGGAAGAACAATGCTTTGAGGTAGTTGATATCCCGTTCATCATCGGCGGCCATCTCCTCTGCTGAGGGCAGCGGTGCCAGTGACGGATTCAGATAACAGCGGATCAGTACATAGGCGACATAAAAACCGGCGAGGATCGCCGCGGGCAGAAAGGCCGCTTTAAACAGTTCACCAATCGAGACGCTGGCGGTCATGCCGTAGATGATCAGCACGATACTGGGGGGCATCATGGTGCCCAGTGCTCCGCCAGCACAGGTGGTGCCGATGGCCAGCTTGCGGTCATAGCCCAGACGTAGCATCTGCGGCAGTGCGAGAATACCCAGCAGTACCGTCTCGCCACCAATCACCCCGGACATTGAGGCGAGAATAACGGCGACAACCAGGGTCTGTACCGCCACTCCGCCGCGCAGTTTACGGCCCACTTTTTTCATCGCATCAAACAGATCTACAGCGATGCCGGAACGGTCCAGCAGCGCTGCCATCAGTACGAACATCGGCACCGCCAAAAAGACGTAACCATTCACAAAACTGTACATGCGGCTGGTGATCAGTGGCATCGCATCGACACCAAACCAACCGATGGTGAACACCAGTGCTACCAGCCCGGTGACGAACGCCAGTTGCATACCGGTGAGAAGAAGACATATCAGCAGCCCTAACATCAGCAGACTGCCGTAGGCGATACCGATTACAGAGAGATCAAACATCGGATACCTCTCCACGATTTATCCGTCCCAGCTGACGGAAATCGTCAATCAGGTGGAGCAGAAACTGAATAAACATCACGCATACGACTAACAGAACCAGCGCTTTTGATAATGCCGGGAACACCGGGTTCCAGGCTGAACCTGAACTCTCCAGGTGCAGCTCTCCCAGCGGCGTTAGCCAGGCATTGGTGGTCATCATCCAGGCACCATAGGCCAGCATTCCGGCGAACAGCAGTCCTCCCAGCGCATGAAAGATATTCAGAAAACAGCGGGTGCGGGGTGAGACCACATCATAGATCAGCACCACCCGGACATGCTTGTTGTTGGCCAGCGCGTAGGCGCCGCCGATAATAAACAGCGAACCGCCAATAAAGGCTGCAGATTCATGCACCCAGATGGTGGGGGCGTTGAACAGATAGCGCATCAGAATTTCGAAAAACGAGATCGCGACAGTGAACACGAACAGCAGGCTCAGCAGGTTGCCCACCCGGAGAATAGCGCGGTCCAGCCAGGTGCGGCCAGGTGCGTCTGCTTCTCGAACCGCTTCTTTGTGAATGCGTTCTTGAGCTTTCATAAGAGTAATCCAGGGAATTAAGTGGGGCCGAACGCCCCACAGTCAGTTAACGGACAGCGCGGGGAGAGCCGCTTAGAGCAGGCCGTTTTCTTCAAGATAAGCGGTGATCGATTGATACACTTTCATCGCGTTATCCGACTCCTTAGCAAACTCTTCCCACTGGGAACGGGCGATCGCACGGAATTTTTTACGCTCTTCAGCAGACCAATTGTGGATGGTGATATCAGGATTGTTTTGGGCTTCTTTCACCGCCAGTTGATCGGCGATACGCAGCTGAGTGGTGATGTCCTGAGCAAAATCACGTACAGATACCGTCAGGATCTCCTGCAGGTCTGCGGGCAGTTTGTCCCATTTCTTCTGGCTGACGGAGACGTCAATCAAGGGCAGTGAATGGAAACCCGGCTGTACCGGATGGGGTGCGATATCGTTCAGACCGGCTTTCTGGTTAGTCGAGAACACCGTGTAGTCAGCGGCATCAATAACCCCCTTGCTCAGCGCAGTAAAGACCTCGGAACCCGGCAGGTTAACCGGTGCCGCACCGGCCGCGGCAAATACTTTCTGCACCAGCCCTTCCGGTGCACGCAGCTTCAAGCCCTTAAGGTCGGCAACGCCATCGACCGGCACTTTAGAGACGAAAGATTCAACACCGGTGGTCGATCCCCCGACAAATTTCACGCCGTAGGGCGCATAGAGATCAGTCATCACCTGATAACCACCACCATAGTTGATGTATTGCAGTAGCTGAGAGGTGTCAGACCAGGCGCCAACCGTATTGCCGATCAGGCCGAACGCAGGGTCTTTGCCGGAAAAGTAAGCGGTGGCCGTGATGTGACCATCGAGAATACCCATCTTGATCGCATCGAGGGTTTCGGTGTGTTTGATAACGCTACCTACTGGCAGCAGTTTGATCTCAAGGCGTCCGCCGGACATCTTGCCGACCCGCTCCGCCCACTGTTGCTGAATCTGGAAGTTCTTGTCACCTGATGGATCTGACGATTGCATTTTAAAGGTAAAGTCAGCGGCGAAGGCAGAGACAGAGATCAGACCGGACAGCGCTGCGGTCAGAAGCTTGGAAGAGAGTTTCATCTGTAAGTTCCTGTGCTTTTTTATTCTTGGGTAAGTGTAGGTGAACAAGTGACAGATTCACAAAATGGCACGTTGTTACCGGTAACATTTGTGACTTTACCGGTAACATTTGCATAAATCAACTGAAAATAACTCTGCTTTATATTTCAGGCCCAGGGATGAGCGTCAGTGCCGGGCGGCTATTTATGACGCCAGAGAGAGAACCTGATCCAGCTTTTTAGCGTTGTAGGGGCTGTTTGGACGCGCCATCAAACGTTCGTTGACCAGTGCTCTCGCCAGCGGTTTTCTGCCGGCGCGTATGGCGGCTTCTAATAACGTTCGGTCGAAGATATCCCGCTGCGCATGGCTGCCACCGAACTGTGCGGTTGTGTTTTTTATCGGCAGCAGTTTAGCGATGGTGGTGTGGTAGTCACCCTGAGTAAATGAGTAGATCGCCTCGCATACCGGTAACCCTGTCTGCAGTGACATGCTGTGGTTGGTGGTCGTCTTATCCCCAAACAGTGCATAGTCTTTAAGATCTGATAGCAGTGTTCTGGCGGCGTCATGATCGTTATCTGCGGCAAAGGCGATCATTGCATGGGCATCGTTAAATGCGTAGAACTGCTGGTCGCTTTTTTGCTTCCAGGAGTCGGTAAGCGTCTTCGCCCGGTTTCCCAACTCTTCATCTTCAAGATAGAGTCGCCATAGCACAGATGACGCGTCAACTAGTGCCATGGGGATCGGTTCTATGTTTTCCCAGTGGACAAAATTATCGTAAACCTCGACCGCTTTACCTAAGTCACCGGTTTCCAGCAGGAAAAGTCCCTGATGGATGGCATTATGCGAAACCATCACATTATCGTTCTGCCAGTGTTTCTCATATGCCTGCATAAAGCTGGCACCCTGCACGTATTTATTTTGCATCTCCAGTGCATGGGCGACCGCGTGTATGCCCCAGATATCCTGAGGATTAATCTGAACCGCTTCCATCGCGACATGTTCTGCCCGTTCATAATGTCCGGCTTCTTCCAAGCCAAAACTGAGCATCCCTAACAGAAATCCATACAGGGGATGCTGTTTATCCCAGTCTGGCAGCACCCGGCAGACCCTGCCGCGCAGGTTGAGCGCATCCCCAAGAAAGAAGTCCAGCTGGTGGCCGCTGAGCAGTGCCATAATATCCATCGGGTATTCGATCAGAATCTCATCCAGTTGCCTGGATGCTCCAACCAGGTCGCCCTTAGCCCAGGTTTGTAACGCGCTAACGTGCATTCGCTCTCGCGGGGTCAGGCCGGATGCATCGATTGTGGCTATGGCCTTCAGACTCTCTAAGCACCATTGAAGGTCGTCACGGTCGGTGGTCCACAAATTGATATGACCGTTAAACACCTGTCCCATGACGAAGTCTGGTTCGGCTTCCAGCATCTCAATCGTGGTCGGCACCGGATTCTTAAAACGGCACAGATCAGCAATGGCAGTATTGTAGAGACTCAGCGTTGAGTTGCTGTGGACGGTGACTTCTAAGTTGGTCAGATCTTTCATGAGACGGCTCCTTCGTTCTTTACTTGAGTAACAGCTGATCAGAAATCACCTGGACATCTGTATGGGTAGTACGCACCAGACTGGTGCTGGTCGCTGCAATGGAGTCTCGGTAAGCACTACGGTATTGCGGGCAGTGCCCGGCACCCCGTTCAGGTATGCTAAAACCTCAATACCCGGGGTATGTTGCTTCGATTAATGCAATTTTTGATCCAGCCGCTATCGGTTGACCGGAGCTTACAACGGATCTGATGTTTTTTGGCTAACGGTGTCTGGTTTGGTTGCGGTCAGCAGATGAAACCGCAGGGGAGGTAGGTTCAAGGCGGACTGTGTTGATAACCGTGTTTAAATTAAGTGGTAAACATAACAGCTCTAGTTCATAGCTCTAGCTGATCGTTCGGGCTCACAACTCAAGGCCAAAGGTTGGACTATCCTCATCAAGTTGCTTAACAAAGTTGCTGATCAGTTCCTGCACTTTAAGCACTTCAGGGCGTTCGTTATGTTCCAGAGATGACCAAAGCGCGATATCACGCCGAGATGAGGTAACGTCATCCACCCTAAGCATCTGTTCCGGAGCGATCTCTTGTGTCATCAATGCTAAGCGGGCGGGCAACCAGACCAGCATATCGGTGGTGTTTAGCAGATGGATCACCGAGCGGATGCTGCCGGTAAAGGCCATCTGTGCAGCATTGGCATCGGTCACTTCAGCCTGACGGCCAAGAAACCCGGCACTGGCCCCGGCGATAAACCACTTTTGCCGGGCGATATCCTCTTTAGTGACAGGCTCTTTTGATCCGATCAGTTTTGATTTTTTACCGGCAAAAATACCAGACCGGTCGCGGAACAGAATCTGACGGTCCAGGGATTTCTGTGACACTGACAAATGTGCCGGTGCCAGCAGAAAATCTAACTCACCATCCTGTAGCAGCGAGATCTGTGCGGCGGCGGAACCGGTGCGGAAATGAAACGCATAGCGTTTTTCCTGCATAAAGTAATCGGTCATGTTACTTACTGTGGCAAACTCCCAGAGCGGATCGATACCGACGACAAATTCGCTTTTATAACCGCTGTGAAACTGGCGGATAACCTCTTCGCCCCTGACCGTTTCTGCCAGAATCCGTTCACCAATCTGCGACAGCCGCGCTCCGATCTCCGTAGGAATAACACCATAACGGGTGCGCTTTAACAGCGGTGCTCCCACCTTCATTTCCAGTTGCTGGATGCTGCGGGTGAGGGTGGGTTGTGTCACATGCAGCTGTTCACAGGCACTGGTGAGAGAACCTTGTTTGACCACGATGGCTAATTGCTTCAACAGGTTAGGGTTCATGTATGCGTATTCTTTGTGTCTGGGGCTAAAAATTGATTATTCCTTATATTGTCCGTGGTTTAAAGTGATCATTCTAATAATAAGAACGGTAGATTGATGATGCAGCTCTATGGTGAAAGTTCTCATCGGGGTAATCCCCGTTTCTCAGGTCCTCAGGATCATTTTGTGCCGCCGGTTAAAAGGTCATCCCCTTTAAAGAGTGAAGTACAGGCTTCAGGGCTATTACTTTAGGACAGATGATTTACCACAGCACTTAATTCAGCCGACACTAATAAACCCCAGACTATACTCATATAAAAAAGAGGGCATTAGCGTTAAATTCTAATAAAACAGAACAAAAATAATCTAAATGGAATCTATGCAATGAAAAAATTAATTCTAGGCAGCGTTCTGGCTTTGACAGCAGGTGCTATGGTTCAAACCGCTCAGGCAGCAGATTTTACTTTGCGTCTGGCACACTTCTTTCCACCGGTTGCCGCGATACACAAAAATGTTGCCCAGGCGTGGGCGGATAAAGTAGTGGCCGACTCCAACGGTCGCATTGCGGTGGAGGTGTACCCCTCTTCAACGTTGGCTAAACCCCCGGCGCTCTATGATGCGGTGACCAACCGTATCGCTGATGTGTCATTGACGGTTCAGGGTTATACAGCCAACCGTTTCCCACTGACTCAGGTGGTTGAACTGCCGGGTATTACCAAAAGTGCAGCCCAGGGTTCCTGTATTATTCAGCATCTGTACGATGAAAAACTGATCAGTGAAGAGTATAGCGATACCAAGCCTTTGTTCCTCTTCACCCATGGCCCCGGCCATATTCATACCACCGAAAAACTGATTAAAGAACCGGCTGATTTTGAAGGGTTGAGAATCCGCCGTCCTACTGCAGTGGTGGCAAAACTGTTGGAAGGGCTGGGGGCTCAGCCGGTCGGAATGCCTGCTCCACAGGCATTTCAATCGGTTCAGCGGGGCGTTATCGATGGCGTCGCGCTGCCATGGGAAGGTCAGTTGACGTTTCGTATGAATGAACTGACCCCTAAACATACTGAGGTGGGTGGTTTGTATACCCTGTCGTTTCTGGTCACCATGAACAAAGATGTATACAACAGTATGCCTGCTGATCTGCAGAAGGTGATTGACGATAACTCAGGTGAAACCTGGTCTCAGATCGCTGCCGGTGTGTTTGACGCCGCTGATGTCAGAGGACGTGAGCAGGCGGTATCGCTGGGTCATGAGATTTATACGGTTGAAGGGGGCAGTGAAAACCCGGCCTGGAAACCTGTTTTAGATAAAGCGTCTGAAGACTATCTGGCCGAGCTGGAAGCGAAAGGGCTACCTGCACGGGCTGTCTATGCACGTGCCAAGGAACTGGCTGCAAGCTGCCAATAACCGCGCTTAAATCTGCCAGTTAATAAACCGGTGTGGCCTGTTAAATCAGACCGCGCCGGTTTTTTTATGACCGCTCGGAACCCTCACAGTCAAAAGGGCTTGGGCTAACGGGGTTGAGCTAAAGGATTGGGCTAAAAAGGGTGGAGCTAAAAGGCGCCGCTAAGGAGTTAGCCGCAGCACTTTTTGTATTTCTTACCACTGCCACAGGAGCAGGGCGCGTTTCTTTCCGGTGTTTTTTCGATCTGCACGGTTTTAGGTGTGGCTAACATCGCTGTCAGCTCAACAATGTTCTCTTCACTTTCCGTATCAACAACAATGGTCGCTACCAGATCATGTTCCGCCACCATCGCTTCCACTTCCAGCTTGCGCGCTTCAGAGGTAACACTCAGCCACAATGGGCTGCTTTCGCTGCCCGGCTTAACTTTCGCCTTGGTGTTGTAACCACTCTTACCGTAGTTACCCATAATATCGGGAGTACCTTTATAGAAACATTTAGACATGGGTGACTCCTGAAGTTGTGTCATCGTGCTGAGGGGGCGGCATTCTAGCAGGAAACGGAGGGAAGCGGTGAATTGATTGATCTCATTCTCAGGTTGGGGCGTATAGTCTATTGCGCTTTGTAGTGTAAATCAGGACATGTTCACTGAGTCAGACTATTTTTCACGGGGAATGGTTCTTCACGTATAAAGCTAACGATTCCTTTAGTCTTTATGATTTGCTCTATATGATTTACTTATAGGTTTATATGAACCTATAAGTAGTTCGTTTGATCTGATGTAAGTGCACAAGGCTTAATAGGTCTTTGGCTTCAAGTCGGTAATCTAAGCGAGTGAGGCGATGCTGGAAGGTATTTTAGGCAATATTAACAAAGAACGGGTGCTCGTTTATGTGATCGCACGTGGCCAAGGCTATCCTCGAGAGATCGCTACATTCTTTGATGCACCCCTTACGCCTATTCAGAAGCAAACAGAGAAGCTGGAAACCGCAGGAGTACTTTACAGCCGGTTTGTCGGTAGATCCCGAGTCTATGCACTAAATCCAAGGTGCGTATATATTAACGAACTGAAGGCATTGATAAACCGGATACTGGAATTCTATCCGGAAGATGTCCAGAATGCTTTGATGAATAACCGTCGTCGTCCCCGCAAACCTGAAAAGCCATTGACGAGAACCGGTGCTAATGGATGATTTGGCTGTAATCCATAAAGGTATTAGCGCCAGAGATCTGGCAGGATTGATTGCTTCACATCTGGCGCTAAAGGGGATTGATGTGACTCTGGTGGGTGGAACCTGCGTATCAATCTACTCAGATAATTTCTATCAATCTGACGATCTGGATTTCGTTGACCATTCCTATTACTCCCAGCAAAAAGCTCAAAGGTGCCATGTTAGAAATTGGATTTACACCGATTGGACGATACTACGAACACCCGGATTCCCCCTTTGTTGTTGAGTTTCCGCCGGGACCCTTGTCAGTGGGTGATGAGCCTGTCCGAAAATGGGCAACGTTGGTTACTCCACTGGGAACCTTCACATTAATAACGCCGGAAGACTGTATAAAAGATCGTCTGGCTGCTTATTTCCATTGGAGTGACAGGCAGGCTCTCGATCAGGCAGTGTGGGTTGCCAACGATCAGGTTGGGAAATATAGCCTTGAAGAGATTGAACAGTGGGCTGAGCGGGAAGGGGAAGTAGAAAAGTTTAAGAAATTTATCACTCGCCTGGACGGCTAAAAAGACCTGCTCCCCCTTATTTACCAGAATGCCATGATGTTGCAAATAGTGGGGAAGCAGCGGTTCTGTCCACGTTAAATGAAGGTGCCTCTATGAAAAATCGATTCTCCCAGGAAAATTCGGCAACCGTTGAGACCCTCGAAGATCTCGCCGCGTTGTCAAACTACTCGCTCATGGACAGGCTCAACGCCGACCCTAAGGCGACAGCAAACGGAGATGATCATCAGCCGCGGCAGGTGTTCTCGGGTCACTATGTCCCGGTAAAACCCACGCCAATCGCCGATCCGGAGTACATCACTCACAGTAAAGCACTCTTTAGTGAACTGGGTTTTGCTGACACTCTGGCACAGTCGGACGACTTTATGCGGATGTTCTCCGGTGATCTCTCTCAGGTGCCTGCGCCTCTGCGCAGGGCTGGCTGGGCCTGTGGTTATGCACTGTCTATCTATGGCACTGAATACTATCAGCAGTGTCCGTTCCAGACCGGTAATGGCTACGGTGATGGTCGTGCAGTGTCCGTACTTGAGGCGGTCATCAACGGCAAGCGCTGGGAGATGCAGCTCAAAGGTGGCGGCCGGACGCCTTACTGTCGTGGTGCGGATGGTCGTGCCGTGCTGCGCTCCAGTATTCGGGAGTTTCTGGCACAGGAACATATGCATGCCCTTGGCGTGTCAACCTCCCGCTCGCTGAGTCTGTATGTGTCTAAAATTGAGCAGGTCCGGCGGCCCTGGTACACAGAGGGTTCGCACTCGTTGGATCCTGACACCATGGTATCGGAGCCCGTCGCCATCTCAACCCGCGTCGCACCGTCGTTCCTGCGGGTCGGCCAACTGGAGCTGTTCGCTCGTCGTGCCCGCAAGCAGGAACACCCGCAAGCGCTGCAGGAGCTGGAGATGATCGTGTTACACCTGATCGAACGGGAGTACGCTGACGTTATTGACACGACACTGAGCCTCGCCGAAAAAGTGGTGCTGCTCGCGAGTGAATTCCGCGATCGCCTGACCTCGCTGGTGGCGAACTGGATCCGTGTCGGTTACTGCCAGGGCAACTTCAACAGTGATAACTGCGCTGCCGGTGGTTTCACCCTTGACTACGGCCCCTTCGGATTCTGCGAGCTGTTCGACCCGCAATATCAACCCTGGACCGGCGGCGGTCAGCACTTCTCATTTCTCAATCAGCCCGCGGCAGCCGAACGTAACTTCCACATGTTCTGGACTGCATTGCGGCCGTTGCTGATGTCTAATGACAATGCTTTGCAGCAGCTCGACGAGATTCGCAGCGGTTTTGATGCCGTGATGCAAACGAAAATGAGACAGATGTGGGCGACCAAACTAGGACTGGACAGATTCGATATGGCGCTGTTCAGAGAGCTTGCCGCATTGATGATGGAAACCTCCGTGGATTACACCATCCTCTTCCGTGAACTCTCGCATCTACCTGACGACATTGGGCCACTCAGGAAAAGCTTCTACAAAGGCGCGGCCTATCAGGCAGACCCGGAAGCGATGGACCAACGCTGGTCAGAGTGGCTGACAACATGGAACGCGCTGATCGACAGCCAGCCTCTCTCCCGTGATGAGATCTCTGTGCAGATGAAAGGCGTCAATCCAAAATACAGCTGGCGCGAATGGTTCGTGGTGCCCGCCTATCAGCTGGCAAGTGTTGGCAACTACGCACTGGTGCGGGAACTGCAGGAGGTGATGACCCAGCCCTACGCTGAGCAATCAAAAGAGGTGGAGGATAAATACTACCGGCTGAAACCGTCTCAATTCAGTGAACTCGGCGGGCTGTCGCACTATAGCTGCTCGTCGTGAATTTTTAGCAGCGGGTGGGTGGTTACTGTTGGACTGCCCCGATACCTTTCTACATCTTAATAAACAGATCTGTTTCCTTGGTTTTTCTTTATCCTGGGCGTACCCAGCGCCCTTTCTTTTGTGACTGTCTGTCGTTAACGCTTAAGATCCCTGTAGAAATTTTCATGACTGCCCAGAGCGATCAGTTGTAGTGTCAGTTCGCCCTCTTCGAAGCTGTAACCCAGAAGTGTGAGCTGACTCACCATTTTGAACTTATATACGCGCAGATAAGCCAGATCACCTTTCTTTTGTTCTCCGGCCTCCGGGGTCATCTGTAGTTGTTTGACGGCGCTGTCTAAGTCTTTTTTCTGGTTTGCTTTGAGCTTTTTGACTGCTTTAGAGAAAGAGCGGGTCTGCAGAATCCTGATTGTCTCAGCCAAACTGGTATTCCTCTACCAGACCTGCATCAGCTTCAGCCTTTGCGATCATAGAGTTGCGCACAAATTCGTAAGTCAGATCCGGGTTCTCTTCCATGATACGACCGATCTTCGCCCAGTGTTCAACCTGCTTGGCAGCAGAACGACTCATGACTTCACCCATGATTTTGGCGTTAGAGACTAGCTCTTGATCAAGACGTAAGTTTGCGGTGGACATGTCACACTCCTGCTAATCAATGTTGTTTATGGCTAAGTGTAGCATATTGCCTCAATTTGTAGCTATGTGCATCGCTAATGCAAGTCAACTCAAGCAAGAGCTGTAGAGTACAGAGCCTGACTTTTTTCTCTTAATAAATAAGGGCGCACCCTTTTCTCATTCTCTGTGTTCTCTGTGATGGAAGGCTCTTCTATCAGCAGGTCGACGGCTGATAAAAGTTAGTCGTTTATGATCATTATGCACATATATTGTCAAAATAGTGCTTTATGCACTCATGTCAGCCTATTACCGCTTTGTTTTCCTGCGGGCAATGGAGGGCGAACCACCCGCTAAGCGACTCAATACAGAGCATACACTGTTTACCATCGGCTACAGTGCTCAACGGGGGATACAGCTTCAGCATCCAGCCTTTGAGGACTATACCAATCAGCTCACCCATCCCCGGGATTACGCCCCGTCGCAGACGCTTGGCGCGCAGATGCGAGAGTGGAAGCGTTTCAGTATCGCTCTGCCCGTTCAATGGAGTCAGGAATATGCGCCGCACTCTATACTGCCGCCTCGTTTACCAACACTCAGCCTGACACCACCGCACAGTGGCTCTGCGAACTAACAGCAACCGCTGTAACCTTCAAAGCCGTAGCCTCCCCTCAAACCTGGCATTACCCGTTGTCACAGTTTGCCGTCGATGGCGAGTTTCCGTTGCCTGCGTGATGGGTGAGGTTTTGGGCCGGGGGGCTCAGAAAGAGAGCGATCTTTTAGACCTCAATAAATAAATCTGTCCCGTTTACCCTTTAGTACAAAAAGGGTCGAGCGAAAATCAATAACTCTGACCGCTTGATCCGATCCAGAGTTGAAATGGTTTTTTGCGTTGGTCCAAAAATTCCTAGTATTAATAAAAGTAAAACCAAAGAGTAGGCTCATTAACTAAGAGTTATTATCTTTAGCTAATTCAATACCTAAAAGCATAATTTCAGTATGGCTATATCCATTGTCAATAACTGAGTCGAGCTCAGCCTTTTGAGTATCATCAAGAAAATGCATCACTACGTTAGTGTAATTACTAGATGAAGGGAAATCTTTTAGTTTGTCTTTATATCCACATTTCTCAACACATAGGTCTTGGTTTTTTAACGCATCAATATCATATAGTAGTGATGAATAGTTACATGAAAGAGGGCTGCAGGGGTCTACCTTATAGGAATGAGACTGGCTTGGCTGAATATTGTGTAAAGGATCAAGTAAAACGATATTAAAAACGTTCTTCTCATCCCAAAAACCGACAACTCGGCCAAGAGATTTAGAGATCTGAAACTGTAATATCGGGTAGTCTTCAGGGTTTTCTCTATAGCAAGTGTCTAACCAGTCTAGATCCTTGCGTTGTATTGGAATATTTTTTTGATTCCAGTTTATAGGATGGTAACGCCAGTTATTTTGTTCTGCTGCATCGGATATAAAATTTTCGATCTCTTTATCAGATAAATCTTTCAACTTGTCTAACAGGGATACGAACCACTTGGGCTGAGACTTATCAAGCCCAAAGAAATCTATCTGCCTCCAAAAACGCAGAGAAAAAGTCCAACGTAACTTTTCAGGTGGTTTTAGTAATACGGGTTCTTTGGATTTTGAGGGTACAAAATCCAGAACGGGTAATTTATCCATTACTGTAGGCGTTGTGCGTAGCACTCACGCATAGTGCTTTCATCAAGCTCAATCTCGCACCGTTCCCAAGAGGCGTAACCTTCTCGAGCTTGAACCCATGGTGCTTCACGGTGCGTCATTTCTTCAAGCTGGGGGCCAGAGTATTGAGCATAAATTGATAGTACTCGGTCGATATGGGCTTTTTCACCCGCATCCAGAGTTTCAGAGTTAAAACCATCAGTGATATCATCGAGAGTGATGTCGGAATATAAAGTTTTACTCGAAGCAAAACGATCATACACTGCACGAGATACTGGACCATGTACCCAGGCTTGGAATTTGCCTTCAAATAGCGCTTCATTTTCGAATGCTAGACGCCAAGCTTGAGCATAGTACATCAGCTTCTGGAGCTTTAAATTACTTAAGCTTTCTTCAGATGTAATTACCTTCTGAATAATGTAATCACAAGCTTCATTAATGTTCATATCCGGTCTCCCCAATCCCTTAGCGTGGCAAATTTTATCATGAATAACAATAGTAGGTATATCGGCTAATGGTGCTGTATTTTTATCGATAGTTAACATATTGGTGAGTTAGCTTCAGTGAGGACGCCGATAACTGTCAGATCAAGTCTGAATTAGTACAGTTTAGCTACTTGATATCATCGAAGTTGTTCTCCGAATAATGCTCGGGGTAGTCTCACTAAAGAAACGGGACCTGTTCGAAGTCAACGCTCTAAATCGTTCCAGTCTGAGTGGCAATAAAGGGGACAGATTTATTTAATAACCAGTGGCCGCCGATTCCAGAGCTTGAACCGGCACGCTTTTAAGGGCGGGCAAAGATCTTATAGAAAGTGAACCCCCTATGTCTTTCCTGCCCAAACCTCAGACACAAAAAAGCCCCGTTTCTTTAGGTTAAAGAGTAACGAGGCTAAAAACGTGGCCGGATTGATTGTTGCAGCCTGTTGGCTGCAACAACCCCTTTGGGGCTGCGCCGCAAGCGGCTTGTCCAAAGAGTTTCCTGGAAACTCTTTGTCGAACCTCCGGTTCTCGTCCGACGATTCAAGAACAAATAAAAAAGGGCCCTACAATGCAGGACCCTTTTTTATTTGTTCGTGGTACCAGTGGCCGGAACTGGTACTAAACACGCTCAGAAGCCTTCTGAGGCGCTTGTTACCATCAAATCAATAGGTTAAGACGTTTCAAGTCTGACACTCAGCTCTGACACCAGGAGCTGAAAATGGGTATTCCTTTCACCTACAAAGACTCGCATGGGACATACTATGTGCGGTATGTTATTCCTTCTCGTATTCGTACTCATCTACCGGGAATACGGCGAGATTTGCGTAAATCGCTCAGGACAAAAGAGCGACATCAGGCGCGGCTGAGAAGTCGCAGGTTTGTTGTCGAGATTGATCGGCTGATAGGAGAGTTTGAATTGCAAGGGTGTAGAGCTAAAGAGTATTACCTGTCGTTGATTACAGCAATTGATCCGTTTGGTAATGAGATGAAGATTGAAGGCAAGGATCTTCAAGAAGAGACGCAGGCTTACATCGAGCTTCAAACTGCTTGGGCTCAGATGAGTCAGGAGCATAAAGATGCTGTTCAGAATGCGGATTACCTTCGTACTTATCCTGAGTGTCAGCAAGGAAGCCAGTCAGTCGATGAAATGATTGACGTATTCATTCGTGATAAGAAAGGTGGAATCGATGAGAACTCACTGACTGACCTGATTGGCTCTTTGGAGTTGTTTCGTAAATTCGTTGGAGACCGGCCTATAAAGCAGCTAACTCGGGCGGATGTACGTAATTTCAGGGAGTCCGTTCCGATGATTCCGTCTAGGTACTATCTGAATAAGGGGCTGGCGGAAATGTCGTTTCAGGAGCTGGTTGATAAGACCGAAATAGATGGGCTGAAGAGAATGAGTGACCGCACTATTGGCAAGAAAATAGAGGCGGTGCGGATGCTTCTGAAGTGGGCACATGAATCAGCAGACTTTCTTACAGAAGACCTGTCAGGGCCGTTGAAGAGAAAATATGTTGCTACTGCTAAGAATTCTACTGGTGGCACATTTATTCCCTTCACGGATGACCACTTGAACAACCTTATTGGTTGTTACCTTTTTACAGGCCCTCTCCCTACGCGTCTGAAAACGGTCTCGCCTTATAAGTTCTGGTTGCCCTTGATTGGCATGTATTCAGGTGCTCGATTGGAGGAGATCTGCCAGCTTCACCTTCAAGATATTGTTGAGAACGATGGTATCCATATGCTTCGCATATCGTCGGTTGATGATGAAGGTACTGGAAAGAAGGTCAATATAAAGACTGCTTCATCACATCGAGAGGTGCCAATTCATAGTGAGTTGATTCGGATAGGCCTCTTGGACTTTGTTGATGAGTTACGGGACAGCAAAGAGACGCGGTTGTTCCCAGATCTCAGCAATGAAAATCCGAAAAATCGCTATGGTTATGCGGCAACAAAGTGGTTCGGGGACACGTTACGCAAGAGTATCAAGTATGAGAAAGGCCAGGGGTACTGTTATCACAGTTTCCGGAAACTCTTCATTCAGCGATTACAAAATGTAACAGACGTGCCGAGAGAGGTTCGTAAGGCGCTTGTAGGGCATTCTATCGGTGGTGGCGACACTCATGAGATCTATGAAGGTAGGTACAGTCCAGAGGTGCTGAAACAAAATATCGAGAGACTAGAGTATCTCGGCCTCGATCTGTCTCACGTAAGCTGGGATGACTTTAAAAGGCGTGTTGCTGAATGGCATGCCAAGCGAGGAAGGTAGCCTTATCAGAGTGCTACATAGAGGATCGTCGGACAAGTCAGTTTGACTTTAAAGGTCTGAATCTGGATGATAATAATCAATAGTTCCTAATCTAGATTATTATCATATGACAAACACAAAAACACCCTTAGCTTATGTTCGGGTATCTACTAAAAAACAGAGTACAGAAGGTTCCTCACCAGAGTCTCAATTTGAGATTATTGATCAGTTTGCAGGCTCTCATGGCTACCAGATTAATTCTAATGATCGTTACATGGAAGTAGCGTCTGGTCTCCGTCAGAGGCAGTTAGCTCGTGCAGGGGCTCTCAGAGACATCGTGCAGCGTGCAATTGAAGAGCAGAGGCCAATCGTAGTCACACGTGTTGATCGTCTCACAAGGTCGGTGGCCGTTTTAAAGGAGATCATTGATTCCGGCATAACGATCATCGAAGCAGAGTATAACGATACGATCAGCCCTGAGCGTGCTATCTCTTATTTGAACAAGACTGACCGAGAACGTCAGAAAAAGCTGAATAGTCAGCAGATCGCCTATGACAGAAAACGAGTTCGCGACGAAGGAATGGGCAATCCGGACATTGCTGCAGTCCAGAAACGTGCTGCTGCTGCCGTAAAGTCGGGTGCTGATACATTCATGCGAGAGACCTTTCCTTTGATCGAACCTCTTATTGAGCAAGGTATGAATCCGAACCAGATCGCTAAGGCTTTAAATGAACGTGGTGTGCCAACACCCCGGGGAGCACCGTGGAGTCGAAACGCCGTTACTAATTTGATCGGGCGTCACCAGGAATCAGAGTCAAAGCTCGCCGATCCAGTCAAAAATCGGCCCCACAGTTCTGGAGACCTGAATCCAGAAGGCTATGCAGACCACCCTGATTTTGGACTATTTTCGTGATCGGTTCCAGAATCTACCCTGTTAACGAGCGAGGTTCGCGATCAGGGGGCTCTGGTGTGCGAACGCCGGAATAATTGACCTCTTGTGGGGTTTGTTCTCCGCGTCGAATACAGGGCTTCTCAGGGCGTTAGAGGGATAGATAAAGGTTGATCGTCTACTGCTCCCTATGCCGTCTGTGAATGTTATAGGTGACAACCACTTTAGTGACCCGGATGAATCCTTTCAGCCCACCCACGGTTCTATGTGCCCTTATACAAGTAGTGCGCAGCGAACCACACACTCAATGTTGTTTTTTGTTTGTCATATGTTGTCGGTTTTTTCGGTTTTTTTAAACATAGGCACCCTTCCAAGTATAAGAAATCTCACGGATCAGGGTCGGTTGTTCCTGCCTGACGAGTTTCAGAAATTTACCCTTATAGTAGCCTCTTTCATCCTTGAACCCTCATGATCACTGGGCCGGAAATCTCCTGAACCAGAAATGATCGTTTTTTGACACACATAGGACAAACAAACGACAACATGTCATCAACTCTTAATCAACTGACAGTGGCTGGGATGGGATAGAAAGAAGTGACCGAGGTATAAGATTGCAGGTATAGTTTCGCTACGAACCAAGTAACACACATGACACCGGAGAACGATACAGGCACGCAGCCATAATCGTTTCAGGACGCTTGTTAACAAGGATTGACATGCCATTAACGCTTAACCAACTTGAACGTCACCTCTTTAACGCTGCCGACATCCTTCGCGGCAAGATGGACGCTTCTGAATTTAAAGAATATATATTCGGGATGCTGTTCCTGAAACGGTGCTCAGATGTGTTTGAGGAACGGCGCGAACAGGTGATCAGAGAGCAGATTGCCAAAGGTAAATCACCTGAAGAGGCAGAGCAGGTTGCCGAATCAAAGCTCTGGTACAAAACCAGTTTTTACGTGCCCGGAAGCTCCCGGTGGGATTTCCTGGTCAAAGAAGCGCATAAGCATGTGGGTGATCACCTCAACGAAGCCCTGGGCGGTCTGGAGCAGGGTAATACCAGTCTGCAGGATGTGCTGGAGCACATTGATTTCAACCGCAAGGTGGGCCAGAGCAAGCTGCCAGACATTAAACTCCGGGCGCTGATCAATCACTTCAACAAGCACCGGCTTCGAGATCAGGATTTCGAGTTTCCTGATCTGCTGGGTGCAGCCTACGAATATCTGATTGGCGACTTTGCCGACTCTGCCGGTAAGAAAGGTGGTGAGTTCTATACGCCCCGTTCTGTGGTGCGGATGATGGTACGACTGCTCAAGCCTGAGCAGCACCATAAGGTGTATGACCCCTGTTGTGGCTCTGGCGGTATGCTGATCGCTTCTAAAGAGTATATCGACGAGCATGGAGGTGAAGGTTACAGGCTCGACTGCTACGGTCAGGAAGCGGCAGGTACTGTCTGGTCCATCGCTAAGATGAATATGCTATTGCATGGCATCACCACTGCCAACCTGCAGAACGATGACACACTGGAGAAGCCCCGGCATGTGCAGGGGGGCGAACTGGTGCGCTTCGACCGTATCCTCACTAATCCACCGTTCTCTATCAACTTCGGCAGCAAGGACAAAGATGAGTCGGGACAAGAGGTATTCCAGCCCCTGTTCCGCAGTGAACGCTTTAACTACGGTGAGGTGCCGCTTGGTTCCAAGAAGGCGGATCTGATGTTCCTGCAGCACATGCTGGCGGTGTGCGCACCGGGTGGCATGGTTGCCACTGTACTGCCTCATGGAGTGCTATTCAGGGGAGGTGATGAGCAGCGCATCCGTGCAGGAATCATCGAGGATGACTTGCTGGAAGCGGTAATTGGCCTGCCACAAAACCTGTTCTATGGTACCGGTATCCCTGCCTGTATTCTGGTGTTGCGACAGCGTGGCAGTGAAGGAGCCCATCAGGTCAGTAGCAAACTGCCTGTTAATCAGGGCAAGGTACTGTTCATCAATGCGGACCGTGAATACTTCGAGGGCCGGGCGCAGAACTACCTGATGCCCGAACATATCGAGAAGATCGCAGCCACCTACGAGGCATTCGCCAGTGGCGAAGGGAAAGATATCCCGGGCTTCGCCAGCATCGTCAGCAGCGAGACGCTGCGTGAGAATGGCTACAACCTCAATATTCGTCGCTACGCCGATAACGCGCCACCACCAGAGCCCCATGATGTGCGTGCTCATTTGTTAGGCGGTATCCCTCAGGCTGAGCTTGATGACAAGCTGACGCTGTTCCAAGCTCAAGGTCTGGACTCTCACGATCTATTTGAATCCAAGCAAGATGATCCCGGCTATCAGGTGTTCCGTGAGAGCATCGACCAAAAGGTAGCGATCAAGCCCGCTATAGAGCAGAACGCAGGCGTCACCGCCCAGGAGCAGGCACTGCGCGATGCCTTTGAGAACTGGTGGTGTGCTCATAGCCAGAGCATTACCGCGCTGGCTGAGCACAAGGCTTATGCCAAGTTGCGGGCTGAGCTGATCGACAGTTTCAACGTCGCCCTGCAACCGGTGGGGATGCTGGACGACTTTCAGATCAGCGGCATGATTGCCGGGTTTTGGTACGCCCAGCGTTATGACTTTCAGACCCTGATGGCTCGCGACACTTTTGGCGTGATCGACGCCTGGCGCACCAGCATCATCACCGCTATCGACGACAGCACCAGCAAAGACGACCCGCTAGAGCACAAGCTGGTTAAGTTCCTGCTGGCTGACTTTATCGACACACTGCAGGCGCTGGAGCGCGACAAGGCCGAGCTGGAGAGCCAGATCAAGACCGCCGAGGAGAAGTTACCCAAAGAGTCCGATGAGGATGAGGAGAGCGACGCTGAGCCCCTGAGCGAGGCAGAGATTGTCACACTCGAAAAAGAGATCAAGGCGTGGAAGAAAGAGCGTACTGCGTTAACCAAACAGATCAAGGCGCAGCTGGCTGAGTTGCCTGCTCAGCTTAATGCGACGGTGGATGCGCTGGATAACGTCCAGGCCGCCGAACTGCTTCTAACCATCCTTCATAGCGATATGCAGATCATCGTTGAGCGCTATATTAGTGCCCAGCGCCAATTGGTGATTGAGGCGGTGGAAAAGTGGTGGGACAAGTACCAGGTGACGCTGACCGAGATCGAACAGGCGCGAGACAGAGCGGCGCAGAAGCTGACTGGGTATCTGGGAGATCTAGGGTATGTTTGAAAAAGTTCCGTCTGGCTGGCAAGTGGTTTCGGTTAAAGACTTAATCGATACTCACTTCTCAGGGCCTAGCCCAACCTGTGAGGAAAGGAATATCCAGACTGAATCAGAATGGGGGGTATTTAAGACCACCGCTGTTACATGGTCAGGCTTTAATGAATTTGCCCATAAGACTTTGCCTCAGAGCTACTGGGGGCAGAAACATCTCGAAGTTAAAGCTGGGGATGTGCTCGTTACCAAAGCGGGTCCGCGTCATCGTGTGGGTGTGGTCGTTCATGTGCCCGCTACCCAGCCTCGATTGATCGTCTCTGGAAAAATGATAGGGCTTCGACTTAAGGCAGAGTATTGTGAATCGGATGTGATTGCAGGTTTGCTATCGCAGGCCGAACCCCAGAAATATTTGGATGATCGCAGCACAGGCATGGCTGAGTCGCAGGTTAACTTTACGAATACGGCATTGTTAAATACCACCTTATTGCTTCCCCCGAAAGAAGAACGGGCTCTAATTTCTGAAATTGGGCAACAACTCGAGATCCAAATCCGTCAGACCGAGGCTATTGTCGCCAAGTTGCAGCAAGTGAAGCAGGGCCTTCTGCGTGACCTGCTGACCCGAGGTATTGATGCCAGTGGGCAACTGCGCCCGCCCTATGAGCAAGCGCCGGAGCTTTACAAGGAGTCTCCACTGGGTGAAATTCCGAAAGAGTGGGACGCGCGAACACTTCAAGAAATCAGCTCAACACCAATTTGCTACGGAATAGTTCAGGTCTTTGGATATGTGGCAGATGGGGTTCCTGTTTTAGCAATAAGAGACTTGCTTGGCGACTACTCGACGAACATCCACCGAACAGCTCATTCAATCGATGCGGGATATACTAGAAGTCGGGTTAAAGGTGGTGATGTGCTTATATCAGTGAAGGCTACGATTGGACGCATTGGAGTGGTGCCGAATCATTTTGAGGGTAATATCAGCCGGGATATTGCCAAAATTCGACCTTCGGCTGGTGTGAGTTCTAATTTTTTGTGTTTCTTGCTACGTTCGCCCTTAGGGCAAAAGACGCTTGAATTGTCTCAAGTTGGTACGACCCGTGCTGAACTATCGATAGCCCCTTTAAAAGAACTGTTCTTTCCCATTCCCCCCCTAAAAGAGCAAGAAAGGATTGATACAGTCATTAGCAGTCATGAGGCATTAATCAAAGAAAACGAGTCAAATCTGACGAAGTTGAAGCAACAGAAATTTGGCTTAATGGATGACCTGCTTACTGGCAAAGTGCGTGTTAATAAAATGACCAAGCAACAGCTGTCGAGCTAACCCCAAGGGTAAGGAGGACAAGGATGGGCCCCGAATACAAACTAAGCGAAAAACCGCTGATCGACCAGTTGGTGGCCATGGGCTGGACCTATGCGGCAGGTGATCTGGATGATCCTGCCGTCACCGGTCGCACCAGCTTTGCCGAGGTGCTGCAGAGCAGTGTGTTGCGCGAGCGGCTTAAAAGTATCAATACCCGCCATATGGCGAATGGCTCCCGCGTAGAGTGGTTGGATGAGGAACGGATCAGTAGCGCAGTGTCAGCCTTGAATCGTATTGCCGCGCCGCGTCTGATGGAAGCCAATCAGATCGCCACAGAGCTGCTCACTGAAGGCTTTGTGGTTGATGGATTAACAGACTGGGATGGTGGACGTTCCCGCACCATCCATTACATCGACTGGGATACGCCGGCTAATAATCAGTTTACTGTCATCAACCAATTCAAGGTTAAGTGTCCGCCGGGGCATGACAGTACCAAGCAGCACATCATTCCTGATCTGGTGTTGTTGATGAACGGTATCCCGGTAGTGGTGATCGAGTGTAAGAGCCCCACTGTAGCCGAGCCAATGGTTGAGTCGATAGATCAGTTACGCCGCTACTCCAATCAGCGCTTCGCCAATGGTGAAGTGAGCGATAACGAAGGTGCTCCGGCACTGTTCCAAACCAATCAGTTCCTGCTGGCTACCTGCTTCGATGAGTGCCTTGTGGGTACCATTGGTGCGGGTACAGATCATTATCTACCCTGGAAAACCGTTGCTAGCTGTGAGGCACCGACACAGACCGAAAAAGAGGTTGCTGAGCGATTGGGTGTGGCTGTGCTCTCGCCGCAACAGCGTACGGTGGCTGGGATGCTCGATAAAGCCAATCTACTGGACATCATTCGCCACTTCACCCTGTTTATGAACACCGGCGGGCAGACGATAAAACTGGTGTGCCGGTATCAGCAGTATCGTGGAGTGGTTAAAGCGATTGATCGCCTCAAACGTGGTGAGACTCGCTCCCAGGATGGTGAGTATGATCGTCGTGGAGGTATCGTCTGGCATACACAGGGTTCCGGTAAGTCGCTGACTATGGTTTTTATGGTTCGCTGTATGCGTACTGACCCAGATCTTCGTCGCTTCAAAGTGGTTGTGGTTACTGACCGTACCGACCTTCAAAACCAGCTTTCAGGTACTGCCACTCTGACTGGTGAATCGGTACAAGTTGCTAACAATAGCTCCGCGCTGAAGAACATCCTGCGTCAGGATGGGCCGGGATTGGTATTTGCCATGATCCAGAAGTATCGCGACCCTTCACCTCAAGGGCAGGCGGCTAAGCTCGGTGACTTCGAGCTACTGAACGCAAGTAAGGACATTTTGGTGATGGTGGACGAGGCACATCGGACTCAGGCGGGAGATCTTCACGCCAACCTGCTGGCTGGGATTCCTAACTGCGCCCGGATAGGCTTTACCGGTACCCCGATCATTATGGGTGAGAAGAAGCGCACCCATGAAATCTTCGGTGAGTTTATCGACAAGTACACTATCCGCGAGGCAGAGGCTGACGGGGCTACTGTGCCGGTCCTTTACGAGGGGCGTACGGCACAGGGCGCGGTTAAAGATGGCAGCAGCCTTGATGAGCTTTTCGAAGATTTCTTCGCTGATAAGAGCGCTGAAGAGCTGGAGGAGATCAAGAAGAAGTACGCCACCAAGGGCAACGTGTTGGAAGCCCCGCAGCTGATTGATGACAAAGCGCGGGATATGTTGCGTCACTACATTACTAATATCCTTCCCAACGGCTTCAAGGCTCAGGTAGTAGCATACAGTCGTCTCGCTGCTGTGCGTTACAAGGGGGCTTTTGAGAAGGCACGCGATGATCTATTGGATGAGGCAGATCACCTCAGCTCAGAACTTAAAGGGCTAGATGATGAGCAGCTGTGTCGCAAATCGCCTAAGATGCAAGCGCTGATCCAGGCTTGGCGTTACCGTGAAACTCTTTCCAAGCTGGAGTTTGCCACCATCATATCCAGCAGCAACAACGATGGCGCGGAGTGGACTGAGCATACAGATCGTTCTGAACAAGATAACGCCATTGCCCGGTTTAAAAAACCTTTATTGGGTGACCAGAAGAAAACGGACCCTCTGGCGTTTCTGATAGTTAAATCTATGTTGTTAACTGGCTTCGATGCGCCTATCGAGGGAGTGATGTATCTCGACCGCTCTATTCGTGAGGCAGAACTGTTGCAAACCATTGCTCGTGTGAACCGCACTGGCTTTGGTAAGTCAGCAGGCATCGTGGTGGACTATTTCGGTGTTGCCAATCATCTCAAAGCGGCGCTGGCTGCTTATAGCGATGACGATGTGGATGGGGCTCTGCGTAGCCTGAAAGATGAGATCCCGGCGCTGCGTGATCGACATATGCGTGCTGTGGATGTATTAAGGGCGCGAGGTATTGAAGACCTGTCCGATCTGGAATCCTGTGTCCAGGCGCTGGACAGTGAACGTGTTCGTCAGGAGTTCGGGGTCAAGGTAAAAGCATTTATGCAGAGCCTGGATTTGGTATTGCCCCGCCCAGAGGCTTTGCCATTCACCCCGGATGCCAAACAGTTGGCGATGATATACGCCAGTGCTCGCCGCCGATACCGCGATAGTGTAGTGCTGGGTAAAGACATCGGTGCCAAAGTGCGCAAGTTGATCGACGACCATGTGATCTCGTTAGGGATTGATCCTAAAATCGCACCGGTTAATCTGACTGATGCCACATTCGCCGATCAACTGAATCAGGTTAAAGAACTGGCGGCCTCCTATAATGCGGACCCAGAAAAAGGTAAGAAAGCGGTGGCGTCGGAGATGGAGCACGCAATACGTAGCCATGTGCAGCAGAAGTTGGACGAGGATCCGGTTTATTATCGTAAGCTCAGCGAGCGTCTGAAAGATATTCTGGAGGGTATGTCGGGCCAGTGGGATGAGCTAATTGCAGCGCTGCAGACCATTATTGATGAAGTTAATAGTGGCAGCACCGTTCACGAGGAAGGAATGCCGGATGTTCCTGAGCATTACCTTCCATTTTATCGGATGCTGCGGGCTATTAAGTGTGGCGATAGTAAGCCTGATCTTGCCACTGAAGCCGATCTTATTCAGCTTACCGAACATCTGGTGGAGTACATCACCAGAGAGGTGAAGACGTCAAGCTTCTGGGAGCCCCACCGCCGCCCTATGCAGGAGGCTCTGGAACAGGAGCTATTCGAGCGCATATATGAAAGCGAGTTACTGGAGTTCGACCAGATCGAGCCATTGGTGGATAAGCTGCGAGATCTTGCAAAGGCAAATAGCTACAAACTGGAGCGGGTATGATCCTGCAAGTTGATGACCTTGAAATTCCTGTGCGCGAAAGCACCAGGCGCAAAACGCTCCAACTAACTGTTGAACGAGACAGCTCGCTGTCGCTAAGTTCTCCGGTGGGCGTCAGTGCCGATGTGCTAGAGTCTTTCGTGCGGAGTAAGCAGTTATGGGTCTACAAGAAACTCGCCGAAAAAGCGCTTATGAATAAGCAGGTGCGCCATAAGAAATACGTTCAGGGAGAGGGCTTTCTCTATCTTGGCCGCCATCATCGGTTGAATTTAGTTGACCTCCAGACAGAACCACTAAAGTGGGTAAATGGGCGCTTTCATCTGCACAGTGAAGCGCTCCCTGAAGCGCGTAAGCACTTTATCCGGTGGTATAGCGGGCGAGGAAAAAAGTGGCTCTGGCAGCGTGTACAGGACTTTGCTCAACGCCTTGAGGTAAACCCCTCAGGTATCAACGTACAAGATCTCGGTTATCGCTGGGGGTCATGTGGTAAGGGCGGTCGTCTTTACTTTCACTGGAAAACTATTTTGCTTCCGGCACGCATTGCTGAGTATGTTGTAGTGCATGAACTGGTTCATCTTCATGAGCCGAATCATTCTGCTGAGTTCTGGCTTCGTCTTGAGCGAGCCATGCCAGACTATGAAGAACGTAAGCAGTGGTTGGCTGAGCACGGCATGGATGTAGAGGGGCTCTGAACCTTGTTGTAGCAGCTTTGCTGTCAGGGTAAAGTCGGTAAGTAACTGATTACTTAATTGTTTTTTTGTCATCTTTAGCTATCGTGCTCCATGAGTTGATAATGGAGATACGAAGATGAATTCACTTTATCAGGCAGGTTTAAAGGTAGCTGTGACAGCACAGGTGCGTTTTCTTGAAGAGTTGCTTCGTCGGTGGCTAATCGGCCAGGGAAGCCTGTGCGGCCATATAAAGTTCCTCTACCGGATTGAGTTTCAAAAGGATGCAGCCGTTTATGTTGGTACCGGTTCTGCAGCTCGTCTGGCTAGTCGAGTATCTGGGAAGGTGCTGCAGTACGATAACTCTGATCTGGAAACTCGCACTAATGTGGCGCTTGAAGCTGGACAAGAGCGACAGCTTGTATGTGCTGGATTATTTCAGGTTCGATACTCAAACGATATTGGCTCTGACATTGAGCGGCTAGAAAAACGTAGATGTCAGGATGCCGGATTAATATTACTAAACCGGAATGACATTTACAGGCCTGTTGGCAACTATCACATAGTTAGTAGTCAGGCTTGGTTGAAAGAAGCAGGAACGTGTCTTTACCACCAACTTGGAAAAGGTGATATAAAACTCAGAGATGCGCTCCTAATGGTAGGCTGAAAAAAGCCCGCATTTCTGAAGGTGATGCTGTATCGTTACGTTAAATGTTCGTTTAACAGTTTGATACACACTCCGGGGGCCAGGGATGAATAACGATAAGTTGATCGCATATTACAGGGTTTCTACATCGAGACAGGGTAAAAGTGGTCTGGGTCTTGAAGCTCAGCGTCATGACGTAGAAGCTTACGCTGCAATGACTGGGCAGGCTGTTAGTGCTGAATACACCGAAATTGAATCCGGTGGCAATAATGACCGACCTGAGTTGCTGGCGGCTATTGAACGATGCCAGTTGATTCGTGGGCGTTTAGTGATTGCTAAGCTAGATCGTCTGTCTCGCTCTGTTGGCTTTATCGCTCAGCTTCAAGACTCCGGAGTTCCTTTTGTCGCTTGTGATATGCCAGAGGCTAATGAGACGATGGTTCAGATGATGTCAGTGATGGCTCAGGCTGAGAGGAAGGCTATATCGATCCGTACTAAAGCGGCTTTAAAGGCTGCTAAAGCGAGAGGCGTGACGTTGGGTAATCCTAGGTTGGCAGAGGCGCGAGCAGTCCGTACCGGTGATGTGACGCTGAAGGCGCGTACCGCTCGCTCTGAGAAGGCTGAGAAGCATGCTTCACTGGTGATGAGTGAAATTCAGAGAGCGCGTGTAGAAGGGCGGTCGAGCTTGGGTGAGCTATCAGTCTGGTTGAATGAACAAGAGATCGCTACCCAACGAGGGTGTTTATGGACTAGGGCTGCTGTGAGTAGAGTCCTAAAACGGTTTTCTGAAGGTGTACTTTAAAATTATGAACTTATTACTTAATTATAGAAAAATGCTCGCGTTTATTGATCCCAAGGTTCATGAGTTCGCTTCTGCCGGTAGTCAAAGAAGTGCGGTTGCTGGTGCGCTGTATGATGTAGCTAATGAGCACGCGAAAGGCATCTGTCTCTTGTTTGAAGGACACTGCAGCGCTTCGGGTTTTGCTTTGTTGAGGATCTTATTCGAAACTTATATTAGGGCAAGTTGGCTATTACATTGTGCGACAGAGAAGGAATTCGAAACTTTTATAGAGAAAGACAAGATTCAACTCGAAGGTAGCAGCAAGCGTCTTACGTTTGCCGCTATGGTTAAAGCGGTCGAAGCAACTAGAAAGTGGCCGAGTACTCTGACTGATATTAGGGCTGAAACATGGAGTGCTTTTAATAGCTATACCCATGGGGGGCAGTTACAAGTAACAAGAAGATATGATGGTGTCACTATTCAGCCGCATCACAACCCACAGCAAGAAGAAGAAACAATCCAGTTTTCCGCGATGATTCTGTTTTTGACCTTCTGCGAAATAGCTGAAATGTCAGATAGTGATGAATTGAATCACCATGTTGCAGAGCTTTATGACATGATAAGCCCTTGGTGCTTCAAGAGTTAGTTTGACGACGCAATTTTAAAACTTTAATTAACTGCTGAGTGCCGGAAACTGACACTAAGGTCTGACACTATTGATAATAATGATTCGCTGGAACGCCATAGGGCGCGTTATACGGGGCGTTTGTAAAACTTTGGTACCAGTGGCCGGACTCGAACCGGCACGCTTTTAAGGGCGGGGGATTTTGAATCCCCTATGTCTACCAATTCCATCACACTGGCACAAACGTGGAGCGTATTATACGTCTCGTTTTCGGCCGGTCAATGCGATTAGTGAAATATCTTTGAAATCGTTGCGTCACAGCCTCTTCATTCAAGCAGGAGGCTGCGACAAAGCCCTGATTTCAACGTTCGACAAAGGCCCGTTCAATCACATAGTGTCCCGCATCGCCGTGGCGGGCTTCTTCAAAGCCCATTTGATCCAGCAGGCGGGTGGTGTCTTTGAGCATACTGGGGCTGCCGCAGATCATAAACCGGTCATTCTCAAGGCTCAGGTCGGGCAGGCCCAGATCCCGGGTGAGTTTGCCGGTGGCGATCAGGTCGGTCAGCCGGCCCTGATTGCGGAACGGTTCGCGGGTGACGGTGGGGTAGTACAGCAGCTTGTCGCTGACCATATCACCGAAGTATTCGTTGCTGGGCAGGTGCTCCTGAATCACATCGGCATAGGCCAGCTCTGACAGCTGACGAACCCCGTGGGTGAGAATCACTTTGTCATATTGTTCATAAATTTCCGGATCTTTAATGATGCTCATAAACGGCGCCAGGCCGGTGCCGGTGCTGATCAGGTAGAGATGCTTGCCTGGCAGCAGATGATCATTGATCAGGGTGCCAGTGGGCTTGCGGCTGATGAGAATCTGGTCGCCGACCTGAATGCTCTGCAGTTTAGAGGTCAGCGGGCCGTCCTGGACCTTGATGCTGAAGAATTCCAGCTGATCTTCGTGATTGGCGCTGGCAATGCTATAAGCGCGCATCAATGGGCGGCCTTCATGTTCCAGACCGATCATGGTGAAGTGACCGTTTTTGAAACGGAAGCCGGGGTCTCTGCTGGTGGTAAAACTGAACAGAGTATCGTTCCAGTGATGTACGCTGAGCACCTCTTCACGACCGATGTTTGACATGGACCTACCTCACACTTATTCGACTGATAACACTGTTGATTCAGGTTATAAAAAAGGGGTTATCTATTTCCTGAGTGCATAGTAGATCGCTCTGCTATATTGTTAAAGACGATTATTATGGTAACAGTTATCGGAAAAACAGGTTATGAAGTATAGCTTACGGCAGTTAGAGGTGTTTCTGGCGGTCGCCCATTTCGACAATATCTCCCGCGCGGCGGAGAGTTTGTCGATGTCGCAATCGGCGGCCAGTGGGGCATTGCGTGATCTTGAGTCACAGTTTGATATCCAGTTGTTTGACAGGGTGGGTAAGCGGCTGAAGATCAATGAGCTGGGGCGATTGCTGCGTCCCCGGGCGGAAGCGTTGTTAGAACGGGCCCGCAGTCTGGAACAGGATATGGCGCAGCATGAGGCGGTGGGGCAGTTGAAGATCGGTGCCACCATGACCATCGGCAACTATCTGGCGGTGGGGCTGATCGCCCGTTACCTGGACGAGCAACCCCGGGCTAAGCTGGACCTTCAGGTGGCCAACACCTCGGCCATCGCCGCCCGGCTGGTCAATTTTGATCTGGATATCGGACTGGTGGAAGGTGAGGTGCAACACCCTGATCTGGAGGTGATTCCCTGGCTGAGTGACCGGCTGGAGGTGTTCTGTGCCCCGGGTCATCCGCTGACGCAGAAACTTCAGCTGAGTGATACCGATCTGCTCTCGGCGCGGTGGATATTGCGTGAGCAGGGCTCCGGCACCCGGCAGGCGTTTGACTGGGCGCTGCATGGTTTATTGCCCAACCTGAATGTGTTGCTGGAACTTGAGCACGCAGAGGGGATTAAACAGACGGTGGCGCAGGGGTTGGGAATCGGCTGTTTATCGCGGATCGCGTTACAAGAGTCGTTTGAGCTGGAAACCCTGGTGCCCTTGCGGGTCGCCGGACGTGATTTCAGTCGCCAGCTGTATTTGGTGATCAACAAACATAAGTATCGCAGTGCGGGGATCGAACGCTGGATCGAGTTGTGTCATCAGACCTGATGCTTGCTTGATGAGGCTCGATTAAAGAGTTCTTACAATAAAGGGTTTGGATTTTACAAATTTCTTACAAAATCGATAACCTGATCTGACTTTTCTCTGTCTGACTGAGCGTAGAGTCAATACAACGGTGGAAGGGCTCCACTATACTCTCAACTCAGGAATATGATCATGAACTCTCAATCTGACAACTATATGCTAAGACGAACGTTGCAATCATTCGGATTGTTTTTACTGAGCCTGTTGCCGCTGCTGGCCCAGGCGAATCAGGTGAATCTGAATATTAATCTGGCCACTCCGGTGATGGAAGCCGGGCAAAGTCACCGGGCGTTTATTAAAGTATCGCTGGAAGGCTTTAAACAGCAGGATAAACAAGCCCGGATACCGGCCAATGTGGCGATTGTATTGGATAAGTCGGGCTCCATGGGCGGCGATAAAATTCAGTATGCCCGCGAAGCCGCTATCATGGCGATTAAGCGACTTGATGAGCGGGATACCGTCTCGGTGGTGAGTTACGATTCACAGGTGCAGGTGGTGGTGCCAGCGACCGAAGTGCATAACCAACAGGCTATTTATGCTGCGATCCGTAATATTCAGGCGGATGGCAATACCGCGCTGTTTGCCGGCGTGAGTAAAGGGGCAAATGAACTGCGCACGTTTCTCAGCCGGAACCGGGTAAACCGGGTTATTTTGCTCTCCGACGGTTTGGCCAATGTTGGCCCGCAGTCGGCGTCTGAACTGGGGGAGCTGGGGGCTTCGCTGGCGAAAGAGGGGATCAGTGTCACCACGATAGGTCTGGGCCTTGGTTATAACGAAGACCTGATGACCCGTTTGGCGGGTTACAGCGATGGTAATCACGCGTTTGTCGAAAACGCTGAAGATCTGGCGTCTGTATTTCAGTATGAGTTTGGTGATGTACTCTCCGTGGTGGCCCAGGGGGTCAATATTGAGATTCGTTGTCGCAACGGTGTAAAGCCGATTCGGCTGTTGGGACGTGAGAGCGAGATTATTGGCGACCGGGTGACAACCCGCCTGAATCAGTTGTATAGCGAGCAGGAAAAGTTCGTTATTCTTGAGGTCGAAGTTCCGCAACAGCAGGCTGAAACGGAGCTTGAACTGGTGGCGGTGCAGGTGCACTACGATAATCTGTTCACCCAGAGCGAGGAGCAGTTATCCGGCCAGAGTATCGCCCGTTTCAGTGGTTCAAAGCAGGAAGTGAAGGCCGCCCGGGATGATAAAACACTGGAAGCGGCGGTTGAGCAGGTGGCTAATGAATATAGTCGTGATGCGATTAAAGCACGGGATAGCGGTGATCTGGAAGGAGCTAAAAAGATCCTTCAGGATAGTGCATCCTATCTGGGTTCTCAGGCGGAGTCGCTGAACTCACCCAAGTTGCAGAAACAGGAAGCGGAAGCTCTGCAGGATGCCGACTCTCTGGAGCTTGAGCAGGACTGGAATAAACAACGTAAAGAGCTGAAGGCACGACAGTATAAGCGTGCCACCCAGCAGGCGTATTAATACACGTATAGCAACAGAGTGACCTGGGGATTGAACGTCAGCGTTTAATCCCCGCTCACACCACCGGAAGGATCTGTGAACAGACGAACACCCCTATTACTCGCCGTTATTATCGCTGTGCCGCTGTTATTGCTGGCCTGGTTTGGCGTGCGCTTGCAGCTGGACCAGCAGCAGGTTGTCGCTCACCAGTTAAGTAATCTGGCTACTGAACGGTTGCAGAGTATTGATGCTCAGTTTCAGGAACATTTTTTCCGCTTGCAGCAGCTTTTTATTCGCCAGACAGAAATATTGCAGCAGGAAACTGCAGGGCAATACCGGGTTGAAACGGTGCGCCGGTTTATCCAGCAGTCGGCTGCAGTAAAGCAGGTCTTTGTACTATCGCCCAGCGGCGAGCGTCTGTTTCCTCCATCAGACCAGCCGTTGAATCATCAGGAGCAGGAGTTTGTCGCGCTCACCCGTAATCTGCTGCGTGAACCTGAGCGTTTTACTATGCCGACACCGGATCCGGTAGGCGGGATAAACCAGAGATATTCCGGGGGGAGTAATGACACATTAAAGAGCGCCAGACTCAGTAGTCCGGTGGCGCAAAAAAACCGCTACAGCTCGGATGTTGCCGTGCAGGGGTTATCTGAGTCTGCCGGGCTGAACGCGCCGGAACCACCCCATGGCTGGATTGCCTGGTACGCTGAAGTGGGGTTGCAACAGATTTTCTGGTTGCAGGATAGTGACGGCAATACCGTGGGTTTTGCACTGAACTCCGCGCGGTTGTTATCGGACCTGATCGATCTGCTGCCGTCCAGCACGGTTGCCGGTGTCGCGGCGGATGTGTCGATCGCGCCGCAGATGGATAGCGAGATCCGTCTGGTGAATGACCGGGGCGAAATTGCCTATAGCTGGGGCGGCGGACAGGTCGCTGAGAGTGGGCAGAAACCCTTGCAAACAGTACCGTTGAGTCACCCTTTGGCGAGCTGGCATCTGGCCTACTATACCTCTGAGCTACCGGTGGCCATCACTGGATGGCTGGGACTGATCGTTTTGTTAGTGTTGCTGGCTGCGGGTTTATCGACGCTGGCTTACCTGTTGTATCGCGAACATAACCGCGAACTGAGGCTGGCGGAACAACGGGTTAATTTTGTCAATCAGGTGTCTCATGAACTGAAAACACCGCTGACGAATGTGCGTTTATATACCGAGATGTTAGAGCAGGAACTGCCCGAGGATGAGCCGGTAGCGCAACGTTATCTGGGGGTGATCAGCAGTGAGGCGGGGCGGTTGTCCCGACTGATTGAGAATGTGCTGAGTTTTTCACGATCGAAACGTGAGGGTGTCAGTGTCAGATATCAGCAAGGGGTTATCGATAACTGTATTGGTCAGGTGGTGGAACTGTTTACGCCGGTCTTAAGTGCGCGGGCATTAAGTATCCGCTTTACCGCTGAAGCTAAGCAACTATGTTATTTTGACGGTGAAGCGCTGGAGCAGATTCTGAATAATCTGCTGAGCAACTGTGAAAAATATGCTTCAGAGGGGCGTTTCGTTGATATCAGTAGCTGGCAAGAGGAGCGGTCGGGTTGTTTGCAGAGTTATATCCGGGTGCGGGACTATGGCCCCGGTATCCCGATGAATGACGCAGACAAAGTGTTTGAGCCTTTTTACCGTGGCAGTGAGAAACTGACAGACGGCGTCAGTGGTACCGGTATCGGGTTGGGGTTGGCGCGTGACCTGGCTCGGGCGCATCGAGGCGATCTGGCTGTGGAGTCGTGTCCCTCGTCAGAGGCGTCTGGCTCCAGCTTTTTACTGACGCTGGTAACCCCCGTTGTTATCTCCGCTGAAGAGCTGGACAACAAGCCCGATTATTAGACAGGAAGGGATATGAAACTGTTAATTGCTGAAGATGATCTGCATATCCGCCAGGGACTGACGACCTTGCTGGAGTCTGAAGGGTATGAGTGTATAGCGGCGGCGGATGGTGATGAGGCCTGGGGGTTATATCAGCAGCATCTTCCGGATCTGGTGCTGCTGGATATCATGATGCCAAAGCAGGATGGCTATGCGGTGTGTCGACGTATTCGTCAGCATAGTGAAGTGCTGCCGGTGATCTTTATCAGCGCAAAATCGGAAGAGATCGATCAGGTGTTGGGGCTTGAATTAGGCGCTGATGATTACATCAAAAAACCCTTTGGCAGTCGTGAAGTGATCGCCCGGATACGAGCGGTGACACGACGCACTCTGCGTCCGCGAGCGAATATAGCTGAAGATGATAGTTTTGTTATGGATGACCTGCAGATCAAACCCTCTGAGTTTCGCGCGTTACGGGGTGATCAGGTGATTGAGTTAAGCCTGAGGGATGTGAAAATTCTGCGGCTGTTATTTGAACTGAAAGGCAAGGTGGTGGACCGTGATGCGCTGTTCAACCACTGCTGGGGACGGGACTATTTTGCCAATAGCCGTACACTGGATCAGCATATATCCAAACTGCGCAAGGCGATTGAACGGAATGCCAGAGCGCCGCGCATCATCACCACGGTGCATGGCATCGGTTATCGCTTTGATGACTAGTAGGACGGGTTAAAGGAGGATCTGCACAGGCAGAGCCTCCTTTACTCAAGAATTCAACTCTTTTCCTGCTGCGCCAGACGTTCCTGCAGTTTCAGTTCACGGCGTTTACTGCTGGTATCATTGGCATCGGCGCCCAGGTGAGCTTCACCGCGCTGCTCTGCCAGTTGCATCTGTTTCTGCCGTTCAATAAAACGCTCGCGCTGTTCATCGCTGAGGCGGTCATAGCAGTTCGGGCAGCTGATACCCGCCTGATATTGTTCGCTCTGCATCTGCTCAGCCGTCAGGGGCAGGCGGCAGGCGTGACACTGATCGTAGCTGCCTTTCTCTAGCTGATGATTCACCGTCACCCGGTTATCAAACACAAAGCATTCTCCTTCCCATAGCGAATTGTCCTGGGGTACCTCTTCGAGATACTTGAGGATACCTCCCTCCAGGTGATAGACCTCATCAAAACCCTGCTCTTTCAGGTAGGCGGTGGATTTTTCACAGCGGATACCGCCGGTGCAGAACATCGCCACTTTACGGTTTTTCTCTGGATCGAGATGCTCTTTCACATACTGAGGAAACTCGCGGAAGGTCTCGGTGTTCGGGTTAAGCGCTCCTTTAAAGGTGCCCACCTGAACCTCGTAATCATTACGGGTATCCACCAGAACCACCTCCGGGTCTGAGATCAGCGCGTTCCAGTCCTGGGGTTTAACATAGGTGCCGACCACCCGTTTCGGGTCGATCCCCTCTACGCCCATGGTGACGATCTCTTTTTTCAGCTTTACCTTAGTGCGGTGGAAGGGGTTGCTGTCATCTATCGATTCTTTATAGACGATATCGGCCAGCCGGGGATCACTTTGCAACCAGTTTAGCAGGGCATCAATCCCTGCACGGCTGGCGGCGACGGTGCCGTTAATCCCTTCGCTGGCGAGTAGCAGGGTGCCGCGTACGTCGTTATCGAGCATGACTTTGTGTAGCGGTTCACGCAGGGTTGCAAAATCTTCAAGTGCGACAAATTTATACATCGCGCAGACAATCGTCTGTGACATGGGTTCTCCTCAGCCGGTCGGAACGTAAATCCGGAGCCTTTGGTGTAGTAAAACAGGGTTGATTGAATAAGGGGCGCCATTGTACCCGCATCCGCGGCTGATGAAGACGGACAAAAAGTAGGTGTTACTGATTGGCTTTTAGCTCCCGTCTGGATGGTGATTAACAAATGGCGATTAACGAGTGACTGCGGTGGGGATGGGCATCCGTTGCTTTGGTTGAGCGAAAGGCGGCGCAGTTAATATGTGACTCATTTCTCTGGGATAGTCGCGTTTTGCGTGTTTATGCGCTTAGATATACAGGACAAGGATGAAATAAAAAAAGAACAGGGAAGGAGTTCGTCGGATTTTCTCAGCTTGAGGACCCATATATGCAAAGTTTCACTAAAACGCCGGTTGGCGGTTATGTTAGTTCATTGGTCATCCTGAGCGGTGTATTAAGTACGATGTTAAGCGGCGCGGTACAGGCTGCAAATGAGACGCTGACCAGCGTCAAAACCGATACGACGATTACCCTGGATGGCATGGCAGAAACTGCCTGGGATAACGCCTCAGCACTGAGTATACGGCTCGATAATATGCCCTATAAAGCCGACAACTATGGCGGTATGACCAGCACCAGCGTGAAGTTGAAGTCTCTTCACGATGAGAACTTCATCTATTTTCTGATTCAGTATGATGATCCGACTAAAAGTCTGGCCCGTCACCCCTGGGAAAAACAAGCCGATGGTAGCTGGAAGCAGTTGAAAGATAAGGATCAGACCGGCCACGATAATGTGTACTATGAAGATAAGCTGGCGCTTTTCTGGGATATAAATGCCCGGGGATTTGCCAAGAAAGGTTGTGATGTTGCCTGCCATATGCAGGATGATGACGGTAAAATTAATGGGTTTGATCAGAAGGGCAAAGCCCCGGGGCGTAAATATACCCGCGAAGGTCAGACGATCGATATGTGGCACTGGAAAAGTGTCCGTATGAATCCATTGGGGCTGATTGATGATCAGTATGTCGACAGCGTAAATGATCCTGCAGTCAATAGTAACTGGGGCCGGCATGGCGACACTAAAACCGGCGGTGGCTATGTTGATAACGTTAATGCTGAGAAAACCGGGCCTGCCTTTATGAATCGAACTCAGGGCAGTGTTGATGGTTATACCATTACACCGTCACAGAAAACCCCGTTTGTGGATACCTTTAAACCGGGTGATCAGCTACCGGGCATCATGGCTGAAGCGTTCACCGGTTCACGGGGCGATATCTGGTCAAAAGGTGAGTGGAAGGATGGCAAGTGGACGATCGAGATTAAACGGTCTCTGGTGACCAGTGGTGACAAGGCTGAGATTCAGGATGTGCAGTTCAGTGACCTGAGTAAAACCTACAACTTCGGTATCTCGGTGTTTGATAACTCGCAGATTAATCATCTTTATCATGAAGGCGCCTATGATCTGATCTTTAAGTAACGAACGCGTTATGACCGCTGATGTTTAAATAAATGAAAGCGCTTTTCCTCAGTATGGGAGAGCGTTTTGCTGTCAGATGCTGTTATTTTTTAGGATGATCTATGCGCATCAATACATTCAATTTTTCTGCAAAACTTGGGCTGTCCGGGTTTCTGATTACCGTTATTTTGGGGGCGCTTAGTGCAGTCACCCTGATCGGTTTACTCTATTCGCAGCATGACCGGGGCTTTAATATTCCGGAAATGGACAGGGTGCAGTCACACTACAATGATTCGCAGCTGATCTCGGCGATGAAAGGAACGATGTACCAATATGTCACCGAGGATGGTGATATTGATATCATCGCAAAATGGATAGCCGATGGCGCCAAAGATGATGACTTCTTCAAAGATGAAGTGATGTATATCATTGGGGAAGACTGTCAGAAATGCCATAGCCGCAACTCGCAGATGAGTAATGCGATGCCGTCGATGCCGTTCAGCAGCTACGAGGATATTGTGCAATATACTGAAGGTGGGTATAGCTGGACGAAGATGGCAAAAACAGCGCATATCCATCTGTTTGGTATCTCTGTATTTTTGGTGATCGTGTCGCTGATCATGGCTCACAGCAGCTATCGGTCATGGATAAAAACCCTGTTGATCTCGGCAGCCTGGATTTCGTTGTGGCTGGATATCGGCTCCTGGTGGCTGGCTAAATTCTACAGCGGTTTTGCCTATGTTATATCGGTGGCGGGCGGCGTTGAAATTGGTGCAATTTGTGCCATGAGTGGGCTCTGCCTGTTGAATCTGTGGTTCAGGTTACCCGCGGTGGTGCTGGAACCTTCTGACCATCCACCTCAGTGAGTGACTGAACGGTCTATACTGAAACGGAGCGTCTTCCATGACGCTCCGTTTCTGTCTGTATTGAGCCTTTCTGGTGGAACTTTTTTATACCCGGCTTTTCATATTGTTTGAGTGAAGGTCCCTGATAACCTCCTGTGCGTATAATCTTGTCTGAGATCATCCTTTGTCGTGGGGAATATAGCTGAAATTTACCCGCAGATCGGGTAGCATACGCACCCTTTTGTCAGCCGGGTGTCGGTTTATGCGTCCGCTTGAGTTACATAAACGAGTTTCAGGTTAACGTTTTTCTATGCAGGTTAAAGATTTCCATTTTGATCTTCCCGACGATTTGATTGCCCGCTATCCATTGGAAAAACGCAGCGACAGCCGTTTATTCTGTGTGGATGGTAATAGCGGCGAGTTTCAGCATCGACAGTTTTTCGAGGTGCTGGATCTGCTTGAGCCCGGCGATCTGGTGGTGTTTAACAACACCCGGGTAATTCCTGCGCGGATGTTCGGTGAGAAATCTTCCGGCGGTAAGATTGAAGTATTGATAGAACGTGTGCTGGATGAGCGTTCCGCCCTGGCGCATATCCGTTCCAGCCGGTCACCTAAGCCGGGTGCTGAACTGACCATGGATGGCGGCCTCAAGGCCACCATGGTCGCCCGTCATGATGACCTGTTTGAGCTTGAGTTTGATCTGCCAGAAGGCCATCTGATTGAAGCCTTAGAGCAGTTCGGACACATGCCGCTGCCGCCTTATATGAAGCGCGAAGATGAACTTTTCGACCGCGAACGCTATCAGACCGTATATAACGAAAAGCCGGGCGCGGTGGCTGCGCCGACGGCTGGTCTGCATTTTGATGCTGCTTTGCTGAGTAAGCTGGAAGAGAAGGGGGTTAATAAAGCTTTTGTTACCCTGCATGTGGGCGCGGGCACCTTTCGTCCGGTCAAAGTCGACAATATTCAGGATCATAAAATGCATGCTGAATATATCGAGGTGCCAGAAAATGTTTGTCAGGCGGTAAGAGATACGAAAGCACGGGGTAAACGGGTGCTGGCGGTGGGAACAACCTCGGTACGCTGTCTGGAAACCGCCAGTAAATCCGGCGATATAGAACCGTTTTTTGGTGATACGGATATTTTTATCTTCCCAGGCTATGAGTTTCGTACCGTGGACTTGCTGATCACCAACTTCCATCTGCCTGAGTCCACCCTGCTGATGCTGGTGTCAGCGTTTGCCGGTTATGAGCATATGATGGCGGCCTATACAGAGGCTGTAGAGCAGCGGTATCGCTTCTTTAGTTATGGCGATGCGATGTTTTTGTCGAAAAAGACCGATAGCAATGTGACCGGGTTAACCGAAAAAACAGTGACTAGCCTTTAATTTATTTTATTCAGCCTTATATAGGGAGAAGATCGCAACTCCCCAGGCGAAACCTGAGTTCAGGTAACTTATTTAGGATTGATTGTGACCAGAGAATGTTTTATGAAGTTTGAGCGGCTGGCGACCGATGGTAAAGCCCGTCGCGCCCGCTTGAGCTTTCCCCGTGGTGATGTGGAAACACCGGCGTTTATGCCGGTGGGAACCTATGGCACGGTTAAGGGGATGTTGCCGAAGGATATCGAGGCAATTGGCGCACAGATTATTCTGGGTAACACCTTTCATCTGATGCTGCGCCCTGGCACCGACGTGGTTAAAGCCCACGGTGATCTGCATGATTTTATGAACTGGAAAGGTCCGATTCTGACTGACTCCGGTGGCTTTCAGGTGTTCAGCCTGGGCGCGATGCGTAAGATTACCGAGGAGGGTGTGCACTTCCAGTCACCGGTGAATGGTTCCAAAGTGTTTATGGGGCCGGAAGAATCGATGCAGGTTCAGCGTGATCTGGGCTCTGATATCGTGATGATCTTCGATGAATGTACGCCTTATCCGGCGACTGAGATTGAAGCGGCAGACTCTATGCGGCTCTCTCTGCGCTGGGCAAAGCGTTCTAAAGCGGCCCATGGCGATAGCCCGTCGGCGTTGTTTGGTATTGTTCAGGGCGGCATGTACCCGCATCTGCGGGATGAGTCGATTGAGGGGCTGAATGAGATCGGCTTTGATGGCTATGCCATTGGCGGCTTGTCAGTTGGCGAGCCTAAAGAGGAGATGGTCAAAGTACTGGATCATCTGGCGTATAAAATGCCTGAGGATAAACCCCGTTATCTGATGGGGGTGGGCAAGCCGGAAGATATTGTTGAAGGGGTGCGTCGCGGTGTAGACATGTTCGACTGCGTTATGCCAACCCGCAATGCCCGCAATGCCCATCTGTTTACCCGCAACGGTGTGATAAAACTGCGCAACTCGGCGAATAAAACCGACACCCGTCCGTTGGATGAGCAGTGCAGTTGCTACACCTGCCAGAATTTTAGCCGTGCATATCTGCACCACCTTGATAAATGTAAAGAGATCGTTGGCTCGCAGCTGAATACGATCCATAACCTGCACTATTATCAGGAGCTTATGGCCGGATTGCGTCAGGCCATTGAACAGGGTAAATTGGACGACTTTGTTGACCAGTTTTACCATCTTAAGGGGATGGAAACACCGCCTCTTAACGTTGAAGTTTGATTTTAAATTTTTGATTTTATTAAATATTAGGAGAAGCCTTAATGAGCTTTTTAATCGCTACAGCTGAAGCTGCAGATGCTGCCGCACCGGGTGGTTTAGATCCAAGCATGTTCAACCTGATTTTTCTGGTTGGCTTCGGTGTTATTTTTTATATGTTCATGTGGCGCCCACAAGCCAAACGAGCTAAAGAGCATAAAGCATTGCTGAGCGGACTGAGCAAAGGTGATGAAGTGATCACCGCAGGTGGACTGATCGGCAAAGTGGCTCGTCTGAATGATGACTACATCGTACTGAGCGTAAATGACACAACTGAGCTGACTTTTCAGAAGACTCATGTGAGCGCTGCGCTGCCAAAAGGCACCATTAAGCAGATCTAGTAACCAACCCATATCAAAACGCCACTATAGTGGCGTTTTTTAAATGTGGTGGAACAATGTCTGTTATTAGTAGGCGTTGTTCTTTTAACTGTTTAAATCTAAACAATGGTGCCCGGTCGGAAGTGCGCGTTTTTTTGCTAGAAAACGTTTGCTCAGATGTCCGGGCTAGTTAGGGACAGAGCGCCATGCTCAATAAATATCCACTGTGGAAAAATGCGCTGATCGTGCTGGTATTGCTGATCGGTGGCATCTACGCCGCGCCCAACCTTTTTCCAGACGATTATGCTGTTCAGCTTTCCGGTAGCCGGGAATCGAATATTGTTAACCAGCCGCTGCTGGATCAGGTGAAACAGGCTTTGCAACAGGCTGATATCAGCGTTAAAGGTGAAGAGCTGACTGATAACGGCGGATTGTTACGCTTTAAGGACAGTCGTACTCAGCTTGAAGCGAAAGAGATTATCAGTCAGACGCTGAAAGAGGACTATGTCGTGGCCCTCAACCTGGCGCCCACGACGCCGGAATGGCTGCGCTCTCTGGGAGCCGGGCCGATGAAACTGGGTCTTGATCTGCGCGGTGGTGTGCACTTCCTGCTGGAGGTGGATATGGTGTCTGCGGTGGCTCAGCGTCTGGATGTCTATGTCAGCGAGATTAAAACCAAACTGCGGACCGATAAGCTGCGTTATCGCTCCGTTGAACACCGTGAAGATGGCAGTCTTGAACTGAAATTTTCCGCTGCGGACGCGCGTGATCAGGCCGCTACTCTGCTGCGTAAAGATTATTCCGAATTTATTATCAATACCGAAGATCTGGATGGCGCGTTCTACCTCACCATTAATCTGCTGGAAAGCAAGATCCGTGAGATCGAAGACTACGCCATCAAGCAGAATCTGACGACCCTGCGTAACCGGGTGAATGAGCTGGGTGTTGCAGAGCCGCTGGTGCAGCGTCAGGGTCGTAACCGTATTGTGGTGCAGTTGCCGGGTATTCAGGATACCGCTGCTGCTAAACGTATTATCGGTAAAACCGCAAACCTTGAGTTCCGTCTGGAAGCCAAGACCGATGCTTCCCGGGTGGCCACTGAAACCTATGAGTTCCGTGATCAGAGCCGTGAAGCAACTCTGGAAAAAGATATCATTATTACCGGATCCAGCGTGTCTAATGCCCAGTCATCCTTTGATGAGAACGGTCAGCCACAGGTAAACATCTCTCTGGACGCCAAGGGTGGCCAGCTGATGAACCGGACCACCAAAAATGCGATCAAGCGACGCATGGCGGTGCTGTTTGTCGAGCATAAGAGTCGTACGCTCTACGAAACCGTTAATGGTGAACAGGTAGCCAAACGGATTCCTTATGTTGAGAAGAGGATCATCTCACTGGCGACGATACAGAGTATTTTGGGTGCCAGCTTCCGTATCACCGGGCTGGACAGTGCGACAGAATCATCTGAACTGGCGCTGCTACTGCGGGCCGGTGCGCTGGCTGCGCCGATCTACTTTGTTGAGGAGCGTACCGTTGGTCCTAGCCTGGGTGAGCAGAATATTCAGCTGGGTATGATGTCGGTGCAGATCGGTTTTGCTCTGGTGATGCTGTTTATGGTGGCTTACTTCCGGGTGTTTGGTCTGTTAGCCAATATCGCGCTGACCTTTAACCTGATGATGCTGCTGGCGGTGATGTCGATTATGTCGGCGACGCTGACCCTGCCGGGTATCGCCGGTATTGTGCTGACTGTCGGTATGGCGGTGGATGCGAACGTGCTGATCTTCTCGCGAATACGGGAGGAGCTGAAGAACGGGATGCCGGCGCAATCAGCCATCAGTGCTGGTTTTGACCGGGCGTTCTCCACTATTTTTGACGCCAACATCACCACCTTGCTGGCAGCAGTGATCCTGTTCGCGATGGGCACAGGTCCGGTGAAAGGGTTCGCGATTACCCTGTCGGTCGGTATCCTGACCTCCATGTTTACAGCGATCATGGTTACCCGGATGCTGGTGAATCTGACTTACGGCGGTCGTGCGCTGAAGAAACTGTCGATCTGACGGAGTAGAGTAAGATGACGACTGAAAAAGTTTATAACTTCATGGGGCTGCGAAAAGTCGCAGCCGCTTTTTCGATCACCTTGCTACTGATCTCGGTAGCATCTCTGGCGATCAACGGGCTTAAGTTTGGTCTCGACTTTACCGGTGGTTCGCTGATCGAAGTGGGCTATCAGCAGGAGCCTGATCTCAACGCTATCCGTGATAAATTGCAGAGTGCGGGTTATGAAGATGCTATCGTGCAAACCTTTGGTTCGCCGGTTGATATTCTTATCCGCATGGGTGTTGCGCACGATCCGAAGCTGGGAGATACGGTGTTGCAGACCCTGCAGAGCGGTGAGGCTCAGGAACTGACCCTGCGCCGTAACGAGTATGTCGGCGCGCAGGTCGGTGAAGAGCTGAGAGAGCAGGGCGGCTTAGGCATGCTGCTGGCGCTGTTTATGGTGATGGTCTACGTTGCCTTCCGCTTCCAGCTGAAGTTCTCTATCGGCGCCGTGACCGCGTTGGCACATGACGTGGTGATTGTGCTGGGTTTCTTCTCGGTGCTGCAGCTCGACTTTGACCTGACCGTGCTGGCTGCTATTCTGGCGGTGATCGGTTACTCACTCAACGATACCATCGTGGTGTCTGACCGTATTCGGGAAAACTTCCGTAAACTGCGTAAGAGTGAGGCGGTCGAGATTATGAACGTTTCTCTGAGTCAGACCCTGGGCCGTACGCTGGTAACCTCGTTCACGACGTTGTTGGTGCTGGTGGCACTGGCGGTGTTTGGTGGCGAGATGATCTTTGGTTTTGCAGTTGCGCTGCTGGTCGGTGTGTTTATCGGTACCTACTCTTCTATCTATGTGGCCGCGAACATACTGATCATGCTGGGCATCTGTAAAGAAGATCTGATGCCACCTGAGAAGCAAGAGGGTGACGAGATCGACGAAATGCCGTAAGTTGCATTTTGTACTGAAAAAAGCCGGCGGATAGCCGGTTTTTTTGTTTACTGGCTCCGCTGTTTATAAAACTCCCAGTTTTCAATTGTTTGACTAAACTGCAGGTACGGGAAAACGCTCCAGATTCAGCAGTGGTTGGAGTATAGTTATTCAAAATGCATATAACAGAAGATGATTAATGCCTGATTCAAAGAACTTTTCTGACGACCCCTATGCCGACCGCGAAGCGGAAAAATATGATCGACCGATAGCCAGTCGGGAGCTGATAATGCAGCTGCTGGCCGAGCAGGGCGAGCCCCTCACCCGCCCTCAGCTGGAAGCATTGCTGGACATTGATGATGAAGAAACGTCCGAGGCCCTGCGTCGTCGTTTGCGAGCGATGGAGCGGGATGGGCAGCTGATGCGCAACCGTAAAGCCCAGTATGTCTTGCTGAGTAAACTTGATCTGATTGCCGGTCGGATTATGGGACACCGGGATGGTTTTGGCTTTTTGATTCCTGATGAAGGGAATAAGGATATCTTTCTCTCGGCCCGGGAGATGCGTCAGGTGTTTGATGGTGATCGGGTGCTGGTCAGGGCCACCGGCGAAGACCATAAAGGTCGCACCGAGGGCACCATTATCGAGGTGCTGGAGCGCAAAACCCGCAAACTGGTCGGCCGGTTTCAGGGGCATGGCGGGTTTGGCTACATGACCCCGGAAAACCAGCGCATAACCAACGATATTCAGATTTTGCCCGACCCCGACAGTGGTATTGACTACAAGCAGGGTCAGCTGGTGGTGGTTGAACTGATTACACCGCCGTCAAAGCGGGCCAAAGCTACGGCGCGGGTGACCGAAGTGCTGGGCGATCATATGGCGCCGGGGATGGAGATCAAGGTTGCCATTCATAACTACGATATCCCCAATGAGTGGACCGAAGCCATCCGTCAGGAGGTCAGTGAGTTTGGCCCTGAAGTCCCTGATTCTGCCGTCGAAAACCGGGTCGATCTGCGCGACCTGCCACTGGTGACCATCGACGGTGAAGATGCCAAAGATTTTGATGATGCGGTCTATTGTGAGCCGAAGCGCTCCGGTGGCTGGCGGCTGTGGGTCGCCATCGCCGATGTTTCCTCCTACGTGCACCCTGACACTCCGCTGGATGTAGAAGCGCACAAACGTGGTAACTCGGTCTACTTCCCTGAGTTTGTGGTGCCGATGCTACCGGAGATGCTCTCCAATGGACTCTGCTCGCTGAATCCGGATGTTAACCGGTTGGCGATGGTGTGTGAGATGACTATCAGTGCCAGCGGTAATCTCAGTGGTTATACCTTCTACGAAGCGGTGATCCGCTCTAAAGCCCGACTCACCTACACTAAAGTCGGGGCGATGCTGGAGGAGCCGGATTCGGATCTGGGTGCCGCGATGCGTCAGCAGTATGCTGAGGTGGTGCCGCATATTGAGCATCTTCATGAGCTTTACTGTGCCTTGCGTCAGGCCCGGGAAGAACGGGGTGCGATTGACTTTGAAACCACCGAAACCCGGATTCTGTTCAGTGAAGAGCGCAAGATCGAGAAGATCATTCCAGTGGTGCGTAACGATGCCCACAAAATTATTGAAGAGTGTATGCTCTGCGCCAACGTCGCCTCGGCGCAGATGCTGCAAAAGCTGAAGCAGCCGGCGCTGTTCCGGGTGCATGATGGCCCGAAAGAGTCAAAACTGCAGTCCCTGCGTACCTATCTTGGGCCGCTGGGCCTGAGTCTGGGAGGCGGTGATGAGCCCACGCCACCGGATTATCAGGCGCTGTCTGAATCTCTGGAAGGGCGGATCGATAAGCATGTTATCCAGGTGATGATGCTGCGCTCAATGTCGCAGGCGGTCTACAGTCCTGAACATAAGGGCCATTTTGGTCTGAACTATCCGGCCTATACCCATTTCACCTCGCCGATTCGCCGCTACCCCGATCTGCTGGTGCACCGTGCGATTCGCGGGTTGATCCACTCCGATAGTGATAGTCGTCATATTACCCGGCCGGCCAACTTCCGTCCTGATAAGCGTTTTAAGCATCGTTATACCATGGAACAGATGGTCGAACTGGGTGAGCACTGTTCGATGACCGAGCGGCGTGCCGATGATGCCACCCGGGATGTGATGGCCTGGCTGAAATGCGAATATATGCAGGACTGTGTCGGTGA
>NZ_CAKZLP010000060.1 GCF_937127095.1 uncultured Amphritea sp.
GGTTTACTGCTTCCTTTTCGGGATTTAAGACAAAACAACGAAGTTAGACCGCATTTGGTAACTTAATCGCAGGTTCCCTAGGCACTCGTTTTGTGATTGTGCGACAGCATATTGACCAAACCATAACTCTCCGTCATCACTTATATACACAGAAGATACGAGCATGTGATCACTCACTTCAGGCTGATCGCCAGGAATGCCTAACTCGAGCACCTCTATCCGTTCTGGTTCAGAGCCTGTCTCATCAGCAACCAGGGTCGCCTTAGACATTGCAGTACCGAAATCTAGGCAAACACGTATCTTGGTTTCTTCGATAGGATATTTCAAGACATCGAGCTTAACAGATGGATGTGAAGTAATTTCGTTAGGATGCTCTTTCACTACGTCAGCCAGCGATTCTTCGAATTTCGTTTCCTCGGCAGAACTCGTTTTGCTAGTCTCTTCTATATCAGGCTCAGGTATTATAAAAGCAACTTCTGAGCTATCGAGAGATATGATCGCTAGTTGCAGAGAGGACAACTCCTTAGACGTTAACAAGCCAGGTAAAGTGTATCGTCCACGATCATCCTCAACGATGCGCTCTAGCAGATTGCTAATAATGACCTTTGCTTCCACTGCTTTCATGACTACTTCTCCTTAGTCTTTAATCGGCTCAACCCACGCTTTCACGAGTGTTTTGATCCGCCCTGAAAAGTCTTTTTGAACCCCTTCTCGAACCACCTTGACCATACGAACACCAGATTGATGTCCACCAAGCATGTCATGTTCCATAGCGTTATATTCGATCCGAGCCCCCTTTATATCAGTGAGCTGAAGTTTGCGCATGCGCGCAAGTTGTTTGGCTATACGGTCAATATTGACGTACCCGTTGGCAGCGCTCTTTACAGACGCGGCTAGCACTGGCTCAGAAATACCCAGAATAGGTACTACAGCACTATTGAGCTTTGCCATTGGGGCTTGAGCTCCGGATACTTCGATCATCAAGGAGCCTATTTGCTGGTCGACAGAAACATCGACCTTATGTTCTGGAGATCCCTCTTCCCTTTTCTTCTTCCCGCCTGATGCCCACCAATCACGTATGCCAGGATCGATGTCTTGTGCCAGCTCAAGTCGCTTTTTGAGAGGTAGACTAATGTTGCTTCTACTGCCATAAACCTCAGACAAAAGTGAGAGAAAGGCATCGTCGGTCTTATTTTGTCGAGCTAGTACAAGAACCGTTTCAAGGAGGCACTCTCGCAGGCCAACAACCTGAGCCGAGCGCCGAATATAAGTATCCCAAATGGAGCGCCCTAGAACACGTTTGAGTACGCTTAGAACAGAGTAAGATTCAGACAACAACGCGAATGAAAAACGAAGCTGAATTACTCTCAGAAGTAGCTCTAAAACGGCATCGGCGATGTCACCGAACACTTGATCTTCGATACTATCGCGCGTTAGCTGTAGCGTGGAAACCAGCTCAGCAAGTTGAGGGCCTGGTGATGCTCCGCATTCTCCTTTCCATTCGTTACAAACTTCAACGAGGGATATCAGAATACGTCGGACACGTTTTGCACGAGATTCAGGGTTCTCAATCAATGAGAGTGACTTGACATACAGAGCCAGAGAAGAGAAGAAATGCGATAGTGTTCCGCTTTCTCTCAGTGCCGCCTTCAAAAGCTCCTTTCGTGCTTTCTCAGCCGTATCAGTATTGATTGCCTCAAAAAAGCAGTATTCTGTTACCCAGTTCGCTGACATATTACTGATAGTAAGTGCAGCATAATAGCGTTCATCGCCATCAGCCAAAACATCTAAAGAAACCGGTGATTTATCACGAAATAACTGTTGTGCACCATTTAAAACGGTTTCAGAGCGTTTGCGGGCCACGTTTGCAAGACGTCCCAACATTGCCAAAGCCAACAACCTATCAGCATCTGAAACCAAAGCTGAGCGTTCCAGAATAGAATCGACAAGGACTTTAAGTTTATCTCCATCAATTGCGGCATGAATACTTCGCTCTGCCATCAGCTTTGTTAGCCTGTTATTGAGCTGTTTAATATCCTGTGCCGAAACCAATGACTCTAACAACTCACTTTCTGAATTCATTTCCCCTCCCTGATCCGTGCTTTTATCGATGAAAATGTCGATACGGACTCTTTGCGAGCTATTTCCTTTACGTTTTGAAAATATCTACTTTAGTTTCCAAACACTTTCGTAGTGATAAATCATTAACCCCTACGCTAAACCAAGTATCAGGCTTTTGAAAGAAGTCTAATCCACGGCCAATTTTCACTGTCCATCCATTATCGATACGAATTTCCCGATCATGTAAGTTTTCGTTCACCTTGATATCCAATTCAACATCCAGTTCCAACAGGCTTTGCTTAACGTCTTGAAGGCGTTCGGCCATTTCCTGTACGTTTGTCTGATCGTCGTAACTGGTAATCAGCTGGATTTTCTTCACCGTAGGCTGTTTTAAGATCGTCTCACAGAAGCGAATGAAATTTTGTACCTGGTGGGTTGCACGAATATAGGGATCTTCAATCACAACTGACTTCGCACCTGCAAGGTACGGCACAATGATGGACTCATAACTGTAACCAGTGGAATCATAGGTGATCGTGTAGTGCTGCTCTTTAAGCTCGGGAAGTACTGGTTCAAAAGCCACAGAAGTATCTTGAGCTGCTACTGGCTGTTCAGGTGCTACTTGAGTCGAGGGGGCCGCTTCAGGCTTATGGCTTTCACCTTCGTCAAGCGTCGTTGAACTAACACCGGGTTTATTCGGATTAAGTGTGGCCTCTGCTCCAATGCTTTCAGGGCAACTAACTACGACTTCCTTACCTGCAGTATTAAAGAACGATAATCCAATATTTATGAACTCATCATCGGGTTTACGCTTGTTCATTTGTTCTTTAACGCGGCGGCGACCTTCTATTGCATACACTACATATTCTTCAAATTCCTCATCCGAGCATTGTCCATGAGGGTGAAGCATTTTTAGAAAAGCAGCCACAGTCTTTTTGATGCCCTTCTCGTCTCGACCTTCAACACATCCACCCAATTTAATGCGCTTATTTGCTTCCTCGTAGCGATTGGTATGTTTTAATTGGTAGTGAAAAGCTTCAGCTAAGTAATCTGTTATAAACCCGTAGTTATCCGTTAGAAATTCAGAGCTGTTTTTTGGCATTTCCCAGCCCGGCATGTACATACAGAAGCGATCCATAACAGCTAAATCAAACTCCTTAGGTAACGGCTGAAACAAATCGTACTCGGTGGAATTAACCACCTGTTTCACACCCAGATCGAGATTACCGATGAAAGCCATACTGGCATCGGCAATAACTTCAGCACCACGGGAAAAACGTCCATTAGCCATAAAGTCTTTCATGATCTGAATGGTATCCGGGTCTTTTACACGCATATTGCCAACTTCATCAAAGGCGATGGTATCCCAGTACCCTACTAGGCCTACTTTTCTCCTGGCATTGTTGTAAAACAAAGATGCGCTGCTGGTCTGACCGCCGGAAATCAACGTGGAGTAAGGGGAGAATTCACTGTAAAAATAAGACTTACCCGTCCCCCTGGGCCCTAACTCTATAAAGTTGTAATTTGCCTCTACTAGGGATGCCAGTCGCGCTAAGAAATGAAACTTAACCCGCTTAGTAAGTTTGGTTGGCTCCAGGCCAACAGAACGCATAACGATATCCAGCCATTCATTACGGCTGTAACTCGCCCGCTTTTCACAATATGCGTCATAGTCAAAACGACTTAACTGAATGGGTCGAAGATCTTCTATGTAGAAAGCATAGTCGTCTTCTTCAATCTCATTATGACAAAGAGTCACTTCCGCCCAAATACCGCCTTCCAGCAGGCGGTCATTGTTTTTATAGAATTTTTCACCAATGGCAATACGTTGTGAGTTGAAGTTCTCTAGGCTTGCCCAATGACGCTTCTCCTTCTCTACATAGCGCACATGTACTTTATCGATAAACTTATGGCGACCTTTGGTGGCTACTTTTGATTGAGCAGCATTGGCTTCATCAGGCCGCACATAGTTGTCGTTAAGAGTTTCTAGAACGGCACTTAAGCCTTCCTGAATTTCATCTTCGTCATCGCTGGCACAAAAACGCGCTAACAAAAACTCCAGCACAAAGGTCGGTACGTTAGTGCCCTTTTTGATACGGTGTAAGAGATCCTTTCTTACCGCCTTACCTTCAAAATGTTCGAGTAACTTTTCGTCTAGTGCGTCCATAAGCTACATATCCAAATAATTTGTTTTGAGTTTAATGTGCGTAAATTCGGCCAACGTGTTTGGATTAAGTGCTTTGATCGTAAACACACCCTCGAAATCATCATCCATAATGATAGTAATTTTCTGGCTATCACCACACTGCAAGCTCACTGTACGAGTTGCAGCATTAACTACACCACCAATCTTCGCTTCTCCAATGACATCACCGGCGTCACTGTGTGCTTCTAGTAAGATCTCAGGTTGAGCAAACATATCATCACTGGTGACAGACAGCTCAACCACGGGCCGGCGGGACGTGATAACTTTAGCGCCATTTTTGTAACTCAAAGACACAACGGCTTGCTGCGCGACTTTGGTCTGCCCTTTCAATTTCACTTCCATCACCGGCACCACGCATTCTTGCAAGGATGCGCCACCGTGAAAATAGAGTTTACCTTTGCTGTAAGCCGCCATGGTGCTGGGGCCTGCCAGATGACTGTAATCTCCTTTGATGCCCGCTTTACTAGCAGGTATTACAAAATGATGATGGTCAGCATTACCACTACCGAGCGCGATACGCTCATGGGTGAGGTACCAATCTCCGGCAGGTTTAGGGCAGACATCCCCCTCTGTTGCTTGGCGGTTCATAAAGAAGCCATGGTCAGTAGCGATGACTACGTGATTAAAGCCCTGGCTTTGCAACATGCTGATCGCCACACGTAGGTTCTTTAATTCTCGTAGAATGACACTGGGGGCTGTTTTAGGCGTATTTTCAAATTGGGTATCAATCTCAACACTACGCAACACGGCCAGTTCTACTGACTTTTTAAACTTGTGGTTATTATCGATAAAGTCATCGGCACGCATTTGAGCAAAACGGCTACCAAAGCGCTTTTCAAAAACACCCATACGTTGTGGTACCGTGCTTACCGGTATTTCACCTAACATAGGCGCCATGCCAGCATCGCCCTTTTTAATAGACAACTCTTTACCTGCACCAGGTAACAGACTGGCCATACCGATTAAGGTAATACTCGGCAAACAAGCATAAGCCGGTTTTAAGGTAATTTCGAATTCATCCTTGAGTTGTTTTTCCAGCTCCAGGCCCAGTTCAAAACGTAAAGCGTCTACCATTAAATAGGCTACACGCTGTCCACTGGTTTGCAGCTTGGGGGCAACTATCTCATCGAAAACATCTGCATTGTATAACCGCCCTTGAGGTGGCCAACCGGTATCGGCCAACTGTTTGGTAAAGAGAATTTGTACTTTCTCTGCAAGCTTACGGTATTCGTGGCGGGCCTTATCGATCACAGGTGTTAGTAAACCCTGGGCATCCCAATAGTCGGTGACCGCCTGTTCAAACTCGCGCTGCAATCGATCAGCTTCGCGCAAGCTGGTGAGGTAATAATCCAGCAACGCCGCTTGGCTGCCACTGTGCTCTGGCAGCTCACGCAATAAGTCGCTACAAGATTCAATTAAGCTTTTAGCCGCCGCCACCAAATCCCACTGGGTTTCATTCTCACCGCGATTACTCCATATAGAGGCTTTACGCTGAGATAGAATATCGTTCAAACTATTCAGATCATTGGATTCAATGGCTTTGATCGCCACTTGCAAGAAGGTACGCTCTTCAAAGGGAAAGGTATCCCTAGCTCCTAAATCGTCAACAGATTGGCAAATCTGCTCTAGGTTTAAATCCCGCTCAATCTGTTCGGCATAGTGAATATAATCTTCCTGTTTACGCAGATCTTGGCGAAGGCCATCACACAAAATTTCGATAATAGGTTTAGCGGCAGAATGGGCTTTGGGCACACCCGCCAAACTCTCGGGTAATTCGCCGGGCAGATCAAACACAAATTCACTGAACAGGACAAAACGCCACAACTCTTCGCTGATGCTTTTCCATTTCTTACCACGAGTAGTGAGCGTTAAACCCAACACCTGATCGAACAGCTGCTTAGCTTCAGCCGCCCAGGCTTCATTGCTATGCAATTCAGCTTTTTGCTTCTCATCGGGCACCATCAATGCGCTGACAATTTCCGGGGAAGATTCAACTTTAAGTAATGCACGCAGGGTAGGCCACTGCAAACCACCACCAATACCATTAATCACAGCAAAGCTTGGATTTGAGTCTTGTTCGAATGCCTTTCTCACTTCAGTTTGATGATCCGGCTTGGCTTTTAAACAAAGGTTTAAATAGCTATCGCCATCACCATTTGGGAAGCCCTCACCGCAGGCACTGTAAACACTGAAAGGGTCTTTCTGTTTATCTTCGTCTGTAACAGGCATACCAGTCGGTACGTAAATCAGTAACTTTTGACCTCCCTGGCCAAAACTAGCCAGGGTTTGCAATGCTTGCTCACGGCTTTCGATACTAGATTCTGATGTATCAACTATAGTTAAGGCCGCTGACGCCATCGATAAACAGATATCGCGATAGCAATGTCCAGCGTCGTAAACCACTAATACACGTTGATCCAGTCGCTTTTCGAATACTTGAGTTGAAAGGTATTTTTCAATATCCATGTTAGCGACTTATCCTTGTGCGATCTTATTTTTGATATAGGCATCAAGTTCAGCCTCAGTCATTTCTTTAGGTTGCCACTTTAGCTTAGTGCCTTTTCCTCTTGCTCCGGACACCTCGATCTCTTCCCAAAGATCATCTTCTACTCCATGAGAAATAGCCATACTCCGATCCTCAAAACAACGCTCAAGCACTCGATTAGGCCAAAAATTGAACGCCATTTTAGACCAATCATATTTACCGTCTTCAAGATCTTTCCACACAGCATGCAAGTTATCTTTCCATGCAGTAAGTTGAAAGTGCTTAAACAAAGGAGCAGCACACAACAGCACGCCATCGTCAAAATTTGGTTTATAAACACCCGCCAATAATTCCAAGCCATCTTTGAAATCTTTTAGCTCCACCTCAAGGGCAATTAAATCAGAAAGCCTTCTCTCTTCTTCCCCTCCCTTACTTTCCATCTTCCTTAAAAGATTTACTTCTTTTACAACACTTTCAATCTTTGGTTCCAGTAAGTTATTAATGCAAAAATAAAGCGTTTGAGAATTAATGCGCGGATAATACACCCATAAAGTGTAGCTACTGGACTTTGTACTTAATGGCCAATATATAGGTGCAGATCTTTTGCTCAGGCTGTATTTTTTTAGATGATATGCAAAAAATCCATTTGGTTTCTGAATGAAAGACTGAACATTTGATATGCCTGCCCGCTCAAACTCCTCCGACGGATCATTTTTGCAGTATTTAGATGCTTCGCACATAACAAGATCTGACAAGTCTTTGCTTACACCAAATCCCATCTCAATAACTGAAGCCCCTTCATCCACACTTATTAGGTTTACTGGGACATCAGGGCAGTCCAACAAGTCGATGATCGATTCAGATATATCAGCCCAACGACCAAATACTTTACCAACAAAATAAGATAAAAAATCATATTGGTTGGGCCTATATTTCATTAAAGTCGACCTGATTGCGCCCTCGAACCTCTCCTTCCATTTGCTCAGCCCAGCATCAGGAAATGAATAAATACTTAGAGAAATTCTGTCAATATCTTTATAGCCCGATATCAAGCTCTCTATCGCAAGATCGAACTGACATTGATATTCCTCCAATTGCTTATCAAAGGACTCATTACTTCTGATAATACCTACAAAATACCGCGATGTTTCTGAAGCAGAAAAACAATTCCTAACAACACTGACTAACTTCTTAGATATTTCAGATAATTCATCCCCCATAAACTTGGGAATTATTGGCAAAGGCGTAGGTGAAATCACGCCGGCTTGATACAGGGATGCGCTATCCATCCTGCCAAGCCTAGTTGAAATTATTTCATTGACCACAGAAGAATTAAGCAACGCTAATATAGAAAACAGGTCAAGATCATCACTTACGTATATTCCCATTCCAGCTACACCGGGGATTGTATTGCGAGGCATAATACCTGGCGAGAACCGGCTGGTTCTATACGAAAATGTATACCCTTCCTTCATGTAGTAAGTCGAATTCCTAGTTACTGAAGATTTATGTGATGAAACCTCATGTCCTTTATTCGCCCAAAACACTTTCAAATGAACATCTGAACAAAAAGGGCTATTATCACCCCCCTTAGAATACGGAACCCAGCTAGGTTTTGAGTCCACTTCAAACCAAGTTCGAACAAACCTAAAGTCATCACCAGACTGTAAACCGACTTTAACATTAATCCCGCTTTCACTTAGGGAGGGGTTATTGTTTATCGCTTTAAATAATTTACGGTGCAGCCAATATGAGAATGGGAAAGCATTTAGAGATAAAAAGCTTCTGGCATCAAGAAGATAGACATCCTCGCTCTTCCGAGTACCATCAAAGCCAACAAGCGAATTAATATTTTTTGAAAACAGCGAGTCTTCGATGTTATCGCTATTCTCAAGTACATACATACTCGTTTCAACCATAGCGTCATCAAGTACTCCAGCCCCCAGCTCCACCCAACTAGAAACTGAGGCATTATTCAAAATATACTCTCGCCAATTCTTAGTAGTTACCCCAAAAAAAATCGCTCTCGATGAAATACATCCGAGTCGCCCACCCTCAAACTGCATCGAGAGGCATCGCTCAACAAATGACGAGCTAATCTCGTGCCCTCCAGATGTAAATTCACTATCAGCAATGACCTTGTGACGCTCAGAAAACTCACCAAATGGTGGATTCATCAACACCACGTCATATTTCTTCCTACACAGATCAATAAAAGCAAATCCCTTTGCAGCATCGGCAGCAAACAAACGTTTTTGACCTAAACCAGACCCTGTAGCGGCTTCTGCGTAAAGCTCAAGTTGCGAAAGTATTAATTGCTCCGCTTCTCCCCAGAAATTTTCGCTAACATCACCAAAGTTGTAATAACGCTTACCTTCACGCACTTCCCATTTATTACCACTAAACAAGCCACCTTGAACTTCCAGTACTTTTTCGTCTTTTTGAGATTTGGCATCATCGATAGCCACTTGAATTTCTTCTTCTATCTTTAAAAGTGTTCCTGCCTCACCTGCCAGTTGCATTTTATCGAAGATTTCTTCTACTAACTGCCCTAAGACTCGTGGCTGAATTTGGCTTGTGAATTCTTTTAGAAGTTGCGTTTCACCCGGCATAGGCTCGGCACAGACAATGTTAGAGCGTTGAATTTTCGGTCGTTGGTTAGGTTTAATCGCATTATCAGACCATGACTTTTGTGCACGAAGCCAAAGGGAAAGGCCTGCAATTTGCGCTGCACGGGGATCGATATCCACACCATGGATATTGTGCTCGATGATTAAGCGAGGAACATCAGCTAAATAATTCTCTTTTGATGAGTAGGCCTCGTGAAGTGCATCCTTTGGTACAGCGCCCTCTTCAATAAAGAATATTCCTCTACCTTTTTCCGCTTCAATATCCCAAGCTTCTGTGTAAATCTGCTCGAAGAGGTCGAATGCATAAAGGCCAAAATGCATTGAACCACAGGCCGGATCGAGCATTCTAATATCACGGGGATCTTTGATTGGACGATGCTCTATATAAACCGTTTGTTGAAGTAACTCTGCCTGGCTAAGCTCGGCTGTATCTTGCTCATCCTGCTTTGGTGCTTGTTCGCCGACCTTGAGAAACATCTCATTGGGGCGTCGCACAAGGTACTGGCAGCTATCTACCAATGCCGTATTGCCCTGAGTCATTTCATACCAGATTCTCCCTAAGGTATTATCGGTAAGAAATTCCACAACGTATCGGGGGGTAAAGAATTGGTTACGAACAGCAAGCTCACGACTATTACGTGGCGCTTGCGATTCGTCGCGCATTTTTTTGCGTTCTTCTTTAGAATTAAAGTATTGATAAATCCAGCCAACTGTCTCATCTTCAGCCCAAAGCATTTCAAGTTCGGCGTGATTAATCAGACCCAGCAACTCCAACAGTACGGTTTCACGGGGGAATAAACGACCTTGATTAGAATAACGATCAAACAATACCGCTAAATCTAAACTCAGCTCATCAAACACACTAAACAGATAGTACTGGTAAGCTTTACCAGTTTCTCCCAGGCTGCTGCCAGCAATACGCTGATATAGCTGAAAACCTTTTGATTGATAGCCCTGGCTAATAGACTCCATCAAAAATTGACGGGCTTCTGCCATACGCAGTGCCGCTAAGCGATTAAGTACGGTAAAGGCCTGCTCGCGCACAACACGATCGAGTGCTGCTATAACTAGTTTTTTATTTCTGTGCGGCTCGGTTTCATGGCTAGCCGCCAGATAGTGCCCTAATGTATCGCGTAATAAAGTAGCGGTCTGTTGTTCACTGGGGCTTAGCGCCGGTAAAGCACTAAGTTCTGCGATAGCACCCGTGACTGGATCTAACCCATAGGTGTTTTGCAACTGCTGGATGAACTCTTCACTCAGTAATTTACGAGCGTCACCAACAAATTTTTGTAAGCGATTTCGGGTTACTTGATCAAATGCCATTTTTTTCCCAGCCCTATTCGTTACTATCAGAAAATTCGAAGATGATATCTATTTCATGAAATCCTTCTAATTTCTGCTTCACTTCTTGCAATTGATCTATCACAGAATCAATAGCGTCTTTGGATTTAAGGCTTTTCGGCACCGGAATTTTTTGACTGTAAACTTTCGGTTTAAAGATCCCTTTTTCTTTTTCCTTCTTTTCTTTTTCAGCAATTTCTTGTTCACGTTGCAGGCGACGATTTTCAGCCGTCTGCTTTACTGATTGCTGCAATTGGCGTAGAGAGGTAGTAATTTCATAATCTCTGTTCAGTAAGGTCTTAATACCGCTCAAGCTTTGTTCGACTTCACCGCTAAATTTCTCCAACTGGCCTAACAAGCTATTACGCTCATCAGCTGTTAACTCTTCCCAACCGGGGCTTCGGGGCAGTTCTTCTTGTTTATTTTTTAAGTTCTGTTCAACATCTTGATTCATCTTGCTAGCCGCATCGGCCACACGCGCTTTGATGTTACCCAGCATGGTGGAAAGATCAGCTTGATATTTATGAAAATCTTCCTGTTGTAAGCGCTGCTGTAGCTGCTCAAGATCACCTGCCAACTCAGACTTCAATTCACCGGGGACGCCTGAATTTGGCAGGCCTTTTATGCCCTTACACTTGGAATCCAGCTCTAATAAGGTGGACTCCAACCCATAATCCAAACTAATTTTAACTTCAGCCGCCCATTTTAGATTGCTGTATAAGGGTGATTCTTCAGCCCCCATACGCTGAGTGGCATCAGAACAATCATTAAACAACACATCTCTAAGCACTTGTTGCAACTCTTCAACTCGGCTTTGACCTGGCGCATTAAGGCGATTGAGTTTTTCGCCTAGTGAGCCAAACTGTTGCTGAAATACCGGAAAGTTTTTCTGCGCGGCTTTGCTGATTTCTTCCTCAAGAGGGATGATCATATTCCCATCGGCAATGACCTCACCCAAGCGCTCAGCAGCCAAGGCACACATTTCATTGGACGGCCTATCGTCACGCAGCGATATCCCCACATTGGCAAAGGATTTGTTAGTCTTGAAGGCATCAATTGCTTGCTGACCCACACTGGTTAACTCGCGCCCTGCGATTTTCAATTTAATCTCGCCAGCGCTGAGCATAGCCGCCAACATATAGCGGGTAGTATCTATAGCCCAGCCAAACTTGGGGCGACTAAAATCTTCACAGATTTTTTTGCCATCGACCGTGCCATAGCGGTCTATGTAGTCACGGATGCTGATCAAGCCTTTATTGTTTTCATCAATAGTGAAGCTACCACTCGCGTCTTTAACGACTAGACCTAATGGATCCGTTTCACTGGTTGCACCACTCAAACCAGCCTTTAAAAACTTTTCAGCCAAGACTGTTTGAGCACGATACGGAGCTTCGTTGTAACGCTCGTAGACGCGATCAGACACTGTTTTAAGATGCTTTTTACTTGATTCCAATAGATCTTGCGCAAAGGTATCCACGGCGGTATTAGTGCCACGAAATACAAAAGAGCCTGATTGCAATGAGCGCTTGAGGATGCGTTGCAACTCGGGCACAAGCTTACCCTGTGCGCGGTCAACTTCCGCATTACAGTATTCTTTCACTTCTTTGTCGGCATCGTTGCGGTGGCGGCGAGCAATTTCTTCGCAACGATAAATATTGGCCAGCAGCTCATCAACCTCTGGGGATTTTCTCCCTAATAAATAAATGGTGTTTTGATTGGCCTTTTCACGAGAGTCCGTAACCAGTGCTGCCATGTTATTGTCGTATTCACTGGGATGAACAAAATCTATAAGCGTTTGTACGGGATTTCTCTCTCCTGCTAGCCCACTGGGTAGGCCATTAGGGTTTTGCAGCTTAAGGCCTGTCTCTACGCTTAAGGAGCCTTCAACTTGAACTTTAGGCAGAGGTGATAAACACCCTCTTAATGTTTCGCTAAGAATTTTACGCAACTCGATAGTTTTGAGGCCTATCTCATTACGCGCACGTTGTATCTCTGTAAGTTTTTCGCTAATAAAACCCAGATAGCCATCTTGCTCACTAAATGGAATATTAGCTTCATTGATTAATTGATCGACCGCCGTATTGAAAGTAGCTTCATCTTGCGTTTGGGTAATGCTAGCTTGCATCAGCGCCATGGTGTTTTGACGTGTGACTGGTAGATTGGTAAGTATCTCCAGAACAGCAACAGTTTTGGCAATGTTGATGTGTATTTCACTATCATAGAAATTGGAGCTTTGTACTTTACCTACGGCTTGATGCTTTGTGGGAAAAGCACGCTTAAGATCTTTTTCAAGTGCATCGTAAAGTGTGACGGTATTCACCAACATGCCAACATTTTCATTGGCTATAGGCTGCCCATTCGCACCTTCTATCAAAACATCTTGAATAACCTTAATCGCAGAACGAAGACCGATACCGCCAGTGGATTTTGCAAGCTGTCCTAATAGGGTTAAAAGTACCTCAAAATGCGCTGGTAAGAATGGGTAAAGATTGATGAAGCTAGTTTTATCAAAGTCAGCTTCATAGACTCTTGCATCTTCCAACTTGGTGGCGTGTCGCAAGCCCTGACCGTGTTGATCGAATAACTGCCCTAGCTGATCTTCACCACTGTGTGATTTTCCCAGTAATCGCCGGTAACAGATCTCTTTAATATCACTGGATTCAAGATTTATTTGAATGGGGAAACGGTCTTTAAGTTTATAAAGTTGCGCTGAGTTTAGTGCTGCTCTTTCATTATCTTCAGTTAATGTTTGCTGTGCTGTACCAATCAACCATACTTTTCCATCACCAATGTTTTTCAGGTTTTTGGCTAAGCCGTCCAGGTTTAAAATGAGGTTATCGCGAGACCCTACATATTGGCCCACTTCATCAACAACAAAGATGATGTGCTCTTTACCTGAGTGCTGCCGTGCGATATCAATCATCTCAGCCACGCGATCATTTTCGAAGCGTATTATTTCGCTTGATTCAGTGGAAAATGCGGTATCTGTTCTGAATAACTGTGGATACATCTCGTGCGCAATGGCAGGAATCAAACCATCCACAACTAGCTCATCATTTTGTAAAGCTTTCCATTCTTCGCCTTCAGTGTAGCTTTTGAATAACTCCAAAAATTCGTCGTATCGCCCTTCTTTTTGCAACTTACGCTCAAAGGCTGCCACCTTGAGATTGCGCGAGTAACCCGCCCATTGCAGTACTTTGTAGTAAAGCACGGTAGCCACATCTTCCATGGTGGCACCGGCAACCTGCTCTGATGCAAGATCTAACATTACTACCGCGGCAGGGAATCGCTTAGATACTGTAGTGAGCAGTGATTTCGTTTGAGATTTGGTTAGACGATCTTTAAGATGATCTATAAAGGGGCGGCCATCAACTTCAACGGAATCATCAAATGCCAAGCCCAGATATTTGGTAAAGGAGCTTTTACCTGAGCCATAGAATCCCGACACCCAGACACCGACCTCATTCTCGCCACCCTGCTCCATAGCTAATTGCATTTTTGAGAGCAGATCAAAAAAGTGCTCTTCGATGCTATCAGTAGCCACATATTCGGTAATTTCCGATTTGAGACGTTTCTCAGCATCAGCACCGTAGGTGATCACTTTTTCGATTGCGCGATCAATGCCTTTCGATGGATCGAAGAGTTGTTTAATTTGCATAGCTATTCCTTGTTATGTTCTTCCACTGGTTCAACCACCAACATGCATGGACCGGTAGTTGCCATCTTCTGGGTAAAAGCCCAGGAACTTTAAGCGGGTTTGCCCTGTGCGTACGCCGGGATACAAAAATACGGTTGGCACGCTAAAGCGGCCCTGCAGTTGACTCTCTACTGAGCCAATTCTCATATATGGATGCAGTGCTTCTAAGTCGGTGACTAGTAGCAATGCTTTTTCGTCACCTTCTAATTCATTGAGCTTTTGCTCTAATCGAATTTGCAGGCCTTTCTCTTTATCATTGAGTGTATTGGCCAGGGAGTTATTAGTTTTTGTCCATTCCTGAGGTGCAGCGGCATCTTGTTTGAGCCATATATTACGACGAAAGGCAGGCACCGATTGGAGGATATCATTCACATGCTCAGCAATGGAAAATGTGTGTACATTCCAACCCTGCTTTTGCAGCATCTGAATCCATGCTTTGGTTTGACGTTTTACCTCGATGATCTGCTTCGGTGAAAACACCAAATAGTAGATAGGCTCAAAACTAGCGTGCTGAAACTCTCTACCCTGCTTGATGCGGGTAACGAGCTCATCAAAGTCCTGTTTCAATGATGACATCTACGACCTCTTCCATGGTTTTATACGCCCAGCTAATAGAGACAACATCAGCGGCAGTCTGAATGATCCAGAATTTATGAACACTCAGACGCTTAAGTTCATCGCGAACGTCTTCTGACTCTAGGCCAAAGAGTTGCCAGTCTGGGTGATTAATTAGGTTGTTATCAGCTATGCCCTGTAGGTGGAGGTCATAGGCAAGAATAATGGTGGCGCAGGGATCTATGCGGATCGGCGTTATTTGGCGCGACATTCGAGTTAATGGCTGCAACAATTGGTAGTCAACACAGACGCTCAACAAGTAGGACGACAAACGCTTGATGGTTGTTTCTGACCAGAGCTTTTTAGTTTTACCGTCATAGGTGGCGCGTTGTACGAACTCTGTTGAGTCTTCGCCGCTAATTTCTGTATAACCCGATGCGTAGCGTTCCCAGTACAGCTGGGTAACGAAATCTCGCAAGATAAGGTTTGCCCTAGAGGTATAGATAAAAAATAATTGATTTAAGGCTCTAGTAGAGATTCGATGGTTAAGTGTCTGAAGCCACTTAACAGGCTGGTGGGCAGAATTTAAATATCGCGGGCCAAAGCACTCCGCCACTATATTGCGAAGGCGACGAGCAGTAACATTGGGAAATTCACCCGAATCTAGGGCAGCATTAAACAAGTCTTGGGTACCCATGTCTAATTGCCACAGACCTAACAGTGTTTGGGTTTCTTCAATAAGTCCTAAACCTGCTTGTAGCTGTGTTGTGTAATATACCTGTTCCGTCACGCCTGACCTCGGTAATAAGGATAAACTGCCTGCTTATTTGTAAAGCCACTTAAATACGCTGCAGCCATGTGCCTCATCACTGATTGGTTGATCTCACCCTGATCAAGTAATAATGGTCCTATACCCTGCATTGTATCTCCACAAGCAAGCTCTTGTAGGAGTATATAGGCATCATCTTCTGACCCTATACTCTCTATAATGGTTGCATCTTTTATCAGCGACTGACTAATATCGTGCTCAACATTTTCAGGCAGCCGAAATAGATGAAAGACATCCCCGACACCAATATGCTCATCATGAGTAACTTGTGCCGCCGCACTCGCTCCGCTAACTCGCGCTAAAACGGACGTTTTGGGGAATACGGGATTGAGAAACGCCTCACCTGAACGAGACAAAAAAGTGCTTAGCCACCAGCTGTGCCGGCCCTTTTCACCTAGAAACGCTACACATGTACGTAGTCTAACAAGGTTGTTAGTTAAATCCGGTGTCATATATTGTCCTTAATTGCGGTGCAGCACCCTGATTATTCTACAGATTACCCAAGCATTACACTCGACAGCATCATCTATCAGATGTTGCTGGCCTGACAAATCGCGTCATCAATGATTAATTACTTTCTATCTTAGGAAAAAAACTATTCCCAAGACAACTCAGTCACTTCCGATTGAAATTTAATAAGTTACTGAAATAGTACAATAATGCGCAAGAACATCCCACGCTAGATCAACGCTATAAAGGAAAAATACTTACAATGGGAACTAATCCCCCCAAGTAACCGTTAAATTTGATCCGCTATAGCTCGATACAGGCCTTAACTGCAGCTTCCACTAGATAGGGTAGCTAGATTATCTCAAGCTACTAGGGAGGGACAACTACCCTGCCTTTGCCCTTAACTCATCAAGATAGTCCGCCCAGCGCTGCATCATCTTCGTCCGTTGCGGCAAGTGAGCTGTACGATTGTAAGCACGGCCTAGTGGATCTTTTACTGCATGGGCGAGCTGGTGCTCTATCAACTCCACTCGCTCTTCTAAGACCTCATCAAGCAGGGTACGGGCCATTGCCCTAAAGCCATGGCCCGTCATTTCTTCTTTACTGATCCCCATATTCCGGAAAGCTGACAATATGGCATTATCACTCATAGGACGACGAGGACTTCTTGCTGAAGGGAAAACATACCCATCCCAATGACCGGTCAAAAGCTTTTGCTCTTCCAAAATTTCAATCGCTTGACGACTGAGTGGAACTATATGGTCTACCCCCATTTTCATTTTCACTGCGGGTATACGCCACACTGCTTTTTCTAAGTCTATCTCTTGCCATTCAGCGTGCCGCAACTCTTTGGGTCGAACAAAGACTAAAGGAGCAAGCTGTAGCGCTGCACGCACCGTTGACGTTCCTTCATAGCTGTGTAGCATATTTAAAAACTTACCTACCTTGTCAGGCTCGATAATTGCGGAAAAATGCTGTGTCTTATGCGTCGCCAATGCTCCTTTCAAATCTGGAGTGATATCTCGTTGCGCTCGCCCTGTCGCAACGGCATAACGAAACACCTGGCCCGTGACCTGTTTTATCCTGTGTGCACTTTCCGTCGCTCCACGATTTTCTACACGACGCAGTACAGCCAACAATTGTGGAGGGGTAATATCATCCAGGGGCAGGGTCCCTATATAGGGCAGAAGATCTCGCTGAATAGCACGTAAAACCTTATCGGTATAGCTAGGCGACCAATTGGCAGCTTGTTGCTTATGCCACTCTAGCGCAATGTTCTCAAAGTTATTCAGCTGCGCTTCTGTCTGAGCAGCCTTCTTAGCCTTTTTCGCTTGAGAAGGATCTATGCCCTGCTCTAACTGGTCTTTCGCCAAATCAGTCGCTTTACGAGCTTCCTTGAGTGTAATTCTCGGGTACATGCCTATCGATAGGCGCTTCTCTTTACCGGCAAAGCGGTATTTGAGTCTCCAGCATTTTGAACCAGCAGGCGTTACTTCCAGATACAATCCTTTGCCATCACTCAGCCGGTATGCCTTCTCTCTAGACGTCGCTTGTTTTATTTGCATATCAGTCAATGACATACCGCCTCCATTATCGATAGTGGGGGCATTTTTCATGAGCATCGAGTAATTTTGAGAAAATGCCCCCATTAATGCCCCCTAAATACCCCGGATGTGGGGGCACTCTATGGGACTACTCTGGACACAGTATAAACGAAAAAGCCCGCAATATGCGGGCTTCTAGGACAATTTGGGACTTTCTGGAATAGGATTTTGGTGGAGCCTAGCGGGATCGAACCGCTGACCTGTTCGCTGCCAGCGAACCGCTCTCCCAGCTGAGCTAAGGCCCCAAAACCAAGTGGCGGCTATATTAATGGCGACGCTATCGGGTGTCAAGCAATGACGTTGACTATTTTTCGGGTCAAATTTTGTTGATTATTAAGCGGTTATTTAAGCCTGCATTATATTGTTAAAAAGGATTCATCTCAGGTTTCGGTGGAACAGAGAATACCCCGTGGTTTTAATAGAACACCGCGTGCAGATAGATAGTGTTTGAGCCGGTAATGCTAACGCTTTCTGTAGGAAGTGCGCAGGCATGCCCTTTGGGTACCTCGTGCCGAGGTCAATCGCGACGAGGTACCCAGAGGGCATGCTAGCGTCACTCCTACAGGAGATACTGATTTATCGCGACGGGTGCGTCGCTCCCACAGGGGAATGAGGAGGTTAGACTTTTACTATTAAAAAAGCCCTGCGAGGCAGGGCTTTTCGTGTACAGAGGAGCCTGATCAGTTCAGGGTTTCAGCCAGCGCGCGGTACTCTTTTTCCCAGACTTTTGCTTCTTTCTTAGACGGGCCACCGACGACGCCCTGTGCATGACGTACCCGGGCACGGCTCATGTCCGCACCGAGGATCTGCATGGAATCCACTACCGAGACACTGGCACTGGTGCCGGCGATAGCGACAAACAGCGGAAACAGGAAGTCGCGAACTTTATAGCCCATCGCGTCACCCAGCGCTTTACACTGGGCAAACAGGTGGTCTTTATTCCAGTTCTGCTCAGTGTCCAGCATCCAGGATGCAAACTGCAGGATGCGGCGGATATCGTCTTTCTGCAGGCTCTTGTGGGTAAAGCTCTCTTCAGTGATCGGCAGCATACCGGAGAGCAGAAAACCCGCCACGGGCGCCACATCGGAGAACTTCTCCACCCGCTGTTTGATCAGCGGAATAATCTGCATCAGATATTCCGGGTTCAGCGCCCACTGCTGGAACGCCGCAGCAAACTGCTCATCAGTCAGCTCTTCACGAATCCACAGACCGTTCAGCCAGCTGAGTTTTTCCTGATCGAAAATAGGGCCGCCCAGGGAGACACGGTTGATATCGAAGTTTTCGATCATCTCTTCAATCGAGAACTTCTCACGCTCATCGGGCATCGACCAGCCCATGCGCGCCAGATAGTTGATCAGTGCTTCGGCCATATAGCCCATGCGCTGATAGTAGATGATGCTGGTCGGGTTCTTACGCTTGGACAGTTTTGACTTGTCCGGGTTACGCAGCAGCGGCATATGACACAGCTTAGGCATCTCCCAGCCGAAATAGCTGTAGAGCAACTGATGCTTAGGCGCAGAGTTGATCCACTCTTCACCGCGCAGTACGTGGGTGATCTCCATCAGGTGATCGTCGACCACGTTAGCCAGGTGGTAAGTCGGCATGCCATCGGATTTCATCAGAATCTGGCAATCAACCTGGGCCCAGTCCACTTCGATAGATCCACGCAGCATGTCGTCAAAGACGCAGACGCCCTCTTCCGGCACTTTCATGCGCACAACATAGGGTTCACCCGCCGCTTCACGCTTCGCCACTTCATCAGCTGGCAGTGCCAGATCGCTCTCTTTCAGCGCGCTTTGCAGGCCCTGTTCACGACGCTGATTACGCAGCTGATCCAGCTCCTCTGCGGTACGGTAGCATTTAAAGGCACTACCGTTGTCCAGCAGAATCTGGGTGTACTTCGCATAGATCTCGCCCCGTTCGCTTTGACGGTAAGGGCCATGAGGACCCGGCTTGTCCGGGCCTTCCGCCCATTCCACCCCCAGCCAGCGCAATGAATCCAGAATCATCTGTTCAGATTCAGCGGTGCTGCGGGTCTGATCGGTATCTTCAATACGCAGGATAAACTCGCCACCGTGCTGACGGGCGAAAGCCATATTGAACAGGGCGATGTAGGCGGTGCCTACGTGCGGATCACCGGTTGGAGACGGTGCGATACGGGTACGTACGGTCATCAGAAAATATGCATCCAGACTGATTAAAAGGAAGTTACAACGGAATTGCTGCGCATTATACCTGCTCGACTGGTATGCGCCTACCGTAATCAGTGTTCTCGGTTATCGATGTAAACAGCCCGGCAAGCAGCCTTCTGTTTTGTGCCATCAGAGCGCAGAGCAGCGCACTGCCCCCCAAAAGCAGCACCGTTAAAGTGCACTTTAACGATCCAGATTGAGATTATTTTAAACCGTTAAATTTTAACCCACTGTTTTATATAATCTTTATAAACAGCGGCATGTTATCTGCTTTAAGGTTGGCAACAAAAACAATTTTCAGGAATCGGCTGTTGCCGGTTTCACACATGACAACGACGTCTGCTCTTACCGATAGTTTTATCGGCAGGGGCAGGCGTTTTTTTTTTGAGCTTTTTACGCAAATCCAGGAGCCACACTATGACTCACACACTGCTTTCTAACATGATAAAGCGCCGCACACTGCTGCAAAACGTGGTTAAAACCTTGGGGGCGGTTGCGGTCGGCAGCCTGCTGACGCTGAGTTCTGCCCAGGCAACCGTGGGCGAACCGGAAAAAGAGGAGCTGAAGTTCGGCTTTATTAAACTGACCGATATGGCCCCCCTCGCCATCGCCTATGAAAAAGGTTACTTCGAGGATGAAGGCCTCTATGTGCAGCTGGAAGCTCAGGCAAACTGGAAAGTGCTGCTGGACCGGGTGATTGATGGTCAGCTGGATGGCGCACACATGCTGGCAGGCCAGCCGCTGGGGGCAACCATCGGTTTCGGTACTCAGGCACATATCATTACCGCGTTCAGTATGGACCTGAACGGCAACGCCATTACTGTTTCTAACGACATCTGGGAACAGATGAAACCCTATGTGGATAAAGATGCCGATGGCAAGCCGGTGCATCCAATCAAAGCGGACGCGCTGAAGCCGGTGGTTGACGCTTATAAAGCCCAGGGCAAGCCTTTCAAAATGGGCATGGTGTTTCCGGTATCCACCCATAACTACGAGCTGCGTTACTGGCTGGCCGCCGGTGGTATCCACCCCGGTTATTATGCGCCAATGCGCGGCGATACGGCCGGACAGATCGATGCGGATGCTCTGCTCTCTGTGACGCCGCCACCGCAGATGCCCTCCACCATGGAAGCCGGAACTATTTTCGGCTATTGCGTTGGCGAGCCCTGGAACCAGCAGGCGGTGTTTAAAGGCATCGGTGTACCGGTCATCACCGATTATGAGATCTGGAAAGACAACCCTGAGAAAGTGTTTGGCGTATCCAAAGCCTGGGCTGACCAGTATCCCAACACCCACATCCGCGTGGTTAAAGCGATGATCCGCGCAGCCAAATGGCTGGATGACAACAACAACGGCAACCGCCCTGAAGCGGTCGACATTCTCTCCCGTCCGGAATATGTCGGTGCGGATTACGATGTTATCGCCAACTCCATGACCGGTACCTTTGAATATGAGAAGGGTGATAAGCGCGAAGTCCCTGACTTCAACGTCTTCTTCCGTCACAACGCCACCTACCCTTACTACTCAGACGCTATCTGGTATCTGACCCAGATGCGCCGCTGGGGCCAGATCGCTGAGCCCAAGTCTGATGAGTGGTTTATGGAAACCGCGAAAAAGGTTTACCGTCCGGACATCTATGCGATAGCGGCCCAGGAACTGATTGCTGAGGGTAAGCTGAAGGCCAGTGAGTTCCCTGATTTTGCCACTGAAACCGGCTTCAAGACACCGCAGACCGGGTTTATTGATGGCGTGACCTACGACGGCCATCAGCCGAATGATTACCTGACTAAATTTAAGATCGGCCTGAAACCTGATAGTAAAATTTAAAGTACGGCGCGGGCATTCCTGCATACGCTGAGTGCCCGTCTACAGCATCAACGCCCCCGAAAGAAAACCAAAGGGTCGCGGGTGAGCGACCCGTTGGAGAGTAATTATGAGTAGCATCGCACTGAAACTGTTAAAGCCATTAGGCTTACCCGATAAGCTGAATCTGGCGTCCCTGATCAAAGCGCTGGTCGTGCCTATGAGCGGTATTCTGATCTTCCTGTTTATCTGGAATGTCGGTGCCCGGAATATCCATACCTCACTGGGGGAGTTTCCTGGCCCCACACAGGTATATGAGCAGGGCCTTAACCTGCTGGATGAACATAACAGAGAGCGTCAGAAAGAGGCAGACTTCTACCAGCGCCAGGATGATCGCAATGCTAAAAAGCTGGAGAAAAACCCCGAGGCAGAGATCAAAATTCGTGGATATACCGGCAAAGCGACCTTTATCGATCAGATCGGCACCAGCCTGATCACGGTGTTAGCGGGCTTTTTTGCAGCATCACTGATCGCTATCCCGGCGGGCATTGTGATAGGCCTGAATAAAACTCTCTACAGTGCTTTTAACCCGGTGATTCAACTGTTCAAACCAGTGTCCCCACTGGCCTGGTTACCCCTGGTGACGATGGTGGTCAGTGCCGTATATGTCAGTGATGATCCGATGTTTGCGAAATCCTTTATTACCTCACTGATCACCGTTTCGCTGTGCTGCCTCTGGCCCACTCTGCTGAACACTGCTGTCGGTGTCTCTACCATCAGCGCCGACCTCAACAATGTCAGTAAGGTGCTGCGGCTGTCGTGGTTAACCCATGTGATCAAGATTGTTATCCCCTCCGCTATCCCGATGATTTTCACCGGTCTGCGGCTGTCACTGGGGATCGCCTGGATGGTGCTGATCGCCGCCGAGATGCTGGCGCAAAACCCGGGGCTGGGTAAGTTTGTCTGGGATGAGTTCCAGAACGGCAGTTCCAACTCACTGGGACGTATTATGGTGGCGGTGCTGGTGATCGGCCTGATCGGTTTTATGCTCGACCGCATCATGCTGATGCTGCAAAAGAAAGTCTCCTGGGATAAGACCCAGGAATTACGTTAACCGGTAAGGAGAAAGATCATGGCAACTAAAACACATCTGGAGCTTACCGGTGTCGATATCGATTTTCCGACGCCCAGCGGCCCGTTCAAGGCACTGAGCAATGTTAACCTGAAGATCGAACGGGGCGAGTTTGTCTCCCTGATCGGTCATTCCGGTTGTGGTAAATCCACCGTACTGAATATCGTTGCCGGTTTGTATCAGGCCACCCAGGGCGGCGTGCTGTTAGATGGCAAAGAGGTGAATGAGCCCGGTCCGGAACGGGCCGTGGTGTTTCAGAACCACTCCCTGCTACCCTGGCTGACCGCGTATGAGAACGTTGAACTGGCGGTAAAGCAGGTCTTTAAAAACAGCAAATCCAAAGCGGAGATGAAGGAGTGGATCGAGCACAACCTGCATCTGGTGCATATGGATCATGCGATGCATAAACGCCCGGATGAGATCTCCGGCGGGATGAAACAGCGGGTGGGTATCGCCCGGGCGCTGGCGATGGAACCCACCGTGATGCTGATGGATGAACCGTTCGGCGCGCTGGACGCCCTCACCCGTGCGCACCTGCAGGACTCGCTGATGGAGATTCAGGCCGACCTGAATAACACCGTGATTATGATCACCCACGATGTTGACGAGGCAGTATTGTTATCTGATCGCATCGTGATGATGACCAACGGCCCGGCGGCCACGGTGGGTGAGATACTTGAGGTGAAACTGGAACGCCCACGACATCGTCTGGCGCTGGCGGATGATCCTGAATATAACCACTATCGCGCTGCGGTTTTGAGCTTCCTCTATGAGAAACAGAGAAAGCCGGTTGAAGGCAATGCAGCTCCGGTGGCAACGGACACGAAGCAGAACTCAGTTGCAGCGACCGCAGAGGAAACCGCGGCAAAGACGGTGCTTGCGGATGAACAGGCCGCCTGACTAAAACGCTTTGATGATCAATTTCAGCCCGGCAACTGCCGGGCTTTTTTTCGACTGGCTGTTTACTGCACTTATCTCGTTCCCACGCTCCTGCGTGGGAATGCATACGCCCCCTGAAGTTACCTTTCTGTGCACACAAAGCAACAATCGCCCCAACACAGTGCAATAAACCGGGGGGATTTGATTAGAAAAACAACTTAAATAAATTAACATATTGATTTATATATGATTTTAAATTTCAGGCACACTCCCTGCTATATACAGAGAGCCTATCTTAGGCTTCTCATATTTTTTGGACAATGGTGTTCATCCTCCAGTACTTCGCACTCGTACTGGTCGGTGAATGCCATTTTTTTTTGGATTTTTTTTATGCCCAAAGCAGATCTTATCATTATCGGTAACGGCATGGCCTGCGGTCGGTTGCTGGACGAGATTCTGAAGCGTGATGCGGATCGCTTCCGCATCACCGTCTTCGGCGCCGAAGGCTACGCCAACTACAACCGCATTATGTTATCTCCGGTACTTGCCGGTGAGATCACCGCAGAACAGATTGTCACGCACTCAGAGCAGTGGTATCGGGATAATCAGATTACCCTGCACAGTGACGATCCGGTGATTGAGATTGATGCAGAAAACCGGACGCTGACCTGTCAGAGCGGCCGCCTGTTCAGCTATGACGCACTGGTATTAGCCACCGGCTCTGAGCCGATCATTCCTCCGGCGGCCCGCAACTGTGATCTGGACGGCATCCTCAGTTTCCGTAATCTGGCAGATATTGACCGGATTATGCAGAAAGTCAGTCAGATTCGTCATGCAACGGTGGTCGGTGGCGGATTACTCGGTCTTGAAGCCGCCTGGGGACTGCGTCAACAGGGGCTGGAAGTCACCGTCATTCATCGTGGCGGCTGGTTGCTAAACCGGCAGCTAGACCCGGCAGCTGGAGAGTTGTTAAAGCAGTCACTGGAATCACGGGGTATCCGCTTCCACCTCAATGCTGAAATCCACCAGTTTGATACTAACCCGACAATATCTTCTGATGAGAGCTCTGCCCTGCGGTCCGCAGGCTCAAAAAGCAAAGCATCTCCACCCCCTAAAACCCTGCAGAAAATCACCCTCAGCGACGGCACGGTGATCAACACCGGGCTCGCCGTGATCGCCATCGGTATCTCCCCCAACCACCAGCTGGCAAAGATCAGCGGACTCGATTGCGACAGAGGGATTCTGGTTAATGACCGGATGCAGAGTTCTCATCAGAATATATATGCCCTGGGCGAATGCACCCAGTTTGGCAACCATACCTTTGGCCTGGTCGCCCCCCTGTGGGATCAGGCTGCGGTACTGGCTGACCAGCTGTGTCTGACAAACGATAGCCGCTTCAGTGTCCAGCCCTGCGCCACCAAACTGAAGGTGTCCGGCATCGACCTGTTTTCTGCTGGCGAGTTTCTTGACTCCCCTGAGACTGAATCGGTGGTCTGTCAGGACAGCAGCAGCGGTGTTTACCGCAAACTTATTTTCCGCAACCAGGTACTCACCGGTGCTGTGCTTTATGGCGCAGTTAACGACGGTAACTGGTATTTCGAACTGATTCAGCAGTCGCAGCAAATACAACATCTGAGCCCGGACCTTATTTTTGGCCGACGCTATTGCGACGCTGAATTAATCACCCCATTCACCCCTGCCGGTGTCGAAGAGATCCAGACTTCAGCACCTGAATTACGTCTGGCAACAGGAGCAACCCTATGAGCAAAACAAAACTGGTTATCGCCGGAAACGGCATGGTTGGCCATCAGTTTCTTCAAAGCCTGGCAGACAGCGGCCGCTTACATGATTTCGACGTCACCGTCTTTTGCGAAGAAACCCGGCTGGCCTATGACCGGGTGCATCTGAGCGCTTACTTCTCCGGTGCAACCGCAGAAGATCTGGCGATGGGGAATGCTGACACCTACCGTAACTGGGGACTGACTGTACTCACCGGTGAAACCGTCACCGGGATCGACAGAGAATATAAATCGGTAACCACCGATAAAGGCCGCGAACTGAGCTACGACAAGTTGGTGCTGGCAACCGGGTCCTATCCGTTTGTGCCTCCGGTTCCCGGTCATGACCGCCCGCAGTGCCTGGTGTATCGAACCATTGATGATCTCGATGCCATCGCCGCCGCCGCAAAAAACTCTAAAATCGGCACCGTGGTTGGGGGTGGTTTGCTGGGTCTGGAAGCGGCTAAAGCGCTAACCGATCTGGGACTGGAAACCCATGTGGTGGAGTTTGCTCCACGTTTGATGGCCGTGCAGCTGGATAACGGTGGCGGCGCGATGCTACGGCAGAAGATCGAAGCACTGGGTGTGAAAGTGCATACAGAGAAAAATACTCAGCTGATCGATGCTGGTGAGCAGTGTTTCCACAAGATGAACTTTGCCGATGGTGAAGTGCTGGAAACCGACCTGATTCTGTTCTCTGCCGGCATCCGCCCCCGTGACGAACTGGCGCGTCAGAATGGTCTGGAGGTCGGTGAGCGTGGCGGTATTGTGATCAACAACGTCTGCCAGACCTCTGACCCGTCTATCTACGCCATTGGTGAGTGCGCCCTGTGGAACAAGCAGATCTTCGGCCTGGTCGCACCCGGCAATCAGATGGCGAAAGTGGCGCTGTCTCATCTGCTGGATGGCAGCGATAGTTTCACCGGCGCCGATATGAGCACCAAACTGAAACTGATGGGGGTTGATGTCGCCAGCATCGGCGATGCCCACGGCAATACGCCGGGATCACGCAACTACACCTTTGTCGATGAGCGTGCCGAAGTTTACAAAAAACTGGTGGTGTCAGAGGATGGCAAAATTCTGCTGGGCGCTATTCTGGTGGGCGAAGCTGAACAGTACGGCACCCTGCTGCAATATATGCTCAACGGTATTCACCTGCCGGAATACCCGGACACCCTGATTCTGCCCAACCGGGGCGACGACAAACAAACCGGCCTGGGGGTTGCCGCACTGCCAGAAACCGCGCAGATCTGTTCCTGCCATGATGTCAGCAAAGCCGATGTCCGCATGGCGCTGGATAGTGGCTGTTGCACTCTGGCCGATGTCAAAGGCGCCACCAAAGCGGCCACCGGCTGTGGCGGTTGCTCTGCCCTGCTAACCGATCTGGTGAATCACGAACTGGAAGAGATGGGTGTCGAAGTTAACCGCGACCTGTGCGAACACTTCCCCTATACCCGTCAGGACCTCTATAACATCATCCGCATCGAAGAGATCCACAGCTTTGATGAACTGCTGGAAAAACATGGCCGTGGTCACGGTTGTGAAATCTGCCGTCCAGCGGCGGGTAGTATTCTGGCCTCCTGCTGGAACGATTATATCCTGACGGAAAACAACGTCAGCCTGCAGGACACCAACGACACCTTTATGGCGAATATGCAGAAGGATGGCACCTATTCGGTGGTGCCCCGGGTGGCGGGCGGCGAAATCACCGCCGATAAGCTGATCGTGCTGGGTCAGGTAGCGAAGAAATATAACCTCTATAGCAAGATTACCGGCGGCCAGCGGGTCGACCTGTTTGGTGCCCGGCTGGAGCAACTACCGGATATCTGGCAAGAGCTGATCGACGCTGGCTTTGAAACCGGGCACGCCTACGGTAAATCGCTGCGTACTGTTAAATCCTGCGTTGGCAGTACCTGGTGCCGCTTTGGTGTGGATGACAGTGCCGGTCTGGCGATCGATCTGGAGAACCGTTACAAAGGTCTGCGCGCACCGCACAAAATCAAATTTGCGGTGTCCGGCTGCACCCGTGAATGTGCTGAAGCACAGAGTAAGGATATCGGCGTGATCGCCACCGAAAAAGGCTGGAACCTCTACGTCTGCGGTAACGGCGGCATGAAGCCCCGCCACGGTGACCTGTTTGCCACCGACCTCGACCGGGACACACTGATCCGTTACATCGACCGCATCCTGATGTTCTACATCAAAACCGCCGACCGTCTGCAGCGCACCTCCGTGTGGATGGAAAACATGGAGGGTGGTCTGGACTACCTTCGCCAGGTAATTATCAGTGACACGCTGAACCTAGCCGAAGAGCTGGAGCAGCAGATGGATCATGTTGTCGATACTTATCAGTGCGAGTGGAAAACCACCCTGGAAGATCCGCAAGCACTGAAGCGGTTCCGCCATTTCGTTAACTCCGACGCCCCTGACAGCAACATTGTATTCGTCGAAGAACGCCAACAGATCCGCCCGGCGACCCCCCAGGAAAAAGCTGAAATCCAGGCTGAACCGATCAAACTGGTCAGCTGAAACGAGGACGATAAGATGACTACACACGCCCACTGGACTGCCGTATGCAGCCAAAACAAACTGGTGCCCGATTCAGGTATCTGTGCCCTGATAGATGATCAACAGGTTGCCCTGTTCTATGTCAAAAAAGAGCAGGCCGTGTTTGCCATTGCCAACCATGACCCGTTCAGCCAGGCGAATGTGCTGTCACGGGGCCTGATCGGCTCTAAAGGGGATAACCTGTTTGTCGCCTCACCGGTTTATAAACAGCATTTCTGTCTTAAAACCGGTCGCTGTCTGGATGATGAAACCACCCAGATTCAAACCTGGCCTGCCCGGATTGAGAATGGGCTGGTCGAAGTCTTTTTCTAAAGCTCTTTTTTTCAAACAACGTCACCCAGGAAATCGTATCAATGACCACGGCAATCAGCCCGGAAACCTGCGAGGTAAAAACCACCTGCCCTTACTGTGGAGTGGGCTGTGGTGTTAATGCCAGGGTCAGTGATAACCGGCTGATTGCAGTCAGCGGCGACAAGCACCATCCGGCCAACCTCGGCCGTCTCTGCGTCAAAGGCTCAGCCCTGCATGAGACCACAGACCTGCAGGGAAGATTGCTGCAACCACAGATTAAGGGACAACCCGCGTCATGGGAACAGGCAATCAATAAAGTCGCCCAGTGGTTTAAGGAGATCATCGCAGAACATGGCCCCGACTCAGTAGCGTTGTACCTTTCAGGCCAGATTCTCACCGAAGATTATTACGTCGCTAATAAGCTGATGAAGGGCTTTATCGGCTCGGCTAATGTCGATACCAATTCCCGCCTCTGTATGTCCTCCGCAGTGGCGGCCCACAAGCGGGCATTCGGTGCCGACCTGGTGCCCGGTTGCTATGAAGACCTGGAGCTGACCGATCTGTTGCTACTGGTCGGCTCGAATACTGCCTGGGCACATCCGGTGGTCTATCAACGGATTGTGGCGGCCAAAAAAGCCCGTCCAGAGATGAAGATTGTGGTGATCGACCCTCGTCAGACCGCCACCTGCGATATTGCCGATCTGCATCTGTCACTCAAACCCGGCAGCGACGGTTATCTGTTTACCGGCCTGCTGAGTTATCTGGCGGACAACAGTGCCCTGGATGCCTCCTTTATCAACAACCACACTGAAGGCTTTGACAACGCCCTGCTGGCGGCGAATCAGCTGACCGGCAGTGTGGCAGAATCCGCCCAACTATGTGGTCTGAATAAGACCGATCTGGGTCAGTTATATGACTGGTTTAGCCGCACTGAAAAAGTCGTCACCCTGTTCTCTCAGGGGATCAATCAGTCCTCCTCCGGCGTCGATAAGGGCAATGCGATCATCAACTGTCATCTGGCCAGCGGCAAGATAGGCAAACCGGGTGCAGCGCCCTTCTCCATTACCGGGCAGCCGAATGCGATGGGTGGCCGGGAGGTCGGCGGGCTGGCCAATCAGCTGGCGGCACACATGGATTTCAGTGATCCCGCCAATATCGAACTGGTTGAGAGCTTCTGGGAAGCACCGCAGATCGCCCGTAAAGAGGGCCTGAAAGCGGTGGATATGTTTCAGGCTGTCCATGATGGGCACATCAAAGCGATCTGGATTATCGGCACCAATCCGGTGGTCAGTATGCCGGACGCCGATTTCGTCCGCGAGGCGCTGCAACGCTGCGAGTTAGTGGTGGTGTCCGATTGCATGGAGAAAACCGATACCACCGCCTGCGCCGATGTACTGCTGCCCGCCACCGGTTGGGCAGAGAAAGATGGCACTGTAACCAATTCCGAACGGGTGATATCCCGGCAGCGGGGCTTTCTTAAACCCGCTGGCAACAGCCGCCACGACTGGCAGATTATCACAGCAGTCGCCAGAGCGATGGGCTTTGAAGCAGGCTTTCGCTTCAGTTCACCCGGGGAGATCTTTGCCGAACATGCTGCATTATCCGGCTTTCACAACAACGGCAAACGCTGCTTTGATATCTCGGGCCTGTCAGCACTTTCAGAACGCGAGTATGACCAGCTGAAACCGGTCAGATGGCCCTGTGTTAAAGGTGAAAAACACAATCCCGTCAGATTATTCAGTGATGGAGAGTTCAACACCCCCTCCGGCCGGGCGCGGATGTTGCCGATCATGCCGGCAGCACCGCTGAATCAGACCTCACCAGCGTACCCTCTGATTCTCAATACCGGTCGTATCCGTGACCAGTGGCACACCATGACTCGCACGGGCAAAGCCAGTCGACTGCTGAATCATATCGACCAGCCCTTCGTCGAGTTATCAGCGGATGACGCAGAGACATACGGAATCATTGAGAATGATCTGGTCGAGGTCGCCAGCACACAGGGGCGCTGTGTGGTTCGCTCAAAGATAGCCAAAGGACAATCAGCGGGCTCACTGTTTATGCCGATCCACTGGAACGCGCAGTTTGCCTCTCAGGCACGGGTAGACAGTTTGTTTGCCTCGATAAAAGACCCTATCTCCGGTCAGCCAGAAGCTAAGCACTGCCCGGTCACTCTCCGTAAACTGAATACGGCTTGGCAGGGGGTGCTGATCAGCGATAAAGCGCTGACTGAGCTACCCTGTGAATATTGGTGCAAAGTGCCGCTGGAAAAGGGATTTCGATATGAACTCGCGGGCTTAACCCTGCCGCAAAACTGGCCCTCATGGCTGGAGAGTCAGCTTGAGATTGGCACTGACCGGATAGAACTGAACTCATCAAATAACTACCGTCTGGCCTGCTTTAACGCGCAACAGCCACAACTGCTGTTTTTCGCCTCCAGCGACAGGGTATCAACACAAGCACTGCCAAACAGCGCCTGGCTGAGTAAGCAGTTTACTCAGATCACCGGCACAGCGGCTCAACGGATGTCACTGCTGGCCGGAAAGCCAGTGGATAGCAGTGATGACGCTGGCGCTATCATCTGCAGCTGTTTTGAAGTGGGGGAAGACACCATTCGCCGGGCGATCAGTCAGGGAGCCAACTCCACCGAGCAGTTGGCAACGCAGCTGAAATGTGGCAGTAATTGCGGCTCTTGTCTGCCGGAGATCAGAGCGCTGCTCAGCTGGTTTCGTTAAAACAGCGCTTTGACGACATCCAGATAACCATTATCCCAGGCGACACCGGCCCACACCACCCAGGTCATATTGAGCATCATAAACACCGCAGCAGACCCCATATCTTTGGCCCGCCCCGCCAGTTCGTGGTATTCCGGCCCCCAGCGATCCACCACCGCCTCTATCGCTGAGTTAACAATCTCAAACGCCAGCACCAGAAAACAGCAGGACAACAACAGTGCCAGCTGAATACCGGACTGAGCCAGCCAGAAAGCCGCGGGCAGCATAACCACAAGCGCACAGACCTCATAGCGAAAAGCAGGCTCTTCCTGCCAGGCCGCTTTAATCCCCTGCATGGAATATTTCGTGGCAAAATAGAAACGTTTAACACCGGTACGCTTAATCTGATGCATCTGAATAGCAACTTTTAGTTTGCGAAGTCGGCATTAAAACATGAAAATAATGACACTACTATGGTCAGCGGGACACTGTAACAAAGATGCAAAAAACCACTGAATATCTGCGCCACCACCACGGTGGTGATGGCGATAAAGCCGCCGAAAAAACCGTTCAAAGCTACGCTAAAAATCATGATGCGGATTTTCGGCAGTTCTGGGACCGTCATTGCGCCGCGCATCTGTCTGATCAGGCATCAGTGATCGATCTCGGCTGCGGCACCGGCCTGTGGCTCAACGAACTGGCACAAACCTATCCACAGGCAAAACTGACCGGTTTTGAGCTGGCCCCCTACATGCTGAAGCGGATGGACAATCTGGCAACCAATGTAGAGATCATCAGTGATGACCTGAACAACCCTACAACCGAGTTGGCGGATAACTCGGTGGATATCGTTCTGGCGAATCTGTTAATACATGAACTGCACCAGCCGGTTACGCTGTTCTGTAAACTGCGCCGCTGGCTGAAACCCGGTGGCGTTTTCATCCTCTGCGATATGGTGCGCCAACCTTTGGCGGATTATCTGCAACATCAATATGCCGATATCGACCTGGCGAGCCAGACACCCGACTACGACGTATTAGTGAACGCCTTTCAGCATTTTCAGGAGCATAATCGTTACCATCCGGACGATCTCATACAGTTGCTGCAGCAGTGTGGATTTAAAATCGCCGCCGCCGATACCTTTAAAAATGGCCGTGCGGTCAGAATTGCTGCAATATCAGTTTAAAAACAAATGGTTTGAGTGCTATAGTTAGCGTCTGCGCAACCCGATCAGAGACTATTTTCAGCGCTGATTCAAGAGCTGGCTCAATTACTGACTTAAGAGCTGACTTAAGAACTGACTTAAGAACTGAATTAAGAACTGACCTTAAAAACTAGCAACAATAAACACCTCTCTGACAAGCTGTTGCGCAGTCTACCAAGGATGTATTTTTGATCTGCAACCACTGCAGAAGCGTATGGAATAGATCGTTTCTCTCAGGAAAGTTAAAATATCCGATGCTTAGTAATGAAGTAGATGAACAGCTGAGTCATCTCAGTCTGGAACAATTAAATAATCTGCTGGAAAAAGTTAAACTGAAAACCGCAGAAAAAAAGCAGGCCATCAAAGCTGCCAGTAAAGCGCCTCCCCGTACCCATAACGACATTCAGAAACTTGCTGAACTGCAGGGCCTCGATCTGAGTGGTCTGATGCGGGAAATATCAAGACGTTAACCGCCAACCAGGCCTTGTAACTGACCTTGTAACTGACCGCTGATAAAAATACTGCTCTACATAACTAATTTCTCAGTATGGTCTTGATGATAAACACGATAGACCATCAAACAACGACTTGATTTAATTAGACTCATTAAATCAAGTCGTAAAATCGTAGCGACTCAAAAGCACAATACTGGCCGTCCGGACAGGGCATACCTGTGCCCGGAATAAATGATTGATGCCCTGCTCTGATCGCGGCCTCGCCGCTCGCTCGAGCGGCCCTGTTGATAGTCATCACTCAAGCGTCCCCATTTTTAGGGGACAAGCTCACTGAACTTATCCACGTAAACTCTCCATCATCAACAATTGATGAATGCCAACACCCGACATACAAAAACAATACTGGCCAGCGAATACGCCGAGCTAAGAGGATTATGTGATGCAGTATCATCTCAATGGGTTTAAACCCGGCAACTACCAAATTGCAGACTCAGCCCGGCAACCCGCCGCTGCGCCACCGATTGTAAATATGCCCAAAGAAGTGGACGTTTTAATTGTCGGCTGTGGGCCTGCAGGCCTGGCGTTGGCAAGACAGCTATCAGAGTTCACAGACATTACAACCTGTATCGTTGAGCAGAAACCCGGGCCGCTTCTATTTGGCCAGGCTGATGGTATCTCCTGTCGCACAATGGAGATTATGGAAGCCTTTAACAGCAGCGAACTGCTGGTTAAAGAGACCTATCAACTACACCAGAATGCATTCTGGGAGCCGGATGCCCAACACCCCGAGAACATTAAGCGTACCCACAAAGTGCGCGATGCACGACTGGGTCTCTCCGAATTTACTCATGGGGTTGTTAATCAGGCACGGCTACACGATATCTTGCTCGAAGGCATGGCGAACTCGGTAACGCACCTTATTCCACATTATAACCGTCGGCTGCTTGAGCTGGAGGTTGATAAAAGTCTCACCCAGAATTTGAGTGCACACCCCATCAAGGCCACCTTTGAACGCAACGATGCAACGCAATCATCCAGCGTCGAGACCATTAAAGCACGCTATGTTGTCGGTTGTGATGGTGCACGCAGTGCAGTGCGTAAAAACCTGGGAATTGAACTACAGGGCGACTCAGCTAACAAAGCCTGGGGCGTGATGGATGTTCTGCTGGTCACGGACTTCCCGGACATCCGGGTGAAGAGCTTTATCCAGTCCAGAGACAACGGCGCGGTAATGATCGTCCCCCGCGAGGGTGGCTACCTGGTCCGCCTCTATGTCGAGCTTGATCTGCTGGACAAGGGTCATAGAGCGTCCGAGCTTAATCTGACTGTCGACAATATTATCGCCAAGGCGAAACTGATCCTGAACCCTTATCAACTGGAGGTTAAGGAAGTTGCCTGGTGGTCAATCTACGAAGTGGGTCAGCGTGTTGCTGAGAGTTTCGACGACACCCCGGCGGGTAACCCACAAGGCCTGATTCCGCGTGCGTTTGTGGCCGGAGATGCCTGCCATACACACAGCCCCAAAGGGGGTTGGGGGTTGAATACGTCGTTGCCTGACACCTTTAACCTGGGCTGGAAACTGGCCGCTGTGTTGCAGGGCAAGTCTGATCCACGGTTGCTGCAAACCTATGAAGCAGAGCGTCGCAAAGTCGCCTTTATGCTGATCAATGCCGACCGTGAAATGTCAGCCCTGGTCGCCACGCGCCCAACGGCAAACAAGGATTCACAGCCGGTCAAAAAGAGCACGGCAGATATTGAGCAATTCGTTGCCCGCCAGAATGGATTTATTGCCGGGACATCGATTAGCTACGATCAATCCTATCTCTGTACCGGTCACGAAAACCAGCACCTGGCAACCGGCTTTCATATTGGTGAACGCTTCCATTCAGCCGTTGCGGTTCGGGTGGCGGATGGCTGCCCGGTGCACCTGGGCCACCTGAATAAAGCTGATGGCCGCTGGCGTCTCTTTATCTTTGGCAATCAGCAATCTCCTCTGGAGGCAACCTCCGACTCAGGCAGATTGGTCGACTTCCTGGCAAACGCTGAAACCTCACCGGTGCAGAAATATACGCCTGCAGGTTCGGACATCGACTCGGTGATTGATGTTTATGCAGTATTCCAGCAGCAAGATCTGTCAATCGAATCGATGCCTGAATTCCTCTGGCCTGCCAAGGGCAGGTATGGTTTGAGAGATTACGAAAAGATATTCCGCACTGACCAGGGTATGGATATTTTTGAGCAGCGGGGTATCGATCGTGCCAGCGGTTGTATGGTGGTGCTGCGACCCGATCAGCATATTGCCACTATCGTCCCGCTGAATGCTCATGATCAACTGAGTGCGTTCTTTAATGGTTTTATGATTTCATAAGGTGACGACTAAAGCGCCTCTCAAGCAATCATTTCGGAGGCGCCAACCCACTCACGAAGAGACACTGTAATCAAAAGGTTGATCAAGCCCTGCTGCGTGAGTTAATTCAGCTGTAGCACTATACTTGGCTTTATTTCAGCTATCAGAGGTCAACATGCACAGCTCTCGAGATATTTGGCCAGATATAGCTGTGCAGGTTGCCGGCTGCATAGACCGGCTCGGCAGCGGTGAGTTTTATCCCCGCTTCTTTCAAATGATGAAAACCCTCGCCCAGATCGATCAGTATATGGTGTTCGAATTCTCCCCCAATGGGGATTACGCGACCTGTCGACTGGCGCATAATGTCGAGCATCCGGATCTGGGACTCCAGCTGGCTTCCCTCTACCTGGATGGCGCCTATCTGGATGACCCGATGTTAAAAGAGCTGAAGCAGTCCGTCCTCTCTCAAACGGACGCAGCACCCTACCGCTTGTTGGCGAAACGGCAACTGCCTCCCGTTTATCGCCGACGTTTTTTTAACGTCCCCAACTTCGATACCAAGTTCTCATTAGTCGTACTGGACCGAACAAGCCAGCATATCTTTTATGTCAACTTTTACAGCAAGAAAGAGGATGGCTTTGCTGAAGGTCAGCTTGACTCGCTAAAACAAATATCCTCACTGATAGGGTCGTTACTGTTAAAACATTTTCGTGATGAGCGTAAACAGCGCGGCATGATTAAATCCCTGCTCGCCTCGGGCCTTTCGGAGCGGGAAGCTCAGATCTGCAATATGATCCTGCAGGGCCATACCGCGAAATCAATTGGCAACGAGCTTGAACTGTCAGAATCAACCGTCATCACCTACAAAAAAAGAGCGTTCAAAAAGCTAAAGATCAATCGAAAATCCGACCTGGTCCGGTTTGTGTAATGAGAGCCGGACAATATCTTGCTTCCGGTGTGACAATACCATGATGTAATCATAGTTTAGTCTGAACTAATGTAGCTGAGACGCCAGATTTATCAATAGAAAACCTGAAACAGATCATTGAAGTTCTTACAAAATAATAATATCACCAAGAACTATTGACGATCCGGCCTACCCCGATTTTTCGGGATAAGCCAGCAGGAATTTTGACGTTAAGGTTTTCCTAAAAAATAGTACTTAATAAATTAGCTTAGATGACTTTGAATACATGCATAAACCTGCGCAAGAGCCTCCTCTTCAGTCAACCCACTCAAATCTAGCTCCGTATCAATACGTTGCCGTAACTCAACTAACACCCGTTGACGAAAAATAGGATTCAATGTTTCCAAATCTTCATCGCTTGCCCCCCTCTTAATCAGGCGACTCTGGCGCTCCTGTTCGTCCAACGTCAGTAAAATAGTTAAATCAGGTTTTATAGATTTAGATAAGGACGCATCCAGGTCCATAGCTATACCTCGCGCTACGGCATAAGCAATTGTCGAAGCACTATAGCGGTCCATTACTACGTTTTCTCCGACTTGCCGAAAACTTGAAGCCTTTTCTCCTTCAGCTTGCACGGTAGCAGCATAGAAAAGCGCTCGTGCTATTTGGGATTGGCCCAACCCCTTGATGATTTTCTCTCGAATAAGCTGAAGCTCTGATCCAGGAGTGCTCATAAAGTTATAGTCATAATGATGGGCTAGCATCTTTGCCAGAGTTGTTTTGCCGACACCATCTAGTGCTTCAAGCACGATAAAAAATGCCATAATTCGATCCCTCCGGCTCATCAATAATACAACGTATGTTCGAAGCGTCTGCCAATGCTTTCATTTGTAGATACTCAGCGTGATTAAAGCTATTACTGGCGATGACATGTGGAATAGTTTCGTCTGTGGACTCCACTAACCCGAAACATTCTCTCTGTTTATCGAGCTCTGTTCCTCGCAAAATCATGAGAGGCCATGCGCGAATTTCTGGCACACCCTGACTCCGGCACCAGGCCAAAGAGCGCCCAAAGCTCTCGACAGTTTGTTCAGGTAACCCGTATATCAATGAAATTTCGAATGGGATGTTACGTGCTTTGAGTTTGTGAATAACTTTCTCGGCTATATCAAGTCGATTTGGCCTACCTATTAGCTTCCCCTCCTCTTGAATTGCAGTTTGTAAGCCAAACTCCAGCACAACTTCCAGTCCTTCAAGAGCATCCAGAAACTCATCTTTTACAGATTCAAACCGGCATTGGAGAGCAAGCTGAGCTGTCAACCCGACATCTCGAAATTGATTAAGAAGTTCAACGGTTCTAGGAGTGTCCAGATGAAAAATAGGATCCAAAATAGATATTCGTTTAACACCCGATTTAGCAAATAAATTCACTTCGTTCTGGATCCGAATAATATCTAATTGCTGCTCTTTAGTTTTAAAACGGCTTCCCGACTCTCTGTGTTGACAGAAGGAGCAACGGAATGGACATCCTCGCATTGTTTCCCAGCGTATGCTCTTCCCTGGGATCAGAATTCCTGTTAGCCACGGTGATGGTAAATCATTTAACGAATGCTCCGCTTTTTCGCCAAGGTCTTTTGTTCCAGAAAAATGAATACCTGCACTCGAGTGTATGCTTTCTGTCGCTAAGGAGACCATCGCTTTTTCGCCATGACCTCGAACAAATATATCGGCATAAGGGTAGTTTAGTTCCAACTGCCCTACCTCCATGTAGGAAATTTGTGGTCCTCCCAATACCTGGGTTGCGTTAGTTACTGTCCGTACAGACTTCGTCAGTTGTTGTGTCTGCTGTTCATTCCAGATAAAAGCACCGATACCAACCAAGCATTCATGACCTAAAGACTCCAATTCATTGATGGTTTCTAATACTCGCCGTTCCAGCGATAAATAGTCAAAATCAGGACTGTTAACCGCATCTTCAATGACTTGATACGGAATTTCTGCTGCTTTCAAAGATGCAGCAATTGATGCGATTCCAAGACTAGAACGCCCGTCCTGTGGACGTTCCCAATCTAATGAAACAAGAACAATATGTTTTTTCATGATCGCACCTCACCACGCATCTGCTTTGGTTAGATGCCAACCATAGTTATGGCAGCATTCGTAGACGCTTAACCGCGCACCACGCTCGTCATAGATACAATTAGCGCGTTTAATCGCCGCTTTATAGGAAAGATACAATTGCTTAGGCCGCCCATTACGATCTTTACAAGAATTACAGGTTTGACTAGGTGTATGCCGACTTTCAGGACATAAATGCCAGTGACCACAATCCTCACATGTATATGGAACCATAGAGTTTTGGTAGGTATTCAGTGCATAATCAGCAGCATGCACTGCTTCACTCTGAGTGAAGTAGGTTTTTAATGGATCACCAGTACGTTTGCTGGTGCAGTTATTGTAAGTCATTGCGTTATCTCCAAAGATTCAATCAATCTGTTTTGTGAAGTACAGATTGATATTGCAACACCCTTTGGGGACATCGTGGGACAGCAGAACAGGGACAAGTTTTATGTCTGAAGTTAGTAATGATTGCTTAACAATCACCTGTCCATCTTGCGATGGGGAAACTCGTATTCGTGCTATTGGAAATAATGCTGGCATCTGCAAAAGCTGCCAGACGAACTTATATGGCCGCAAATTCAAGCAAGTCAAACAACTATCGCAGGGCTTGATTGCTTTAGGTTGTCTTCTTGGTGGTGCCGGTATCAATGAGGTAATGACAGAAACTAGATTACCTGCGTTAGCGGAATACCGTTTGATGGATCTCTGTGTTAATGGTGATAGCAGGGTTTTGAAAAAGTCTATATATTCCAACAAACAGGAAATATGCAGCTGCATTGTCACAAAGGCAGTTGAAGATATAGATCTTACCTGGAAGGTTGTTTCCGCAGAACGATATACAAAATGGCTATTTGATTCGATGAAAGAGGCAGCCCCTCAATGTCGATAATTTCCAAAGAATCAGAGCGCGCTTCACCCGATGATATGAATGAACTTAGATCAGCACTGAAACATGCTGGTATCGATATCAGATCCTTTTGTGAATATTTAGCTGAGAGACTTGCCGAAGTTGGCCATGAAGAGGAGTCGATAGGAGAAAAATATCGAGGTTGGTTCAAGTCTGGACGATTTCCTGAAAAACAATTGTTAAAACAAATGTGGGAGCTTTTGTCTGAGCATGATGACTTCATAAAGTCTCAACAGGTTAAGCCTAATTATGTAAGAGGTATCATTGACAGTGAATTGGAACATGCATTAACCGAGCTTTCTAAAAATATTACTACTCAGTTAAAGTAGTCTTTTCTGAGGTTGGATATTCTCCAGACGACTGATCTTCTTGTTTATCAAAATATGCCTGCGACCCGCCCAAGCCTCACACCTAAACCCCATGCTCAGCAAGCCGTCGTTTATCGAATGTTTTGCTTTCCTGATATATAATCCGCCCTTTCCGCAGATTAAGAATCTGAGTTTTATATGCATGAGATTCTTCCACTGCGGCATGGGGTGTCAATAGTCAGCACTTAGTGCTCCACGAGCCAGTGCTCCATAAAAAAATGGCGCATTTAATGGAGCATTTAATGGAGCACTGCATCCCCCCAAACACCCTAAAACAACCCAATCAGACCAAAAACAAGCCATTGAAAACACCAGCCAAAACAAGCCACAGCCCAGCAACCCCGGGGATTAAGCCGGATAGACGCTTTACCGTTGCGCCCATGATGGAGTGGACGGACCGGCATTGCCGTTATTTCCACCGGATTATCAGCCAGAACGCGGTGCTTTATACCGAGATGGTGACCACCGGCGCGCTGATTCATGGCGACCGGGAGCGGTTTTTGCAGTACAGCCAGCCGGAGCACCCACTGGCACTGCAACTCGGTGGCAGTAATCCCGACGACCTGACTACCTGCAGCCAGATGGCCGAAGAGTTTGGCTATGATGAGGTTAACCTCAATGTGGGTTGCCCCAGCGACCGGGTACAGAACAATATGATCGGGGCCTGCCTGATGGCCCACCCTGCTCTGGTTGCTGAGTGCCTGGAAAAAATGCAGTCAGCCGTGAGCATTCCGGTGACGGTGAAACACCGGCTGGGCATTGATGATATGGACAGCTATGAAGAACTTCATCATTTCGTCTCAATTGTCCGGGAATCCGGCTGTAAGACCTTTATAATCCATGCCAGAAAAGCGATACTTCAGGGGTTAAGTCCGAAAGAAAACCGGGATATACCACCGTTGAACTATGACTGGGTCTACCAGATAAAACAGGCGTTTCCCGATCTGGAAGTGCTGATAAACGGTGGCATCAAAACACTGGATGAAAGCAAAGCACATCTGCAACATGTTGATGGTGTCATGATCGGCCGGGAAGCCTACCACAACCCCTATATGATGGCTGAAGTAGACAAACTCTATAACCCGGACGCGGCAGTGAAAACCCGCTTAGAGATTATTGAACAGATGTACCCCTACATTGAGGAGCAACTGAGTCAGGGTTGCTATCTGGGCCATATTACCCGCCATCTGCTGGGCCTGTTTCACGGCCAGCCTGGCGGACGTCAGTTCCGCCGTTATCTGAGCGAAAATGCTCACAAGGCCGGTGCTGATGTCGACGTTTTGAAACACGCGGTTGCTAAAGTAGCTGCGTTCTAAAAGATTATGGAATAAGGAATATAACAATGGAAAGCCAGCTGGATCAGCTTAAAAAGATGACCACCATTGTTGCCGACACCGGCGACATTAATGCGATCCGCGATCTGAAACCGGTGGATGCAACCACCAACCCCTCCCTGCTGCTGAAAGCCAGTCAGGACCCGGCATACCGCCCCTATCTGGAACAGGCCAAAGCCTGGGCGCTGAGCCAGGGTGGCAGCGATGCCGAACAGCTGGCCAACATGACCGACAAGCTCGCGGTGCTGGCTGGCTGCGAAATACTCTCGCTGATTCCGGGTCGTATCTCCACCGAGGTGGATGCACGCCTGTCGTTTGATACCCAGGCAACGATCATTAAAGCGAAAAAACTGATCGGTCTGTATAACGAAGCGGGTATCGCTAATGAGCGAGTGCTGATCAAGATCGCCTCCACCTGGGAGGGGATCGAAGCGGCCCGCCAGCTGGAAAAAGAGGGTATCAACTGCAACCTGACACTGCTGTTTGGTTTCGCTCAGGCGGTGGCCTGTGCCGATGCCGGAGTGTTTTTGATCTCGCCTTTTGTCGGCCGAATTCTTGACTGGCATAAAGCCAACAGCCCTGAAGGCACTGATCTCAGTGGCCCGAAAGATCCCGGCGTACTCTCCGTCAGCCGGATCTACAACTACTACAAGCAGCACGGTTATAACACCGTGGTCATGGGTGCCAGCTTCCGTAACAGCGAAGAGATTCGTCAGCTGGCGGGCTGTGACCGTCTGACGATCAGCCCCGGGCTGATCGAAGAACTGGCAGAAACCAAGCTACCTCTGGATCAGAAACTGTTTGCCAGTGATCCGCTATGTAATGAAGCGAAAGTTGAAAACAGCGAACAGGCGTTCCGCTGGGCGATGAATGAGGATGCGATGGCCACCGAGAAACTGGCTGAGGGTATTCGCAATTTCGCCGCCGACCAGGTGAAGCTGGAGCAGTTGCTGAGCCAGCTATAACCTGGCCGCTATAAAACGAAAAAACGCATCCGATGGATGCGTTTTTGTTCACCGGCTTGCGTCTTACAACCCGCCCACCAGGGTGTATTTGATCTCCAGGTAGTCATCCATGCCGTACTTAGAACCTTCCCGGCCGGTACCCGACTCTTTGACACCACCGAACGGTGCCACCTCGGTTGACAGAATGCCATCGTTAACAGCGACCATGCCGTACTCCAGCGCTTCAGACACGCGGAAGACACGGGCATAATCGCGGGTAAAGAAGTACGCCGCCAGACCAAACTCAGTGTCATTAGCGATCTGCACCGCTTCCTCTTCAGTGTCAAAACGAAACAGCGGCGCTACCGGGCCAAAGATCTCTTCATGGGCCAGACGCATATCCTGGGTGATATCGGCAACAATGGTCGGTTCGAAGAAGTTGCCACCCAGTGCGTGGGGTTTGCCTCCGGCAATAATGCGCGCGCCTTTCGCCACCGCATCATCAACCATCGCGGTCACTTTATCCAACGCAGCCCGATTGATCAGCGGCCCCTGCTGGAACTCACCTTGCGAACAGTTGCCCACCTGCAGCTTAGCCACCTCTGCCGCATAGCGCTGAGCGAACTCTTCATAGATACCACTCTGAATCAGCAGACGGTTAGCGCACACACAGGTCTGACCGGAATTACGATATTTAGAGGCGATTGCGGCGGGAATCGCTTTATCCAGATCCGCATCGTCAAAGATGATCAGCGGTGCATTACCACCCAGTTCCATCGAGGTTTTCTTCACCGTGTCGGCACACTGACGCATCAGCTGTTTGCCTACCGGTGTGGAACCGGTAAAGGACAGTTTGCGCACCACTGAGCTATCGGTGAGGGTTTTGCCCACTTCGATTGGACGCTTAGTCGTTACAACGTTGATGACGCCTGCTGGAATACCAGCGCGGTCTGCCAGCTCCATCAACGCCAGCGCCGATAGCGGCGTATCTTCAGCGGGCTTGATAATCATGGTGCAGCCCACCGCCAGTGCCGGCGCACATTTACGGGTGATCATCGCATTGGGGAAGTTCCAGGGGGTGATCGCTGCCGTTACGCCAATCGGCTCTTTGGTGACGATAATGCGCTTGTCCGCTGCATGGGACGGGATAACATCACCGTAGGCCCGTTTGCCCTCTTCCGCATACCATTCGATAAACGATGCGCCATACAATACTTCACCGGCGGATTCTGCAATCGGTTTGCCCTGTTCAGCGGTCATCAGAATAGCCAGATCGTCTTTGTTGGCAACGATCAGTTCAAACCACTTACGTAACAGCACTGAACGCTCTTTAGCGGTTTTCTTTTTCCAGCTTTTAAAGGCGATGTCAGCGGCCACGATGGCGGCTTCGGTTTCTTCCGCTCCCAGGTCTGGCACGGTGGCGATCTGCTCACCGGTGGCTGGATTCAGTACCACATTGGTTTCGCCGTTCAGTGCATCGATCCACTGACCGTTTACGTAGGCTTGTTGCTTTAACAATGAAGGGTCTTTAAGGGTAATCATATGTGACTCCAAAAACAGCAATGCCGCCCGATAGTGATATCCGGGCGAGCATCAGAATACAGAACTATACAATTTAACTATAAACAAGCATCTTAACGGTCATTCACTGAGTATCAAGCGACAACCTTTTGTGCTTTTAATTGTGCGATCTCTTGTTCAGACAACCCCAGTCCGGCCAACACCTTATCGGTATGCTGTCCCAGTGTGGGTGGAGCCGCGTTGTACTCTATCGGGGTGTGCGAAAATTTCACCGGACTGGCAACACCCGGCACACTTCCACAGTCTGGATGAGGCAGATCAACCTGCATCTGCCGATGTTTCACCTGCGGATCAGCAAACACTTTATCCAGCGTATTGATCGGCCCGCACGGCACACCGTGTAGCCCCAGATTTTCCAGCCACCAGTCACTGCTATGACTGCGCATCATCTCAGCCACCAGCGGCGTCAGCTCGGCACGATTTTCAACCCGCAGCGAGTTGGTGGTAAAAGCCGGGTTATCCGCCAGCTCCGGCGCACCTGCCAGCGTACAGAATTTGGCAAACTGACCGTCATTGCCCACCGCCAGAATGATGTGACCATCAGCTGTCGGAAACGCCTCATAGGGGACGATATTCGGATGGGCATTCCCCAGACGTACCGGCGGCTTGCCACCCACCAGGTAGTTCATCGCCTGATTCGCCAGCGTCGCCACCTGTACATCCAGCAGTGCCATATCGATATGCTGGCCGATACCGCTCTCGTTCCGATGCAGCAAAGCAGCCTGAATAGCATTACAGGCATATAAGCCTGTCATCACATCCACCAGGGCGACGCCGACCTTCATTGGCTGACCATCGGGATCTCCGGTGACGCTCATCAGACCGCCCATCGCCTGGATCATAAAGTCATAACCGGCCCGTTGCGCATAGGGACCGTCCTGACCAAAACCGGTGACAGAGCAGTAGATCAGCCCGGGATTAACCGTTTTCAGGCTGGCATAGTCGAGACCATATTTTTTCAGGCCACCGACTTTATAATTCTCAATAACAACATCGACCTCAGCCGCCAGACGCTTAATCAGCGCCTGCCCCTCAGGGCTTGTCATATCAATCGCAATCGAGTGTTTGCCCCGATTCGCCGCATGAAAATACGCTGCGTCCGTGGGGTTACCATCCTGGTCCTTCACAAACGGAGGCCCCCAGCCACGGGTATCATCACCGCAGCCAGGACGCTCCACCTTAATCACTTCGGCTCCGAAATCTGCCAGCATCTGGCCGGCCCAGGGGCCTGCCAGAATACGACTGAGATCGAGTACTTTGATATGACTCAGCGCGCCAGCCATCAGAAGAACGCCTGAATGCCTGTCATCGCACGACCCAGAATCAGGGCGTGAATATCATGCGTACCTTCGTAGGTATTCACCGCTTCAAGGTTCATCACATGACGAATCACGCCAAACTCATCGGAGATGCCGTTACCGCCGTGCATATCCCGGGCAACCCGGGCGATATCCAGAGACTTACCACAGTTGTTGCGCTTCATCAGCGAGATCAGTTCAACCGGGCAACGATTGTCATCCATCAGACGGCCCATCTGCAGACAGCCCTGTAGACCCAGAGAGATCTCAGTTTGCATGTCAGCCAGTTTCTTCTGCACCAGCTGGTTTGCAGCCAATGGACGCTGGAACTGAATCCGGTCAAGGGTGTACTGACGGGCAGCGGTCCAGCAGAACTCAGCCGCACCCAGTGCTCCCCAGGCGATACCGTAACGGGCTTTGTTCAGACAGCCAAACGGACCGGCCAGTCCTTCAACATTCGGCAGCAGGTTTTCGTCAGGCACAAACACATCCGCCATAACGATCTCACCAGTCACAGAGGCGCGCAGAGAGAACTTACCCTCAATCTTAGGCGCACTCAGTCCCGGCATACCTTTTTCCAGAACAAAACCGCGAACCACGCCGTCCAGCTTCGCCCAGACGACAAACACATCGGCAACCGGCGAGTTGGTAATCCACATCTTCGCGCCTTTGAGGATGTAACCACCATCCACTTTGGTTGCGCGGGTTTTCATGTTATTTGGATCAGAACCCACATCCGGCTCGGTCAGACCAAAACAGCCGATCCACTCACCTGATGCAAGTTTAGGCAGATATTTCATGCGCTGTTCTTCACTACCGTAAGCGTAGATCGGGTGCATCACCAGTGAAGACTGCACCGACATAGCCGAACGATAACCACTGTCGACCCGCTCAACTTCACGGGCAACCAGGCCGTAACATACATAGTTAACTTCTGAACCACCGTACTGCTCTGGTAGCGTAGATCCCAGTAAGCCAAGTTCACCCAGCTCCTGCATAATTTCGGTGTGGAAAATCTCGTTACGGTTTGCTTCAGTCACCCGCGGTAACAACTGACCCTGACAGTAATCACGAGCGGCATCACGTACCATGCGCTCCTCTTCGGTCAGTTGAGTTTCCAGGGAGAACGGATCTTCCCAGTTAAATGCAGGCTTTGTAGAAGATTTGCTCATGGAACACGCCTCTTGCTTCTCGTTGTGTGCAGCCACCGCTTATGACAGCGATTTCCAGCAGCTTTCATTGGAATAGTGGCAGCATAATGTTCATTATTTTTTACAAAATCAAGTAGCGTAAACCACTATAGTGATATCGATTTTGTCCTTATAACGATATTAACGCTCACTGTTATCACAGGTATATGCCCCAACCGGGGGAGGTCTGAAAATCGAACTCAATCATGCCTATCTGCCATTCAGTATAGCGGCTGTGAAAGGCGAACAGGTACGATACGCTGTGTCCGACACTGCCTGGGCTTATGTTTAAAATACCGATCGCTGTCACTACGCCGCGAGAAACCATAGCTAACAAAGCATCTGACTAAATGACAGCATAGATCTGTTATGAGCAGATCTGCTAGGATGAACCTATTGAGGCCATTGAGAGTAACCTGTGCATCAGACACTGATCCGAGCGTTTTACCTGATAGGCGGCTTTATTTTCGTTCTGTTAGGCATCATAGGGGTATTACTGCCACTGGTCCCGACCACCCCTTTTCTACTGCTTGCGGCATTCTGTTTTTCCCGCAGCTCGGAACGTCTGCACCAGTATCTGCTCAACCAGCGCTGGTTTGGTCACTATATTCGTGACTGGGAAGAGCACGGCGTGATACCACTCAGAGCTAAACTGTTCGCTACCAGTATGATGCCGGTGATGATCAGTTACCCACTACTGTTCCTCAGCTTTCACCCCGGTTTAAAAGCGCTGGCTGGCGCCACCGTTGTCTTTGCCCTCTGGTATGTGTGGAGCAAACCATCAGAACGACCGATGACAACGGAGAAAAAAACGGATACTCCGCGGAATACCTCTTAACCAGTATCGTTACAATGACGCTCAATACAGTCATTGATAAAACAGTTGTCTCTAAAGCGATTGCTGACAACACTATTGGTTATAAAACTGCTGGTTATAAAACACACTGTATTAATTATATTCAATAATTTGTGATTTTATATCAATTTACCTCATATTAAATCAACCCCATACTCCTCTCCATTGTCAGGGCAACACATGTCATGACAGATATATCTAAAGACCGAACTATCAACAGGAGAAGATGGTGAAAACACATATTCCGGGCTTTCCCCGTATTGGCGCGCAGCGTGAACTGAAATTTGCGCTGGAAGACTACTGGCATGGAAAATCAACCCGCAGCCAGCTGGTTGAAGTGGCTAAGACGTTGCGAATGCAAAACTGGAATATACAGGCCGACAGCGGTATGGACTTCGTCACCGTCAATGACTTCTCCCTGTATGATCAGATACTGGATCACTCCGTACTGCTGGGGGTGGTGCCTCAGCGTTTCAGGGATGGCAGTTGCGACAGTTTTGATAACTACTTCCGCATGGCCCGAGGGCGCGCACCCTCCGGTAGTGCAACCCGTGCCTGCGAAATGACCAAATGGTTTGATACCAACTACCACTACCTGGTACCGGAGCTATCCGCCAATCAGCAATTTATTCTCAATCCGGAAAAACTCCTGGCAGAGATTGCCGAGGCGCAGCAACTGGGGCATCGGGTTAAGCCGGTCATCCCTGGCCCGATAACCTATCTGTGGCAGGCAAAATGCGCTGACCAGGCGTTTGACAAACTAACGCTGCTGCCTGCCCTGCTGGACAGCTATAAAGGCCTGCTGCGGTTGCTGGCCCGCAAGAACATTGACTGGGTGCAGATCGATGAACCCGCGTTGGTGCTGGAACTGTCCCCTAAATGGCAGGAAGCCTATCGCGAGGCGTACCAGACACTGAGCACCTGCGATACCGGTCTGAAACTGCTGCTGACCACTTACTTTGGCGCACTGGAGGACAACTTTGACCTGACGGCTTATCTACCGGTAGATGGCTTCCATCTGGATGCGGTGCGTGGCGGTGATGAATTTATTCGTTTCAGCGAGCGGCTGCGTTCTGATCAGGTACTCTCGGTGGGAGCCATCGATGGCCGTAATATCTGGAAAGCCGATATTACCGCGCTGGCCGAGCGCCTGGCACCGGTAGCCGCGCGCTTAGGGGAAAACCTCTGGCTCTCCAGCAGCTGTTCACTACTGCATGTGCCGGTGGATCTGGAACAGGAAACCGGTTTTGATACTGAACTGCGCAGCTGGCTGGCCTTCGCACGGCAGAAGCTGAATGAGATCAGCCTGCTGCAACGGACTTTACAGGGCGAGCACTCCGATCAGTTAGCGGAAAATCTACGGGATGTCACCGTGCGCACGAAATCCCAGCGGGTTCATCGTATCGAGGTGAAGCGCCGGGTTAACGGACTGAGACCGCAGGATGGTGAACGAGGTCTGCCCTATGCTGAGCGGGCTATCAAACAGCAGCATAAACTGCAGCTGCCCGCGTTTCCGACCACCACTATCGGCTCGTTCCCACAGACGGCGGATATCCGTTCGGTCCGGGCCCGTTTCCGCCGGGGCGAACTGGATGAGATCGCCTATACCGCCATTATGCAAGCGGAAATTAAGGACTGTATCGAACGGCAGGAGCGCTATGGCCTGGATATGCTGGTGCACGGTGAACCGGAACGTAACGACATGGTGGAATACTTTGGCGAACAGCTGGAAGGCTATACCACCAGTCAACTGGGCTGGGTGCAGTCTTATGGTTCCCGTTGTGTTAAACCGCCGATTATCTACGGCGACATTCTGCGCAAAGCAGCGATGACCGTCAGTTGGAGCCGTTATGCACAGTCGCTGAGCAACAAGCCGGTTAAAGGGATGCTCACCGGTCCGGTGACCATGTTGCAATGGGCATTTGTGCGCGATGATCAGCCCCGTTCGGAAACCTGTCTGCAGATCGCCCTGGCGCTGCGGGATGAGGTGGTCGATCTGGAACAAGCGGGCATCGCTGCGATTCAGATCGATGAACCGGCGATTCGTGAAGGCCTGCCGCTGAAGCAGTCTGAGTGGGATTTCTATCTGCAATGGGCGGTCTATGCGTTCCGCGTGTCTGCCAGCGGGGTACAGCCGCAAACCCAGATCCACACCCATATGTGCTATGCCGAGTTCAATGACATTATTCAGGCCATTGCCGATATGGATGCCGATGTCATCACCATCGAGACCAGTCGCTCTAATATGGAACTACTGGAGGTGTTTACGGAGTTTAACTATCCCAACGAGATCGGTCCGGGTGTCTATGATATTCATAGTCCGAATACCCCCACCGTGGAGCAGATTCAGTCACTGATTGAAAAAGCCGCCACCCTAATTCCGGCGGAACGGCTCTGGATCAACCCGGACTGTGGTTTGAAAACCCGAGGTTGGGAAGAGGTTGCCACCAGCCTGATCAACATGGTCGCGGCAGCTAAAATCCTGCGGGAACAACGACTGGCGGCATAGTCAGGTCCCGCAAGCAACAACCTCAACACAAGGCTGGGAAGCGATTCCCGGCTTTTTTGTTTCACATCCCTTTTCTGTTTCACATCAGCGCAATCATCTGATATTAATCTGCTAACAGCCTGCAAACGCGGTGTTAAAGGAGAACAACATGGGTCAGCAATTCTCAGAACTATCGGATAAACATAGTGAGTTTATCGCTGCACAGAAAATCTACTTTGTCGCAACCGCGGCAGCAACCGGACATGTGAACCTGTCCCCCAAAGGCGGAGATTCCCTGCGGGTGATCAACTCAACCACCCTTGCCTGGTTAAATCTGACCGGCAGTGGCAATGAATCTGCAGCTCATGTGCTGCAGAACTCGAGAATGACCCTGATGTTCTGTGATTTTGCAGGTGCACCGCTGATTCTCAGAACTTACGGCGACGCCCGGGTGTTACATCAGACTGATCCTGAATGGCAGCAATACTGCGAGCTGTTTCCCACTACAGTTGCCGCCCGACAGATATTCGTACTGGATATCAGCCTGGTCCAGTCATCCTGCGGCATGTCAGTGCCCTTTTTTGCTTACCAGGGCGACCGTGATGCGTTAGCTAACTGGGCGGAGAAAAAGGGCAAAAGCGGGATCGAGGCTTACTGGTATAACCGCAATCAGCAGAGTATTGATGGTTTCGACACCGGGATTGTCGAGCGCTCCGGGATCAGCGCACCTGAAGAATAGGGGTGCTCTCGAGGGCGTTTCTCAAGGGCTTGTGTCCGGAGCTTATGTCAGGAGCGAAATGTGATTAAAGTCGGTAATAACATTTGGATTTTTGAAGGTGCGGCCGTGCCGTTTTTTACGCTGCCCTACAGCACGCGGATGACTGTGGTCAGGCTCGCCGATGATGAGCTATGGATACACAGTCCAATCGCCTTGACAGATGAGCTGATCCGTCAGATTGACCAGTTGGGAACTGTTAAATATCTGATTTCACCCAACCCGCTGCACCACCTGTTTATCCAGGCCTGGCAAGATCGCTATCCCGAGGCACTCACCTTTGGCACAAAAGCCCTGCAGCAAAAACGCCCGGAGATCTGTTTTGAAGGAATTTTCACCCCACATTTTAATGCCCCCTGGGCAGAAGATATCGCACAACTGTTGTTCACCGGCTCCCCTGCTATGGAAGAGTGTGTGTTTTTTCATAAACCTTCGGCAACACTGATTGTCACCGATCTGATCGAAAACTTTGCCCCCGAGTCATTCACCCCACTGAAACGCTGGGTGGCCTCTGCCGCAGGCATTTTAGCCCCCAACGGCAAGATGCCCCTGGACTGGCGACTGAGCTTTATGTTCAGCAAAACGAAAGCGAAACAACATCTGCAAAACATCTTAAGCTGGCACCCCAAAAAAATCGTTATGGCCCACGGACAGATAATCAACAGCGACGCAGAACACTTTTTAAAACGTTCTTTTAACTGGCTGAATATCGACTGAGACTCATTGCGCTCGCTTGTCACGCCCTGATTTTATCCGGAGATTAACCCCTTGCCACACTGTATAGTTGAATATTCAGACACACTCAGATCCCGGCTTTGCCCATCGACGCTGATGCAAACCGTTTATGAAGGCGCGCTTAAATCGGGGCTGTTTGAAGGGCCTGATATTAAAACCCGGGCACTGGCCTACGAAGATTTCCTCACCGGAGCAGAGCCCAGACCGTTCATCCACGTAACAATACGTATGTTAAGCGGCAGAACAGATGCGCAAAAACAGCATTTATCTTCTACAGTATTAAAGGGGTTAGCAGGTCTGAATCTAACTGGAATATCGTTAACAGTGGAAGTGGACGACATTCACAGAAATAGTTATGCCAAATTGCTTGTCTGACGTTAGTAGCGCCAGACTTTGCTTACCCTGAGAGGTCTGTATGTTAGCAGGTCATATTGGTGCAGCGCTGGCCATCAGCCATCTGGATCGGCGCGTTAATTTAGGTGTACTGGTCGCGGCATCACTGCTGCTCGACCTGTTGCTCTGGAGCTTTATTCTGTTTGGCTGGGAATCGGTCATGGTTCCTGATAATTATGCCGAACAGCATCAACTGAAATTCAATTTCGCCTATTCTCATAGCCTGTCTGCTGCGGTTATCTGGTCAGCAATGGCGGGGGCCGCCTCGTTTCTGTGGTATGCCGAACATAAAGGCTTAGGCTTTCGTGCCGTCTTTATGGTTTCGGTAGCAGTATTATCCCACTGGCTTCTGGATTTTACCGTGCATAATCCCAACATCCCGTTATTGGGTGAGGCCTCTTTCAAAGTCGGCCTGGGGCTCTGGGATAACATGCCGCTTGCGCTTTTATTCGAGGGAGGCATACTCGTCAGCGGACTTTTCCTGTTCCTTTTCGCTGCCAATATCTCAGCCCTTAAAATGAGCGCTATCACCATTATCTGCTTGCTGGTACTTGCGACCACGGTAGTTAGCATGACGATTGCCCCGGCGCCCCCGTCAACGGTCACATTAGCGGAAAGTTCGCTGGTGATAATCCTGGTTACCTGTCTGCTGACCGGGTGGCTGGCGAAGTAAGCTATGGAAGTAAAGCTATAAAACCACGTGTTATCAGACGCTCGGTGCTTTTTATTATAAGCACTTACATAAGCACTTACATAAGCACTTACATAAGCACTTATATAAGCACTGTTATCAACACTTTTATCGACACCAGGTCAGTACTAAGTTGCCAGGTCTCTCTCGCCCTGTAACCCCTGATTGGTCTTCAATTCAGCGGAATAAAAGCACAGTGTTTCAGCGTTCTTTTTAGCAGCATACATAGCGATATCCGCTGCAGCGATCAGCTCAACCCGGTTAGCGCCATCCTGTGGAAAGAAGGCTACGCCGATGCTATTTGATAGCTCTATTTGTGTCCCCGCTAACTCAAACGGATCGATCAGTGACGCGGTCAGTTTTTTTACAATAGCCGTTACATCATCGTCACTGGGACTGCCTGGCAATAACAGCGTAAACTCATCGCCACCTAATCGGGCCAGGGTGTCACTGTCGCGCAGCACCCTGCTAAATCGCTGACTGACCGCCTTTAGCAGCTGATCACCGACCTCATGACCTAAACTATCATTGACCGCTTTAAAACCATTCAGATCCATATACAACAGTGCCGCAGTGGAGCTGTTGCGCCGACACAGCGCTAACGCATGCTCAACCCGGTCAAGAAATAAACGTCGATTAGGCAGCCCGGTCAGTGCATCATGAAAAGCAAAATGCTCCAGCTCTGCGTTGGCCTGTTTCAGCTCATCGGTACGCAGGCTCACCAGTCGGCTCAAACGTTCATGATAACCAAAGGATGACAGTACAATCAGCACTGAGAGAGAGCCAAACAACACTTCAGCAAGTAGAAAATTCAGACTATCGCCAACCTGAAGTGCGGTCACCTCACTGGTACTGAGATGCAGATTAAAGGTCCACTGGTGATTTGCGAAACCCATGTCGAACTGATGGTTCAACCCCACCCCGGCAGCAATATCTTTCATGATAGCTGCGTTGCCAAACACTCTGTCTGCCGGGTTATCATTTTCGTATACATAGAGATCGATATAATCCAGCCGTTGACGGATCTGTGTATTGTTAAGAATTTCAGACACCAGAAAGACGCCGACAACAAAGCCTTTCAGAGACTCAAGCCCTCCGAGTGAGCTACCCCCCGGATCAACCTGCTGAACCACCGGAGAGAAAATCAGAAACCCCTGCTTATCATTTTTAGCCTGTACCAGCTCAATAATATCGGTCGCGGTATCTTCCCGGGTCACCCTGGCCTGCAACAAGCTTTGCTTCCGGGATTCATCGGAAAAAACATTGAAACCTAATGCCGGATTATTGTTTCGGAACGGTTGAATATACTCAACTACCACCAGCGGGTCCGTTGGCAACAGAGGTTCACCTTTAATCTTAAATGCCGGATCGACCTCCAGCTGTGCATGCTTTTCAAACGCAGCCACGCTGTCCTGGTCGATTACAATATTCCAGGTGATCGCTAGAAAACCGGGAAACTCATCAAGATAAGGCTGGCTATACTCGGCAAATACCTGCTGATCTATCTCGTCGGCCTGCGCCAGCCGACTGCCCAAACGATTCAGGGCATTGATATAGCTACTCATATGCTCTTTCAGGGTATTTTCAAGCGCTTCTGAGGTGAGTTCAAAATTATTTTCTGTCTTCGCCACAACAGCATCTTCAATATATTGCTGCATCATCTGAAATACGGTGATCAGGGTAAACAGAGGGATTGATAGCGACTTCAGCTGGCGAAACCAGATAGTTTTAGTAGGCTGACGGATAAACATCGCCAACAACAGTGGCGTGACCAGAATGACACCGAGAAAATCACCGATCCACCAGACCAGCACGTTATTCAAGTAAACCTGAGTAGACTCCGTACTTTGACCAAAGCTCAATGCAGCATTACCCACCACGGCGCTGATCAGGCAGGAGATCAGGGCGATGCCGATAAACCCCACCACCTGAGCGTATGAAGGCGCATCGAGTATGTTGATTCGCCGACGTCGCAAAATCCGTTCATTGGCCCACGCCTGAGTCATCGACCCCAGAGCGATAACCCCTGAGGTGAGAACAACCTGCAGCCCCAGTTCACCATGATGCCAGAAATAGTTGACTGAATTAAACAGCAGAGAGCCTAGCAGAATGACAGGCAGGAAACGTTTGCCATAGATCAGACACCCCGCCAGCGCCACACCCGCAGAGGGCCACAAAGAAACGATCTGTGCCTGTGGGCTAAAGTTGGAAAAAAAGAATGCTAATCCAACATAGAGTAAGATAAGAATAAGATAAGTATTTCGGCCTACCGAAGAGCGCTGAACGTTCAAAATGCTGACGATGCTCCATATAGCTTGGAAACGAGCCATTCTATAGCTACCCCATAGTACGTCTATGGCTCCGGAATAGCCCTCATACTATCGGATACAAGAAACCAAAATGGGTAATGTAAGTCTATAAAACTTAAATATGATACGGTTTAAGCGCCACCCAGTAGCCCAAGTTGGCGAATTCGGGCTTTAAACGCCTTCATCACCGGACGGGAGATCATCGTTTCAGCCAGTAACCGCTGTTCATACACCTGCAGCTTAACCGCTTCATCCTCACTGTGTCGGGCGGTTGCGATCAACCTATGCACGTCAGGCTCCAACAGTGTGTGATGAAACGCTTGAACCCCGTCATAAAGCGCCGCCATGACGGTTTTTTCCTGCTCCGCCATCTTGCATTTACCATCGATAATTTTCAGCATCACCGTAATAGCACAATCCACTTCAACCGGGCTGAGTTGATGCTTCGATAGCCAGTGTTCTATATCGGTCATGGTCAGCTCCAGTCAGACGTTTGTACATAGTGCAGCAGCGACGCTTCAATCGCTTCATGCCCGTAATCGCTCACAGAGTTGACTCCGATCCGCTTTAACTTCTCCTCCGGCCCGTCGCCGATCTTAACCACGAACACCGCATGACAATCTTTAATCGTTTCCAGAATCAGCTCCATCGCGGATCTGTCGCCGGTATGCCCCTGACAGTAGTGGTCTACCGCCCGCCGCTCAACAAACTCACAGTGATCTGCGGATACACGATAGATTAAAAATGCCTTGGTATGACCAAAATGCAGATTGATCGAAACAGCATCTTTGCTGGCGACGGCCATGAGTACGGGTGACGATTTCAGCATCGGCTCAAACCTCTGTGACTGAGTTGTTTTTCAGCTGCGCTAAAGCCTTTATAACTAAAGCCTTTATAAAAAGCGCATGGGAAAAGAGTATTTGCAAAAGCTATACCAGCCATCCCTTTATTGGCGTGCAAATTGCTGAAGTTGTCTGACTAGCGATTAAAACTAACAATTCAGACGACAGACGATGTCAGGGTTAAAGGTTTACCTCATGCAACATTTGAATCATGCAGAAATTGACCGTGATCATCAGCACTTTGCTGACATCACTACCCGGTTGAAAACCTCAAATACCGACCAGTTCAAAACACTGTTTAGTGAACTTCTGAGTCATACGGAAAGCCACTTCAAACGCGAAGAGCAGTTGATAGAACAGTACCGTTACCCCGGAAAAAGCGAGCATTGCGGAGAACACAACCGCCTGCTGACTGAGTTGCGTCAGTTCAATCAACGGGTGCAGCAGGGCCGTCTGAGCCTGGCCAGAGCCTATATAAATGAACGCGTTGATGCGTGGTTACAGCAACATATTAGCAATATGGATGCCGCGCTGGTTAAACACATAGAGAGCCATTCATGAATACCGTGCTGAACACCGAGCTTAACCGGATTATTCAACTTGAGGATGGGCTGGTCGCATTAGCATCGCTGTACCACAACCCCATGACCGGTGACCGGATTCTGAAGCTGGAGCTGAACTACCACAACCAGATTATCGGTGCGAAAAGCTTTACCCTGCAGGGTTTCAGTTTCGAAGAAGCGGAGCTACTGGTGAAAGAGTTGCCGAAAAATCACTACATTATGCGCGAAATTGATGAGTTTCTGGCGGGTGATATGGATTAGAGATTGTCATAAACATAACAAACTTTAAAACGAACGGCTGCAGTGAAAACAACAAAATGTGGTGGTTTTGCGCTCCATTATGGAACAAAACCAAGTTGGAAAATTTTTCCTCATATAAATCATAAAGTTAAACACAGAACCACCTTAGGTACGCTAATTGCAGATTATAGAAAAATTCTATGAATACGGTTTTATATACTCTGGAGTAAGCAAATGTTACTTGATCAATATAAGCAAGATGGCCTGTTCTTTAACGTAAACTTTCTCGAATCAACGGATACACCGATGCAAGCCTATCGGGGTGAACTGATTCTGGTCGAAGGTGAGATTGGCGATGACAAAGGCCACTCCAAACCGCCCGTTGATGTTATGCGGGGTGTTTTTATACTGGCAGACGACAAGATCAGAATGATCGGCGGTGTCGTTGACTCGATGGACTCACTCCCCTCCCTGATGGAGAAATACAGTGCCGATTTTGCCAGCGATATCAGTGCACTGATCTATGTGGTCAATCTGGAAAAGCCGGTTGTGACCGAAGTTTCCGGCTTTAACCTTATCCTGATTCCGTTGGTTCAGGGTGTGCCATGGAACGAGACGATGGAAGAGCTGGCGATCGAGAAAAGCGATCTGAAAGGTCAGTCTGCAGGTAACAAGCTGATCACAGTCTACGAAGAGCTGAAAGGCTATAAACCCAAATTCCCCAGCGTGGATTTTGAAGCAGCGATGGCGATGATCACCGATGCCAAGCGCGAAGGCTGGGGTGCGGTTTAACCATCAGCACAGGGTTTTATGTTCTGATCAATTCAGCAGACGTTGCACCGCGTCAGCCCTGATCGGAACACCTTCAGTCATCAGGTGCTGCGCTAGTAGTCTGCCTGATATTTTTACCATCGCGCTGAAACAACGTATCTCAACGAGATAAAACGTTAAACAGACGATTAATCACCGCGTGTCCCATCGAATCAACTATAGTGTTCCTATACTCAGAGGAACTCATTATGCTTATTACCTTTTCATCGCCTGCCTGCGCCAACATAACGATGTTTGAAAAGACTGCACTCAACCTGCTCAGATTGATGGGTCACAGCACCCGGGTACCCGGCGCGATCCTGGCAAAGGATATCCCGGCTGCGCTAGCCCGGTTAGAAACAGCGCTGGCTAATAACAAAGAGAATCCAGAATCAAAGGGTTCAGATGCAGATGATTACGATGAAGCGCCTGTCACACTGGCTAACCAGGCTTTCCCGATGATCAGCTTCCTCAAGACGGCCGATAAAGAAGCGACTGACATCATGTGGGATATCAGTAGTAAGCATACTATCGGCATCTGACCTTAACGCGCACCTGAGCAGAGTCTGAGTGATATTTACAACGCTGGGCTGAAGAGGGTTAGGCTACACACTATCGGCTATAACCTTTCCGTTGGCCCCCTGCCATGCCAATCCGTTGGTTAAATCCTTTGTTATAATTCTCATTGCACGATTTACTCACAATCGATGACTGATCTGATGCAGGTATTAACCCGTAAAGATGAGTAAGCCCCTGATGAGTAGCCCCCGATTAAAAACAGGAAAACAGGAATGTTAACCTATGGAGAGAACAATCACTTATAAATTACCCCCCTGCACCACCAACGCTGAAGGGGCTGAGCGCCGGGTCGGCTTCGAACTGGAGTTCTCAGGTCTGACGCTACAGCAAACCTCAGATATCGTCAAAAAGACTCTGGGAGCAACCCTGCAATCTGCAACGGCTGCAGAACATAAGTTACATGCGCAGGGTCTTGGCGACTTCAACATAGAGCTGGACTGGAACTATCTGAAGCAAAAAGCAGCAACGGCCGGTGAAGAAAACCGCGAATTACTCGATTTGATCAGCGATGCCGCCAGCCTGCTGGTACCCATTGAGGTTGTCTGCCCCCCTATTCCCCTATCCCGACTTAGTGCCCTTGATCAGCTGGTGACAGCGCTGAGAAACGCGGGCGCAATCGGCACCGAGGAATCGATCATTGCGGCTTACGGAGTGCATATCAATGCCGAGATACCAAGGCTGGATGCGGCGAACCTGTATGCCTATCTACGGGCATTCTCACTGCTACAGTGGTGGCTGGTCGAGGCGCATGAGGTCAATACCAGTCGCAAAATCAGCCCCTATATCGATCTCTATCCGGAGAAATATGTCATTAAACTCATCTCGGGGCCTCCCCCGGATATGGATACCCTATTTTCTGACTACCTGAAGCACAATGGCTCCCGTAACCGGGCACTGGATCTGCTGCCACTGCTGGCTGTGATCGACGAAAACAAAGTTCGCAGCCGGGTGGACGATCCAAAAATCAACGCCCGGCCAACGTTTCATTACCGTTTGCCCAACTGCAATATTGAACACCCGGACTGGTCTTTGGCGCTCTCCTGGAACACCTGGTGGATCATTGAGCAGCTGGCAGCCAGCCCTGAGCTTCTGGACAAGCTGAGCCGCGCATTTCTTGAGGCCGGGCAGCCACTGTTCGGTGTCAGTCGTAAACAGTGGACAGAGTATATTGATCAATGGCTAACAGACCACGCATTGGTGTAACCGGCACTGCCCGGTTCTGGTCCCCGGGTTGGTGGTGTGCCGCGCTCGCCCTGCGACTGGCAGGAGGCATTCCCGAGCGGATCAGCGTACGCCACCCTCCCACTGGCAAACCGCTGGATGGCCTGCTGGTCGGCGGCGGCAATGATATCAGCCCGGAGCATTATCAGGGCGATATTGAGAAACCGGTCAAAAGCGACCCGGCGCGGGATGAGTTAGAGATCCGCTGGATCAAGACCGCGCTGGATAACGATATTCCGCTGATGGGTATCTGCCGGGGGGCTCAACTGATCAATGTCGTTTTAGGCGGTACCCTCTACCAGGATATCCGCAACATCAGACAGCATACCTATAACCGTCCCGGATTATTGCCAACTAAACAGGTGAAAATAGCAGCAGAATCAAAACTGGCGAGTATATTTAAAACGCAGCATCTGAGAGTTAACAGCTTGCATCACCAGGCGATAAACTCCACCGGTAAAGGGCTGAAAGTCGTGGGATATGACCTGGATAAGATCACCCAGGCGGTCGAGTCAGAGCAGCATAAAATCATCGCGGTGCAGTGGCACCCGGAATATCTTATCTATCTGCCATCCCAGTTCGCCCTGTTTCGCTGGCTGGTTAACAACTCAAACTGAGGCCAGTGTTCTACTCGTCCCAATCATCATCTGCCATGGTCGCGAAGCTATCGCTACTCTGCTTATGTTTCTGATTGATGATATTTTGCAGCCAGAACGCTTTCTCGCCAGCCAGTTGCGCCTGAATCGAATCAAGCAGTTCATCGACATCCGGGCCGCCTTTCACCTGCACCGGGGTGATCCCCAGCGAGATCAACTGACGGGTGGCGGAACCGCCAATCGAACCGCAGTAGACCATATCAGCACCTACCAGCCACTTCAGTTTCGGTTTGAGCTTATCCTCATTACCATCCTGAGCAGCGGATGCAAAACTCTGGCTGGCCAGCAGGGTCGCCGAGTGGCTATTAACCGAGTAGACGAAGAATCCCTGCGCTGAGCCGAAATGCTGATCGACCATATCACCCTCCATGGAGGCAAAGGCGACAATCAGATCTTCATAGTGAGTGACAGCGTCAGCAATACTTGAATAAGAGAGACACGCAGTCATGATGACCTCCCGCTAAACGCAGCGCACATCTTAATTAAAATGCGCTTAGTTAAAATGAGTCTGGTTAAAATGAGCTTAAGTTGAATATTGAGTTAAGCAGGGAGGGTTCGAACCCCTCCCTCAACCAAACCGTCAGGCATAGACAGGTGCAAACGCCTGTTCAGGGTTTTCAGCCGGACCATCACCTTCCCAGTAAGGGGAAAGCTTACGCAGCTTGGCAACGATCTCCGGGACTTCAGCTATAACCCGCTCAACCTCTTCCATGGTGTTGTAGCGAGAGAAAGAGAAGCGCACCGTACCGTGTGCAGCGGTGTAGGGAATCCCCATCGCCCGCATTACATGGGAAGGTTCCAGAGAGCCGGAGGTACAGGCAGAGCCACTGGATGCGGCAATCCCAACCTTGTTCATCAGCAACAGAATCGCCTCACCCTCGATATACTCAAACGCGATACTGGCGGTATTGGGCAGTCGATTATCCACGTCCCCGGTCGCAAAACTGTAGGGAACAGCAGCCAGGATGCCCGCTTCCAGACGGTCCCGCATCGCTTTAACGGTGGTGTTTTCAAACGCCATATGCTGCATCGCCAGTTCACAGGCTTTGCCCAGTCCGACAATCGCTGCGGCATTTTCGGTGCCTGCACGACGTCCACGTTCCTGATGACCACCGCGCAGCAGCGGACGGAAACGGGTGCCTCGCTTAAGGTAGAGCACACCGATACCTTTCGGCGCATGCAATTTATGGCCGGACACGGAGAGCATATGAATATTGCTTTCCTGCAGATTAATCGGCAATTTACCCACCGCCTGCACCGCATCGGTATGGAACATAATACCGGCCTCATGGGCCATATCGGCCATTTTTTCGACCGGGAAGATGGTGCCACTTTCATTGTTGGCCCACATCACACTGACCACCGCAACGTTATCACTCAACAGACTGGCATACTTATCCAGATCGAGACGGCCTTTGCTGTCCACTTCCAGCTTATGTACGGTATAGCCTTCGGTCTCAAGGTATTCACACAGAGTCAGCACCGCCGGGTGTTCAACCACCGTGGTAATGATCTCTTTACGTTCCGGTTGCGCTCTCAGTGCTGAGAGAATCGCAGTGGAATCCGATTCGGTACCACAGGAGGTGAACACGATTTCGGAATCATGCTCGGCACCCAGAAGTGTCTGCACCTGCTGGCGGGCTTTTTTCAGCGCAAAGCCGACCTTATTACCAAAATTGTGCAAGGAAGACGGGTTGCCAAACTGCTCACAGAAAAACGGCAGCATCTCCTCCAGCACCTCGGGAGAGACCATAGTGGTGGCGTTGTTATCCAGATAGATATCATTCATGGTTAACCTCCTATACCGACCAGTTTGTCAGCCTTTTTCTCAACCTGAACCAGACGTACAAACTCACCCAGTTCCTCAATCAGTTGCTGCTGGATACCGCCCAGGGTCATCGACGCCATCTGACATCCCATGCAGGCACCGGTCAGGTTGACATAGATAGTGTTGCCATCAATGTCCATCAACTCACAATCGCCGCCATCGGCCTGCAAGCGTGGACGCACCGCTTCAAGCACCCGCATAATGGTGCTGATGCGCTTAATATCGGTTTTCGGTGCAGCTTCAACAGGCGCCGCCGCAGCAGGTGTTGCTGCAACAGGTGTCGCTTTGCTCTTCGCCGCAATCGCACTGCCCACGCCACCGGCAACAAACGCTTGACCGCTCTCAGCCATCACCCGGGTGAGAACGTTCTCAATCCCTTCATGACAGGCAGAACAACCGCCACCCGCTTTGGTGTAGTTAGTCACCTCTTCAACGGTGGTCAGGCTATTGGCCCGGATGGTGTCTTCGATCATCACTTCATCGATGGCAAAACACTTACAAATCAGTGCGCCCTCTTCGTGGTCATCGCTCCACACTTCACCCCGATAATCAGCAACAGCCGCCTGCAGCGCTTCACGTCCCATCACGGAACAGTGCATCTTCTCAGGTGGCAGACCATCAAGAAAATCAGCAATATCCTGGTTGGACACTTCCAGCGCCTGATCCAGTGTCATCCCTTTGATGATCTCTGTCAGTGCGGAGGAAGATGCAATGGCAGAGCCACAACCAAAGGTCTGGAAGCCGGCATCGAGAATAATCTCAGTGTCAGGATCCACTTTAAGGGTCAGCCGCAGTGCATCGCCACAGCTTAATGATCCAACTTCACCGGTCGCATTGGCATTTTCAGCTGCCCCGGCATTCTTGGGGTTGTAAAAATGTTCTTTAACTTTTTCAGAATAATCCCACATATCGAATTCCTCTTATCTCTGTTACCGGTCAGTTGTTAACCTGCGAAGGATTTACCACAGTTGCAGCTTTCTGTTGCGTTCGGGTTTTCAAACTTAAACCCGGACCCCTCAAGGCCATCCAGAAAATCAACCGTTACACCGCTGAGCAACGCAGCACTCTCGCCATCGACAAGAATTTTTACACCGCTACACTCAATAATCTGATCCTCTTCAGAGCTCGCCTCTTCGAGTTTCATACCGTACTTAAACCCGGAGCAACCTCCTCCGTCGACCCGGATACGCAAACCAAAAACATCTTTATCGGCCTGGTCTATAAACCGGGAAATAGCACTTATTGCGCTCTCTGTTAGCTGAATCATGGTCTCGTCCTCATCAATCCGAGTGTTCAGTTATAAGCAGTGCAAGCCGAATGCCACCGAGGATAAAAAATAAAAATCCTTGTTTTTCAAATAGTTGATCTAGATCAAAAACAGATGGGTTAGAGGACAGTATGACAATTGAGGGGGTTTTGTAGGAAGTACGACAAAGCAAAACAGGGTTTAGTCACCCAACAGACACTCATAGGCTTTTTTAAACAACAGACGCTCAACCACCGGCACCTTGAGTAACTCCATCAGCGAGATGAAGCCGCCATTCGCCTTAGGTTGTGGCAGGTCGGTGGTCATTATCCGTACCAGCGCCACCGGCAAGGGCACGTCAGGTGTTTCAATCCAGGCCAGTTCCGGTGTTACCACTTCAAGTAGCGTGGCGTCGACACCGAGATATTCAGCCAGCTTCTGCAGATGCGCAGCCGGATGCGGTATCACCGTTGCGGGTGTTTCGCCAGCATCAATCAACGCAGCCAGTGCCGGTAAACCGTTGGGCAGGCAGCCGAATGCCTGTGGCTCTGACCGGTCGATCCAGAACGACAACCGAGCACTGAGAGGATTCAGATGCACCAGAATAATTTTCAGTTCGGTCATAAAGTCCCTGCTATATCCATATTACACACTGTTTCAGATGTACTAACTCAGAGCATCGGCAGCGGCGTCACTTCCGCACGAAGGCTTTGCGGGTCAGAGCCCCACACCGACACTGACTCCGCCCAAAGCTGGTCTTTGCCAGGCCAGGGGCAGATAAGATCAATTTCCAGCATCATCGAACCGTCACAGTTGATCACCAGCCAGCCACGCCGCTGGCTGGAGGTATCAGCCCAGCGACCATTAAGGGTCGCTGTGCCGTTCAGCGGCTCAGGCTTAGTTTCCAAGGGCTTAGTTTCAAAGCTGAACTGACTCAACGGCGGCAGAACAGCACTGTCAAAGCCCGCAGTCGTGAGAGTCTTCACCGCGGTTTCCATAGATGAATCCAGCAGCTGACCATAGTCCACTAACAGTTGTGTTACCGTCGATTCGCTCATCTGTATGACCTGAACCCTAATTGCTGATCAAAACCCCTGACCGGCATCGGTTACCACAGTTCTTCCGGTGCCAGCAGCGCGGTAACCGGCTCGCCGGCAATCAGGTGCTGCTCAACAATCCGGCTGACATCCTCAGGTTTAACCCGGATATACAGGTGCGATCCTGGATAGACCAGCACATTAGGGCCGCAATCACAGGGTCCCAGACAACCGGTTGCCGTCACCGCCACTTTGGTGAACAGATTCCGTTTTGCTACCTCTTCTGAGAGCATCTGGGTAATCTGTGCAGCACCTGACGCGCCGCAACTGCCCCGGGGGTGTCCCTCGGGCCGTGTCTGGTTACAGACAAACACATGAATCTCTGGTTTTGGCATGACACCACTCCTGTTTTAGTGAACCACTGACTCAAACACTCTGATCAAACACTCTGATCAAACGCTCGGATCAGGCCGCTGCAGCCTCATGACTGTGACATTTTTTAGGACACACACGCAGACATGACATGCAACCAATGCAATCATCCGCATCCGCGATGGACATCACTTTCATCTCGTCATCATCATCCCAATCGTCATCATCATCTTCAGCCAGCGCTTCAGAACGTTCCACCAGTTCAAAGACATCCCGGGGGCATACCTTATAACAACGGCCACAGCCAATGCAGGTTGCCTGGTTGATCTCGGTAATAAAATTGGGCGTCCATTCGCTCCCTCCCCGGGTGCGGCCCTTGATAAGATCTGCTGACATCCCTTCTCTCCTCAAAATTAAAAGCGCCTATTAAACGTGCTTATTAAACGTGCTTATTAAACGTGCTCATTAAATGTGCTTATTGCTGCACAGCGTCCAGCTTCTCCTGAGCCTCTTTCCAGGCCAGGCAGGCGGCTAAGGTTTTATCCGCCAGTTCGGGTAGACGCTCATAATCGGTCCAAAGCTGATCTTCAACCAGGTCATGCATCTGTGATGCCCACTCAGTGGCTATTCGCTTTGCCTTACGCGCATCTTTTTGCAGACCTTTCAGCGCATCATCTGTCATTGTTTCTGCTCCTGTCACGATACGAGCTACCGTAAAGTAGCTCTGCCTGTTATGCCTGTGCGGCCGCTTTAAAGGTTTCGATTGTCGCCAGCGCTTTATCGATCAGTTTGTTAGCTTCCTCATCGAGTTTTTCCAATGACTCGAAGCCAAACCGGTGAACATCGCGCAGCACCTTATCCGCCACCACCAGCTTACCGACCATGATCAGTGCCCGGCCAAAACCTTCATGGCTGAGGTTGATCATCGGCGCTGCCATCATGCCGCACTCCTGTTCAATCCGAACAGACAACGCGTTGTAGTACGCCTTCACCCTTGCGACCACGATCTCATCAGGATCGCCAACCACCGGAATCTCGCGACGGCGGGCTTTAGTCAGAATCATCGGATCGAGCACTTTCTCATCGCTCCAGTCATCGTAGGTGCCATAACTGTCAACAGCCCGCAGCTGAACAATCATCTGCCTGACGAAAGGGCTGCTCATCAGTTCATTACCCGGCTCAATACACAGCGCTTCATTCATAATATTCTCCGAAAATTTCAGTGTTCGTTTGCAGCTGTTAGTCAGCCTTTTCGATCGCTTGTTAACGCCGCTTTCGCAGCTTAATTCTTGCCCGCTTGACTCTTACGAGCTGTATTTTTACGAGCTTTATTCTTCCCAGCTGTCCGCTTCTGAATAGCCGGGGGGTGGTTTCAGCAGTAGCTGCTGCCGGGCAATCGCCTTTGCCAGCCAGCTACCCGGGCCCCGTTCAATCTCCCGTTGTAACGCGCCCAGCAGTTGCGAAATATACGCCTCTTCCGATACTCTGATCGGTTGAATCCCTTTCGCAATCAGCCGCAGAATCGCCGCGGCACCACAGGCATAGCTGTAGACTGCAGCGCAGCCTGAAAGAAACTCAATGCGCGCCTGCAGGCGATCCTCTTCACTGGAATCCAGCGTAAACTCCGCAACGGACAGCAGATCACACCGGTCTGTGGTTACCCCGTAGATTGAGAAGGATCGTGCCGAACCAAAATGCTCGTTGACGGTTTCCCCATCGTTTGTCGCAAACGCGACACGAATCATATAGGGTGTCTTTTCCTCCCGGATAACATTCAGATGGCGGGACATGTGAACCATGTCAAACTCCCTGCTGCTGCGGTCTTTTACTGTGTTCTTCATCACGTTTCTGCGATAAAGGCGAATAGTAAGTGGGGATCTCTTCGTGCTGACTCAGGCGCATATTGGCAATATCAAACAGCGCTTGCTGAATGCCCCGATATCCAATCCAGACCCGGTTAAAACCACCCAGATAATCGTACTGGGGAAAACCAATTCTCAGGTGCGGCACATGCAGTCGCTCAGCACACTCATGCAGATGGCTGTTACCAATAAGGAACTCAGCGTGATGCTCCCGTGCCTGACGTTCGAGATCTTCAAGGTCGCCTTTCTTCACGGACTCCAGTGCGAGCTGATCCAGTGCCGGGCCTTTATCCGGGGTGACCGCGGCCACCACTTCGCCGCCCATTGCGGCAATCAGATCATGCATCGCCAGTAACAGATCAGGATCAGCCGCAATACCGACCCGCAGCTGTCCGAGCATAAAGTGGGTGTCCAGCATCGCATCCTGTAACTGACGACGCTGACGACGCCAACGATTGGGCACCGGTAAACCAGAGAGTTCAGACAGCGCCATAAACCAGTTATCAACCTGCTTCATAGTATGCAGATGAGGGAAAACCTGGCTGGGAACCGCCGTTTTCTCCTCCAGTTTTTTACCCGCCAGGGCCAGTGAGGCGCCGATCACCAGAGTGGCGCAGCTCTCGCCGGCTAACGCCAGCTCATCCATAGTGAGCCCACCGGTGGTTAGCGCGCTATATTCAGCTTCCGGCAGATGACCATCCAGCGAACGGGATAGATCGGGGATCAGCAATGGTCGCAGACCAAAGCTTTCAATAGTGTCGATAATAAATTCAAGATCACCCGGCGTCAGGTGGCAGCCACACAGTACATTCACCTGACGGGCACGGCTGCCAGCCCGTTCAGAGGGTTCCACCAACTGATCGATAATGGCACTCACGGCAGCGGCATAACCGGTTTCAAAACAGCCGCTAAAATCCGGAGTATTTACTTTAACGACGGCAACTTTTTCATGCTCAGGGAAGCGGCTTCTGAACTCGTGGATCGCCAGCCCCATGTCACAGCCCTGAGTTTCTGCCAAACCGGTGGAACAGACGCCAATAATCGCAGGAGACTGTTTTTCGGAGATCGTCTTCAGCGCTTCAACCACATTTTCATCCGCCCCCATCACCGAGCTGACCTGATCCATTGCGGTGGTTTGCAGCGGGATCGGCTCGCGAAAATGGCGCACAAAGAACACCTTGGCAAAGGCGGTACACCCCTGACTGCCATGCATCAGCGGCATCGACCGACTGAAGCCGAGAAACGCCAGGGTTGCCCCCATGGTCTGACTGGCTTTCAGTGGATTGACCGACATCGCTTTTTTGCGTTTTTCCAGAATAGCCATGGCCTACACCCCCTCTGCGATTAACAGTTCAGCCTCACTGGGCATCTCATCCCAGGGTGCCGGGTCGCGGACGGCGGACCAGATAGGGCTTTCAATGGTAATGGCCAGCTGTTTAACCAGCTCCAGCATTCCGGAATAACCGGCATAGCCAAACTCCCGCTCCTGATTAATATCCAGAAACGGAATCCGCGCTTTCAGGGCGGTATAGAGGTTACGGCCACCGGCAATAAGAATGTCAGCTTTGTATTCATGGACGATACTGATCAGTTCCTTCGCACCACCCTCGTCGATCATCTTGGTGTCTTCACCCATCAGTTCACGAATGCGGGCTTTATCCTCTTCGGTGGATTTCTTGGTACCGGTAGCCACCACCACCATGCCCAGATCCTGCAACGCAGACACCACTGACCAGGATTTAACACCGCCGGTATAGAGCAGCACCCGCTTGCCCTGTAACCGTTCACGCCAGGGTTCCAGCGCGGTTCTGACTTTCGCCTCCTCCCGCGCAATCAGCGCTTCGGTGCGTTGGCTCAGATCGGGGTCATCAATAAAACGGGCAAAATCACGCAGCGCCTGGGAGGTATCGGAGATGCCATAAAAACTACCTTCAAACCAGGGCGTGCCATATTTGTCCTGCAGTTTGCGCGCAACATTCACCATCGCCTTGGAACACACCATCATATTCACTTCGGCGCGATGCATCGACTGCACTTCATGAAAGCGGGCATCCCCGGACAGGATACAGAGCACGCGGATTCCCAGCTCATCTAACAGCGGCAGTACATGCCAGAACTCACCGGCGATGTTGTACTCACCGACCAGATTAACGCTGTGAATTTTAGTGCCAGGGATAAGCGGTTCGGGGTCGGGCTCAGGCTCGCGGGTGCCGATCACATGTTTTACCATCGCCTCGCCCGCAATACGGTTGCCGAGATTTTTGGTGCCATAAAAACCGGCCCCATCGACAGGAACCACCGGCGTGCCCCACTGTTCGGTGGCGGCTTTACAGACAGCATCAACATCATCACCCACCAGCGCGGGCACGCAGGTGTTATAGACAAATACAGCGGCGGGATTATGTTGTTCAACGGCCTGTTTAATCGAGTGGAACAAACGCTTCTCGCTCCGTCCCATAATGACGTCCTGTTCGGTCAGATCGGTGGTCATACCGATGCGATACAACTGTGGACCACTGGAACGGGTGCCGCGGTTATCCCAGGAACTGCCGGCACAGGCGATCGGCCCATGGACAATATGCGCAACATCGGCAATCGGCAGCAACGCGATCTGGGCACCATCAAAGGCGCAACCACCCGCCGACGCACCGGGCATCGGTTTAGCACAACCCGACTTCTCTTTTTTGTTGTGCTCACAGGCCGGCTCATCAAGTAGTTCGGCAATATCTTTTGCTTTCATTTAAACCTCCGGATCTGTACAGGCACACTGCTAAAAAAATATTCTATATAGAGCAATGCAACAGGCGTACCACAGATAACCTATTGATTTTAAAAGACCCGAAAAACGCATTGTCATAAACACGACAAAACACACACAATTCTGCTGTTGCCCTGAGAGCCCTGCACTGAGAGCGCTGCCCTAAGAACGTTGACCTGAGAACGGTTAGTCCAACAGTGCCTGATCAACATCCCGGCCAGCCAGACGATCCTGCACCAGACAGCGAACCTCCTGATCCGGGTCATCGACCAGCCCGCAGAGCATCTCAACCGGCGCACGCATGGCGGCGGTAAGCCGTACCGTCCAGTCGGAATCTTCCAGCAACAGCTCCATCTCATCCGGGGCCAGATGCTCGGCAACGATGCGTCTGACTTCCGCTTCAGGATCGCTGACCATCAGACCCAGGCTGACCTCTGGCAATCGCTTAGCAACAATTTTTCGCACCTGTCGATCCGGATCACGAATCATCCGAAACAGACGCCCTACCGGCATCCGTTGGGCAACATAGGCACGCACCAGATAATCTTTGTCATCAGCCATCAGCTCCAATTGATCAGGACGGATACGATCGGCAACGGTAATCCGTACTTCACGATCCTCATCATCCATCAGCCGGTATAACTGATCCCGGGGTAAGCGATAGGCCACGGCCCGTCGCACCGCTTCATCGGCATCATCGATCATCTTTTCCAGATAGGGCAGCGGCGAGTAACGCACCGCAATCGCCCGTCGTTCCCAGAAGTTGTCCCGCAGAAAAGTCACTGCCAGTTCAGGATTGACCCGCAAAAACCGGTCAATCTGGCGGCCGCTCTGGGCAACCACACAGATATCTCCCGGAACACAGCGGCCACTGAGCAGCAAACTGGCTTTAAAACGACAGCTACGACAATCCGCCAGGGGTGTCTGATCACCGTCTTCAATCATCGTCAATCACCTCTGCAATCACCACGCCGCTTGAGCTGTCAGGATCGTTACTCAGGCAGGAACAATGATTCTCGGAATTCACCAGATAGAGATTAAACTTACGGCTCTCGCGGTAAGGCTTTGCGGTCGCACCAATATCATCCTCAAAACACCAGCTGAAATGGAGCCCAGGGTGTTTCACTTTCAGAGCAGATATTAGCTCTTCGCCAATATCTGACTCACTGACATAGTCGAAGATTTGAGTTAACTGCTCCTGGGTAATCATTATTCGACCTCCTCACTCTGAGCAAACCGAATCCGTTGTTCAGGCGCAACACCCATCACCTTCGCCAGCCAGGGCGGAGGATTACCGGCAATCACCGACACCAGATTTGTCATCATCGCGGTACAATCACCCCCATCCGGCATCTTGATAGGCAGCACACCGGTACGGATCACTTTTGCCGCAGCGGGACCACCCACCGACACTGTATATAACAGCTGACAATCTTCGATCAGACCCGCACGGATAATGTTCTTATCTTCAGCATCTTTAGGAATAATCGCTTCCCGGACTTCAACCAGTCGGTACTCTTCACCTGAAACCTGATAGATAAGATAGCGGGAGCAGGAGCCAAAGTGGCCATCCATCGCGGTCGCGTTGTTTGATGCGCAGGCAACCCGTATTGAACCGGGCATATCACCTTCGCTATAAGGAGTCGTTTCAGGTAACGGTTCTGCGTCAACGGAGACGCCGATACCCTTCAACAGATTGACGGCCTTTTTCATAAAACTGACCTCAATGTCATCCAGTTCACCTTCGGATGCCATTCGCAGTTTATTGACCTTCAGCCGCGCCAGTTTAGTCTCTGTGATTGGCATACCAACCGCGTCGATCAGAACTGTCATCAGGCGCCTGGCATCCGTATCGGGCAAAGCCCGTGCTGCCAGACCTATTCGTAGTGCAACTTCATTTGATATTTGAGCTGACATGTTAACACCCTCCTCAGCCTCTTCGAGCACGCAGGGTGATCGGAAGTTTAGGCATGGCATCGAGTGGTTCTATGAAATATTTTGTGCCATCGGTCATCTCAATTAATCCGCCCCATTTGTCGGCAGATTCAAATTCGATTGTTGAGATCTCATCTTCCTGATCTTTTTTAGCAACATAGAGGGTCATCTTTCCCTCATTATCCTTTCTTATCATCACACTAGGCATCGTTACTCTCCAATATCAGACGGCCCGGGGCAGCACCTGCCCCGGAAAGGATGGACTGATTGAATATGAATGCTTCACGCGCTTAGGGGAAATACCAACCGGATGACCCGGATTGCGCTGGGCAATCCGGGTCACGTTAATCCCGGTGAGTACAAGCCGTATCGACATCAGACTCGCACAGGCCATCGACGATCAACATAACCCGGGCTTAACGTACCAGGTCGTAGTTGAAGTCAGTGGTCTGCATACCACCGGTTTCATGGTCAAGACGGTCGAGTACAGCGTTAACAATGGTTGTTAACATCTGCATTCCACCTTCATAACCCAGGGTAGTCTGACGATGCAGGTGATGACGGTCGAAGATCGGGAAGCCCAGACGGATCAGCGGCACCTCGAACTCTTTACCCTTGTACAGAGTATCCCGTGTGATCTCCTTGCCATACGAGTTACCGATCAGGAAGTCAGGCTTGTTGGTAAAGCACAGCGAACGCAAGTGCCACAGATCTTTACCGATATGAACTTCACAGTCAGCGCCGAACGGAGATTCAGCAAGAATTGCTTCCACTGCTTTCTTCCAGCGTTTGTTCGCATGGTTACACAGAATATGTGTTGGTTCAGCACCCAGTTCCAGCAGGAACTTGGTCAGACCCATAACAAAGTCAGCGTCGCCGTACAGAGCAAATTTCTTACCGTGCAGCCAGGTGTGAGAGTCGGTCATCGCATCAACCAGACGGCCACGTTCGATCTCCAGAGTCTTGCTGATAGGCTTACCTGTCGTCTTAGACACAGCCATCAGGAACTCATCAGTCCAGTCCAGACCCATTGGAATATTCAGTGCAGGCACTTCATGTTTCCAGGTCAGGGTGGCCAGCTTCTTAGTCTTAGTCAGTTGCCATGGCTGAAGCAGGATAGTGTTACAGGCGTTAGGTGCATCCTTGATCTCATCCTGAGTGGTACCACCGGAATACATGCGGAATTCACCGTCTGCAGGGGTGTCCAGTACTTCAGTCGGATCAGACAGCAAAGAACAGTCAACATCCATATCAGCCATCATGCGCTTCATCACCCGGAAGTTACCCAGGTAGGTTTCAAAACCCGGCACCAGGTTGATCTTACCGTTGCTACCCACAACCTTGTCTTCCATGTAGTTGAGGGTGAAGTAACGTGCAATCCCTTCAAACATGTTGTCCCAGCCGGTAGTGTGGCTGCCGACAAAGCTTGGTGTGTGAGCAAAAGGAACCGGGAAATCTTCGGCAATATGACCCTCTTTACGGGAGTTCCCGATAAAGGCGTTAAGGTCGTCACCGATAACTTCAGCCATACAGGTAGTCGATACTGCAATCATGTCTGGCTTGTACAATGCCTGAGCATTTTCCAGACCGTCATACATATTTTTCTGACCACCAAATACCGCCGCATCTTCAGTCATAGAGTCAGATACGCAGGATACCGGCTCTTTAAAATGACGGTTAAAGTAGCTGCGGAAGTAAGCAACACACCCCTGAGAACCGTGTACATAAGGCAGAGTCTTTTCAAAACCCAGTGCACAGAGTACTGCACCCAGTGGCTGACAAGCTTTAGCAGGGTTAACGGTCAGCGCTTCACGCTTGAAGTTAAGTTCCTGATACTCTTCAGTCGTCGTCCACTGAAACACTTCATCGATCTTGTCCTGAGGATGTTTTTCCTCAAAGTTATCGCGCTTTTTAGCCAGCATGTCCTGGTAATCATCTTCCAGGAACAGCGGATAACTTGGTTTGATATTATCAACTGATTGACTCATTTGAATCTCTCCTCCCGCGCCACTAATCTGTGAACATACGGGTTAACATGGGGTAGACGGTTCACGGCGCTAAGTATAAGAATGGATCGTTATATACCGTCGCCACCGCGAACCTCTGATATCAACTTAAGCGCTTGCAGCGACTGCTTCTTCAGTAGTCTCTTCAACCTGCCAAGGCGCCTGAAGCTTCTTCCAGCAAGGGTTATTCAGGGTCATATCCATATCGCGGGCAAAGATAGCGAAGCCATCATAGCCGTGGTAAGGACCGGAATAATCCCAGCTGTGCATCTGACGGAAAGGAACACCCATCTTCTGGAAGATATACTTCTCTTTGATACCTGAACCGATCAGGTCTGGCTTAACCTTCTTAACAAACTCTTCGAATTCGTAACCGGTTACGTCATCGTAAAGCAGTGTCGCGTTGCCCATCTCTTTGATGGTGCGGTCGTAGTCATCGTTATGAGCGAACTCATAACCCGTACCCACCACTTCCATACCCAGATCTTCATAGGCTCCGATAACGTGACGCGGACGCAGACCACCGATATAAAGCATGACGCGCTTGCCTTCCAGGCGAGGACGGAACTTCTCGATGATGGTGTCGTACTGCAGTTTGTACTTCGCAATAACCTCTTCAGCTTTCTGCTGAATAGACTCATCGAAGAACGCAGCAATCTTGCGCAGAGACTCATCAGTCTTAGTCGGACCGAAGAAGTTGTACTCCATCCATGGGATGCCGTACTTCTCTTCCATGTGACGAGAGATGTAGTTCATAGAACGGTAGCAGTGAACCAGGTTCAGCTTAACCTTAGGCGTCAGTTCCATCTCAGCGATAGTACCGTCACCGGACCATTGAGACACAACGCGAAGACCGATCTCTTCCAGCAGGATACGGGAAGACCAGGCATCACCACCGATGTTGTAGTCGCCGATAATCGCTACGTCATACGCAGTTTTCTCGAAGCTATCGTCATCGTCACGCTTATCCAGCGCCCAGTCACGTACCGCATCGTTAGCAATGTGGTGACCCAGAGACTGAGACACACCACGGAAACCTTCACAACGGACAGGGACCACGGTTTTACCGGTTGCAGCCGTCGCTTTCTTCGCTACCGCTTCGATGTCATCACCGATCAGACCGATAGGACACTCAGACTGAATGGATACACCCTTATTCAGCGGGAACAGTGTTTCCACCTCTTCCAGAAGCTTAGACAGCTTCTTGTCACCACCGAATACAATGTCTTTCTCCTGGAAATCAGAGGTAAAGTTCATGGTAACGAAGGCGTTGATACCGGTCGTACCGATATAGTAGTTACGACGACCGTTACGGGAGTACTGACCACAGCCAACAGGACCGTGAGAGATGTGGATCATATCCTTGATAGGACCCCAAACCACACCTTTAGAACCTGCGTAGGCACAACCACGAACGGTCATAACACCTGGCAGAGACTTCTTGTTGGAGGTGATACATTTTTTAGACTGCTCAACTTCGTGATCGTTAACCGCAAGATGCTTTTCACGATCTTTCTTAGCTTTAGCAGGATAGACTTCCAGCACTTCCTGAATAAGCGCTTCAGTCTCGTCGCGTGACATGGTAGACATATTCTGTCTCCTCAACATTTGGAAAGCTCGAATAAGTTCAATGTATTCTCTGCAGATACAAGACCAGCCAGAGACACCAGATACTTATTCGCTCCTTCCATTAGGTTTGCGGGTAGAAGCTAATCCGCTCCATACCCGTCAATAGCAAAACCACGACTCAGAAAAGTGAATTACTCTTCTGTAGCGGTTTTACCAATAATGCTTTCGTCTTCTTCATCCATCAGACCGAAGTCCATCAGCAGATCCTCAAGTGAATCCATAGTGATCGGCGTAGGAATAACGAACTTAGTGTTGTCGATGATCTTCTGAGCCAGTTGACGGTACTCGTCAGCCTGCTTCGCATTTGGATCGTATTCGATAACAGTCATACGGCGAATCTCAGCACGCTGTACAACGTTGTCGCGGGGAACGAAGTGGATCATCTGAGTGCCCAGCTGACGAGCCAGCTCCATAATCAGCTCGTCTTCACGGGCTGTATTACGGCTGTTACAGATCAGACCAGCCAGACGTACGCTACCGGAGTTAGCGTATTTCACGATGCCTTTAGAGATGTTGTTAGCAGCGTACATCGCCATCATCTCACCAGAACAAACAATGTAGATTTCCTGAGCTTTGTTTTCGCGGATTGGCATCGCGAAACCACCACATACCACGTCACCCAGTACGTCGTAGAAGACAAAGTCCAGATCTTCTTCGTAAGCACCTTCTTCTTCGAGGAAGTTGATAGCGGTGATTACACCACGACCCGCACAACCCACACCTGGCTCAGGACCACCGGACTCAACACACTTGATATCGCCGTAACCGGCTTTAAGTACATCTTCCAGTTCCAGATCTTCAACCGTACCTGCCTCAGCAGCCATCTCCATGATGGTGTTCTGCGCTTTAGAATGCAGAATCAAACGGGTAGAATCCGCTTTAGGGTCGCATCCTACGATCATTACTTTTTTACCTAATTCAGCCAGAGCTGCTACCAGGTTCTGGGTAGTAGTCGACTTACCGATGCCGCCTTTTCCGTAGATTGCACATTGACGCATAGCCATAATCTTGCTCCTCAGCGTTAGAACTTAGATTGCCTGAGCCAGACAAAAAGCACCTGACTCGAAAACTCACATCCACTGTTGCGAAACTTGTACCAACCGACCAAAAAACATTTAATTTATTGATTTATAAGAATTTAAATAAAATCAAGGCGCTACAGTCTTTGTTCTAATACTGTGAAAGTAACAACAATTGGCGGATTTACTGTTGTAATGCCAACAATAAAAATAGGGTTTTGTCAGACTCTGTTATGTCAGATTTAAAACATTCACCATCAACAGACACTCAGATAAAAGAAACAACAGCGGCTAAAATTCACTAAGCCACGGTTTTATAACGTCAGAGTAAAAGATATCACTCAAACAACCCGGTTCAGCCTCACTGAAAGCCCACGGTTTCCCTGCTGGCCTGACAATTGCAGTAGCTCTGGTTAACTCAATTTCTCTTCATCAGGCTCTGTATCTGTTGCACATATAAATACAGAGCAAAGAGATTCAATTAATCAGCCACGGGTGAACATTATGTACAGTGAATTAATAGACGGACTTAAATCGGGAAAGATTGTCCCCTACCTCGGGGCGGGCGCCCTTGCAGATGTAACTAATGTCGAAAACCACACACCGATGCCTGCCGACAGTGACAGTCTGATTCTGGCGATGAACGGTGGTCAGCCGATGGCCCCGCGTCTGATGTATGAATTCCCACGCGCGGCGATGAACCTGGAAAACAAAAAGGGCCGCAGTTTTATCACGCGCTTTTTTAATGACACCTACCTGAATAAAAAATGGACCACCGCCAGACTCCATCAATGGCTGGCAGATATAAACCCAGGCTGGGTGGTGGATATAAACCGAGACACCCAGTTAATCGATCTCTATCAAAATCGTCAGCACATCCTGATACAGGGTCTCTCCCGCGTAGCAGGCACAGACTACCGCTATAAGATATTTAACTTTGATGGTGAGACATACACCGAGATCGAACAGAGCAAAGTGATGGCCGGCCTGCCTATTCTCTTTAAACCGCTGGGCTGTCCGGTGCCCGAAGCCAACTTCATCGCCTCCGATGCTGACTTTGTTGATTACATTACCGAACTGATGGGTGGTTTCGCCGTACCAGAATTTATTAAACTCTACCGGCAGAACAAACAGTACCTGTTTCTCGGCATGCGCTTCACCCGGGATACGGAGCGGATGGTGATGGGTGACATCATCTACGCCGCCGATAGTGAACAGGCGGGCTGGGTATTCATTGAAGAACCGACCGATAAAGAACGCCGTTTCTGTAAACTGAAGAAAATTCAGATTATCGAAGAGCCCTGGGAAAACTTTCTTGAAGCCGCGATGGGCGAAGCTGAAGTTGCCTGACAAATATCCTGGCCCGGGAAAAAAATCTATGTGACCAACTTCAGTGTTCTCTGTGTAAATCTACTTCGTGCATATAATGATTCACCACAGAGGACACCGAGGGCACAGAGATAAAGCGATCACGGATAGTGGAATAAATACCCTCTGTGGATAATCTGTCTCGTTCCCACGCTCCCGCGTGGGAATGCATAAGGAACATGCATAATGGGTCGAAGCCGCTATAAAGTCACCGAACCTAAACAACCCCACTTCGTCACCCGACGGTGTTGCACTGGATTCCCGTGTTCACACGCCCTGACACCGTCAATGTTCTGCTCGATGCCCTGCGCTTTTTAAGTAAAGATGACCTCAACGTTTATGCCTGGGTAATTTTAGAAAACCACTGTCACCTTGTTCTGCAAAGCAATGCATTGGATCATGACATAGCACGACTCAAATCATGGACAGCGAAACAACTGATTCAATATCTTGCAGAGCACAATGTCAGGCAAATTCTGGATCAACTGGCTTTTTATAAAAAACCCCATAAAACTGACCGGGCTTATCAATTCTGGCAGGAGGGCGTGCATCCAGAACTGATTCAAAATGAAGAGATGATGCGGCAAAAGATCGAATATATTCACCAAAATCCGGTCAAACGAGGTTATGTGGATGAAGCCGTACACTGGCGATACTCCAGCGCAAAAGATTACGCCGGTGCTGCTGGATTATTAGAAATTTGTCGGGCATGGTAGCAAGGTATGCATTCCCACGCGGGAGCATGGGAACGAGTGAACCGCTTTTTCTAACCTAAGCGCTATCGAAACCATCTTACAAGCTCGTTTTCACCCGGTTAATAAAGAAGGCTTTTTCTAACCACTAGCAAGCGAAGCGTCTAACCACTAGCGACTCTTCCCCCCTGCCCATAAAAAAATCGGAAGAATGCCTCCTTCCGATCTTCTTATATGACAACTAACCGTTAAATCAAGCGCCGCCGGGCTCGCCGGTAAACTCTATCAGCAGGTCTTCATCGGTCACGATGGTCTGGCACGCCAGACGGTAGGTTGGAGGCAGGTCTTTCACCTCTGCACGCTCCTGTTCTGACTTTGGCAGTTTGCCGATCGATTTCAGTACGTTTTTCTCTTTGTCAGTCAGTGCCATACCTTTGACACGGAAACCATCAAGGTGAGTCACCTTAACCAGGCAGGAACCGCACTGGCCATCTTCGCACTCACGTGGGATTTTAACATTGTGTTCCTTAGCAAGCCCCAGCAGGGTGTTACGCTTACCGGCAACCGCTTCTACCTTCATGTTTTTCGACATAATCGGTGACGTGAAATAAACATTGGCCATAGGATAGCCCCTCATATATATATTAATGGAGACTGGTGTACAGCAAGAAACGAACCATAGATTAATCTATTGATTTTAAATGAATAAAAATTGAGCAACACTGAAATTGGCGGGTTTAAGACATTGTTTTTTGTAGCAGAAAGCACTTCAGCGCCAACCTCTGGCTGGCGCTGAATGTAGGACAACTAACAAATCAGCCATTGGCAGCTGAGGTGTCCTCTTTCGCTTTACCCATATACTCTTCAAAGTTAGCGACATACTCCTGCAGGTTGCCATCATAGAGTTGACGGAAACGGTCGGTAAAATACTCAACCGCTTTCGGGCGTTTTGCCTCTAACTCATCGGCACTGGTGACACTGCTCGCGGCAATGTAACCGTTGTAGCGGGCTGCCGCATAGATAAAGGCGACACTCGCCTTATGCTCGCCGTATTTTTCGCCCATCTCATTGGCGATCTCGATCAGTTTATTGGTGACATCCAGAAACTGCTCATCAAACAAGTTTTCATCATTCATTAGATCTCTCCTCAGTCGTTTTCCAGTTGCACCAGAAACTGATTCTGCAGATCAATAAACTGCTGCAGGGTGTAAGCTTTAACGGTTAGCGCATGCAATACGCCGCTTTTCAGTTGCTGTTGAAACAGTTTTAACACGCGCTTCTGTCGCTCAACCGGAGACACCCCGGCAAAGGACTCACTGATAACCCGCAGGGTCAGATCGCACTCTTCGCCGCTGATATCCAGCTCAGCATCGGGAAACTCAGCCATGACAATCTGACTGACCTGCTCTTTGCTAATCATGCCGGTTCCCCGACCTGATCAAGCATCGATTTCAGGCTGCCATCCGCTGCCATTTCGCAGACCACATCAGAACCACCCACCAGCTCACCCTTGATGAACAGCTGCGGAAACGTCGGCCAGTCGGAAACAGAGGGCAGCTTTTCGCGGATAAAGGGTGATTCCAGAACATTGATATAACTATAGGTTGCGCCCAGCTCTGCCAGCGCGTTTACCGCATTGCGGGAAAAGCCGCATTTTGGCTCTTCCGGGGTGCCCTTCATATAGAGTAAAACCGGATTCTCGGCTAACTGTTTACGAATTTTCTCTTCAGTATTCATCGGCTTATCTTCCTCTTACTCGTAATCAAAAATCGTTATTTAACATTATGCTGACGTAGCAACTGCATGATCTTCCTATTGGCGGCCAGCTCCAGCGCGGTGAAATCATCCAGTGTCATCAGTGAGGTATCGGCACCGGCGTTTAATAGCAGCTCAACCACCTCGGCTTTACCCGCCGAGGCGCTGTAAATAAGCGCGGTCGCGCCATTGTCATTCTGGTTATCAATATCAATACCTTCATTGATGAGAAACTGCACCGCCTTCGGGTTATTACTAAAGCAGGCAAACCAGAGGGCGTTATTACCATCGCTGTTGCGGGCATTGATAGCGGTGTCAGGTAGTTCTTCCTCTAAGCCCACCAGATCGCCATAACGGGCCGCTTGCATCAGCAGGGTTTGCTGACTGCGTGGTTCGGTATTAAACGTTTGAAAATTTACGGCTAAATCATTCATCTTCCCTCTCCTGTTCAGATGCTTCTGGTTAGGTGCTCCTGGTCAGATAGTTTTTTTAGACCTCAGTCGTGAGCTGTTTTTTCCAGGCGGTGAATCCACCCTCGACGCTGTAACACTGCTTAAAACCGAAATCAGCAAACATCTTCGCTTTCTCAATGCTGGCATGACCGAGATAGCAATAAACCATCACCGGGCGTTCTTTCGGTGTCTTCATCAGCAGATGTTCCTGGTTATGCTCACCCAGTAGCATCGCTTTAGGATGGTGGCTGCTCATGTAATCCCGCTGATCTCTTGAATCCAGTAGCAGCACATCCTCATTTGCCAGCAGCGCTTCAGCTTGCTGAATTGAAATCTGTTGAATCTGTGTCATACAAATCGCTCCCGCAGATGGTAATAACCGGATAATTGAGTGATCCGCTCATCGCGCAGCGGCTCACCCACCGCAAAGCCATATAGCGCCTGTAAGCTTTGGCTTTTCAGACCGATCAGTTCATGGATAGCGTCATCGAAAAAGCATCCGATGCCGGTACCGCTATAGCCCTGAGCGGTCGAGTGAAGATAGATCTGCTGCCCCAGCATTCCGGTCTCTTCATAGAGCTGGGGACAGACTCGGCCCTGACTGTTGTTCATCGGTGAATCAAATTCCGCCAGAAATATCAGGGTAAAACTGCTGCCCGCAGCAATCGCTTGATTACAGCAGAGCTGCCCTGCGGCTTTACGGGTATTGGCGGTTTTCATCCGCCAGGCTGTTGCGATTCCGTTAAGCTCAGCATCGTCCCAGGGCTGCCAGCGTTGCAACTCCCGGAGAAACAACCGGGCGCCCTCTTCCGAGCGGGGAATCAGATAGATTCCCGGCGCCAGCCCCTCGACTGAGTGGATAAAGCAGAGCAGATGCACCTGTGGCGAGTCCGGCAATAGACGGCTGCCTCCGGATTGCAGCGCGGCCATCATCTGTTCAAATAGCTGACGCGGATAAGCACTTTCTGCGGCATAGGCCTGACCACTGCGACGTGACAGGATCAGTTTCCAGGGGTCCGCTTCTGCCCCGATAAAATCGCCAGGCAGATCGTCACTCTGGGGAAAATGCCGCACAGCGGTCACGGCAACCTCCAGTTGCTCTGCGATGGCAAACGGCTGTTTCCATGTTTGCAGCGGCGGCGGTGCCAGTCGGCTTGGCTGCCCACTCCAGTTAATCGCTGCGCTGCTGGCGAGTTTTTCCAGCACCGTTGCGGCAGCGTTTTCTGAATAGGTAAAGTGAAGCTGACACACCCATTGAGGATATTCCTGCTCGACCTCAGCATATTCCGGCCGGTTGAGTCCGCAGAGCTGCGATAACAGGGTGCGGGCAGTCGAGATATCCACCAGACTCCAGCCCAACAAACCCGCAACCGCCTGACATTGAGCCCGCTGATGCCCGGCATCCAGCCAGCAATAACGCAGTGATCTGACGCCATATTTCCAGGCTTCCCGTTGTAAAACGCTGGTCTGGATCAGATAGACCGCGCCTTCAACATGGTCAGGCAAAAGTGATCGTAGCGTCAGCCGGTGATGAAAAACGTCGTAGTGATATAGCCCGGCTTTGCAAAAACCGGTCGATGGCAGTAACAGGTAAAGCTCTCCCGGATGCAGATTGCCACTGGAGGGAACCACCCTCAGGGACCAGCGATCAATACCGAAGGTTTTCCACGCTGACAAACCGGCGCTAAAGCACAGAAACAGTGACAGCGTTTCCAGTGATAACTGCTGTGACGGGGCATCCCCGCAAAACAGATGGCTCACGTTAACGTTTAGATAATCCGCATCCGCAAACGGCAGATCGATATAAGTGGCCTGTGCGAAATGTCGAAACGGATCAGGCTGATCATCCCAGTCAAGGGTTTCCGGCCCGGCCGCATAGCCTTGCAGGTGATGTTTCGATAGCTGATGGTAGGCCAGCAGGGGTTCTGACAGATCATCTAAAAGATCATCTGTCTGCATTCCGGCGGCGCCCTGCATCAGGCTATCCACTGTTCAGGCCTCGGGTCCGAAACAGTCCGAGTAAACAGCACACTCTTCACAACTGGGGGCGCGGCAAACATAGTTGCCGCCGGTTTCACACAGCTGCTTATAGAGAAACCGTTTCCACTTCATATCCTTTGAATTTTTCGCCTTGAGTTGTGGATAGGCAAACGCCATCATCTCTGACAGCCAGTCACGATTTTCAAAGCCCAGGTCACGCCAGAGATGATCTCCACCTAAACAGCCGGTGGCAATAATGACCGACAGCACCGGATCAACGTCCGGATTGCGCCAGCTTTCGAGTAACACCGTCAGCTCTTGCTGTTCATCCAGTCGCAGGCTGAGTAACTCACTGCGGGTATCGCTGCGCTCAACGACGGCAGCGGGTACTTTGGTATGCAGAATAAACCAGCGCTGCATCTCAGAAAAAGAGCGCTCGATCAATGCCTCAAAACCGCGTTCTCCCAGACCCAGATGCAACGGCAGACAACCCCGCCCCTCCCGCGCAGCCAGTATCAGCCTGACCAGATAACGGTCAGCTTCATCGCTGGTCGTGACACCCAGCAGCTCTGTATAGAGTTCCTCAGACACCTGAGATTGGGCTGCTTGCATTGACATATCCCACCTTTCTTTTCACACGGGCTGATTTACACGCCCTTTTTACTCGCCCTATTGACACGCTGTGGCGTGCTGGCTGCGGGGGCAGGTTTCAATATCCCCATCGGGCATTTCGCTTAAACCGATCAGTTGATCCAGCAGCGCTGCATCAAACCCCTGCAAACAGCGACCGTCGATCTCCATCAGCGGTCGTCGAATCAGCAACGGGTCGCGACACATCGCCGCCAGTATCTCGCCGGGCCGGTTCAGATCCAGTTCCACATCCCCTGATTTCAGCCCCGGATGGGTCTTGTTTAGCCAGCTATCCCGAGTTTCAGCGTGCAGAAAACGGCTCAGACTGACTGTGTCCCAGGGGTGCGTTAACAGATTGCGCTCATCAACCTGATGACCGGCAGCCTGCAACAGTTTTTTCTGCCGGGTGTTGTTAATACAGCCCGGCTTTTCGTAGAAGATTACCGTTGCCATAGCGTTAGCGTGCCTGAATCTCTTTCAGCGCATCATCCTTCAGCTCTGGCTTAATACCTGTCAGAGAACCTTCCGGATTGATCGGGTCGCCAAAAGAGTTGAGAATCGCCCCCTCAATCGGGCAGATACTGGCGCATTGCGGATCGGCATAATCACCTTCACACTCGGTGCAGTTTTTACTCTCGATCAGGAAGTGCGGTTCAGCACTGACGATCGCATCACTGGGGCAAACATCAAGACAGGCCCAGCAGTTAACACAGCTTTCTACAATACTTAAAGCCATCGTAATCTCCTTACACTTCTGCCCGTTTCAGCTCGGTTTTATCGTCCAGTTTGCCTGCGGTGATCATCTCCTGATACACAGACATCACCGCCTCTTCAATCGGCTCCATCGCGTACTCACCGTTCGGTGCAATACCGGCGTCTTCCAGCAGACCCCATGGTTCATAACCGATCTTCGAGCAGAGTACGGCTTCGCATCCGGACAGCGCACGGATGCTGCCAGCCAGAGCACTCTCTTTCTCGCCGCAGGTATCATTGCCGATACAGTACTGATCCACCTTACGATGACCGATAAAGCGCACACCGTTACCGGAAGCTTCATACACCAGAAACTCAGTCGCATGACCGAAGTGCTGGTTAATCACCCCACCACCGCTGGTCGCTACAGCCATCAGCACCGGACGGAAACTCTTGTTCGCAGCAACCGGACCGGACGGCACTTTAACCCCCGCCAGTCTTTCACGCTTAAGCTGCTTCTCCGCCAGTTCAGCCTCAATCCCCTTATGCACAATCGCGCGGGTTTTCATGGCGGCATCGTAATCGATATCCATCGCATCGATCTTATCCAGAGTAAATTCAGAGCCCCGGTCTTCACCGAGCATGCCCACCGCGTCCGCACGACACTGACGACAGTGACGCATCATATTCATATCGCCGGAACAGGCATCCTGCAGATCCTGCAGCTCTTCATCAGAAGGCCCACGCTGTCCCATCACCCCATAAAAGGTGCCATGCTCCTCTTCAGAAATAAGCGGCATCACGTTGTGCAGGAAGGCCCCTTTCTCTTTAACAATTTTACTCACCACCTTCAGGTGTTCATCGTTTACACCGGGAATCAGCACCGAGTTCACTTTCACCAGAATCCCTTTGGCCACCAGCATCTCCAGACCTTTCTGCTGCTGCTGAATCAAAATTTTGGCCGCGGCTTTACCGCGAATACGACGGTTGTTCCAGAAAATCCAGGGATAGATTTTTGCCCCGACTTCCGGATCGATACAGTTGATGGTGATGGTGACGTGATCGATGTTATGTTTGGAAAGCTCTTCCACATGCATCGGCAGCGTCAGACCATTGGTCGAAACGCAGAGTTTAATATCCGGCGCTTCTTCACTGAGGCGGCGGAAGGTCTCAAAGGTACGCTCAGGGTTCGCCAATGGGTCGCCAGGGCCAGCAATTCCTAACACAGTCATCTGCGGAATATTCGCTGCCACAGCTTTGGTTTTCTTCACCGCCTGATCCGGGGTTAACAGTTCAGAGACAACACCGGGACGGGACTCATTGGCACAATCATATTTACGGTTACAATAGTGACACTGAATATTACAAGCGGGCGCCACAGCCACATGCATACGGGCAAAGTAATGATGCGCCTCTTCTGAATAACAGGGATGATTTTGCACCTTCTCACGGATTGAATCAGGAAGGTGGCTCATTTGATCATCACTACTACCACAGGCACTGGCGCTACAACCTTCAGCGGTAGCCGGGGCTTGATCAGCATTTAAGACGTTCAATTCCATCAGTGTTTCTCCTCTGCAGCCTGAAGGCTATCAATCAGATTCAGTTACTATGGGGAGACCACTGCAAACCGCGCGCCATTCACTACATCATTGAATTTAAAAGAATTTAAGCTAAAGGGAAGAGAGTTTTTTTGTCATAATCTGGACAGATCAGAGCTGATTGTCGGGTCTGCTACATTCACTTAAACAGGACGGCAAAGCCCTCCCCCCGACAGCAAAGGTTTTCTGTTATAAGTCTGGACTTCCCAGAAGACCCGGAAGGTCAGGGATGGGCGAACAGGCCTCCAGCAGAGCCATCGCGGTGATAAAGAAGAGATAATTCAACGGATACACAGATCAAAATCTTGAGCAAAAATTAGAAAATAGCTTTCTGGCAGCAATGCAGCCTAGGGTAAGAAAATTATCTGCAGTGACGCTTTAGCTTAAATCAGGCCATTGTCCGGTACTGTAAAATCAATGCGATAATATCATGGTCACTGCATACCGCTTCCATTGCATCATTCATCGTACGCCGCTGTGGTAGTGATATGTTGAACTTATTTCGCAGGACTTCATTAACCTGCTGGTCGGAATTCGGATCGAACTCTTTGCCAGCAAAATTACATATCCGCTGCAGGGTAAACGCTTTAGTCGTCATTAATACAATATCCAATCGTGTGGGTGTGAATCGTTGAGTGTGTGAAGATAATCGCCTTACTCCGACAGAAATCATAAGCAGCAGACAGGAAGTCGTTGCCTCAGGGAGAAGGATAAACAGATATAAAACGGGTTAGATCTAAATCTATATTAGCAGGATATTTATAAAATGACTGCGCCCTGTTTTACTGGGCGCAAAAAAATGTCAGCTGCTGATGTTGTTGTTACCTGGCCTGCGGTTTTCCTAATACTATATGACGCGGGCCGCCGTTATTCTCACGACCAGAAACACCTTTATCGATTTTCTGGATCTCTCCACCGGCCTTAAGAAAGGCAGCAGTCTGCTCCGCAATTGAATCATGGGTCTGGTTCGCCGCTGCTTTTTTAGATTTAACTGCCATAAGAAGAGCTCCGTTTGAGTGGTGGCGGAGCATTATACCATTCTTTAGCCCACTCAGGGGATCTTTATGCCAGACCATACCTTTCGGGATAAATAAATCTATTTTACAGGATGTTAACCGCTTTTTTATTTGTCACTACACGAGATCGATTGGAAATTAACAGCGGGTAAACTTTCAAAGCCGGGTTTAGCAAGCAGATACCCCTGCATCAGTTCCACACCAGCATCCTGTAACCAACGATACTCTTCAACGGTTTCAATGCCTTCGGCCAGTGGCGTGATGTTAAGATCACGGAAGATATTTAAACAGTGGGTAATAATTGACTGCCGTACTTTATCTGTGTGTATATCCCGAATCAGAGCCATATCCAGCTTAACGATGTCGGTCTGAAAATCGGCTAATAAATTGAGCCCGGAATATCCTGAACCAAAATCATCTGTCGCGGTTTTAAACCCGAGTGATTGATAGTACTCAACGATACGCTTGATATGGTTACTATCTTCTATCTTTTCCACTTCGGTAAACTCAAACATAATCCTTTCAGTGGGAAAATTATATGTCTTGGCGGCCTCAAATGTTGTGCGAATACAACGTTCCGGCTGATAGATAGCGTTGGGCAGAAAATTGATACTCAGCATCGACCGGATATCCAGCTTTGCAGCCAGGGCGATCGCCTTTACCCGGCACAGCTGGTCAAAGATATAACGATTGTCATTATTTACTCTGGAGATAATTGAATAGGCTGACTCGTTATTCAGACCACGGACTAACGCCTCGTAGCCATAAATACTCTGATCGCTACAATTGACTATCGGCTGAAACGCCATGGTAAAATCAAAATCCAGGCAGAGTTCATCGGCACATTGGCTGCAGGGTTTTCGCTCACTGGTTTGGGGTTGTTCTGCCATTTAGATCACCTTTAAACACGTTCAACATTAAGCCTAGTAGCACATCGCTACCGTTTCAAATGGCATAACTATATGAAATATATACGCTCGCTATAACCTTCAACCTTCGTGATTTAACAGCAACTAGCAAAGCCTGTTTTTGCCAAGCATACAGAGACCTTACCGGCAAATATATAAGCAAAAACATAACTTTCAGAGATCGATTACAGCGACTAACAGAATACCTGTAAAAGTGGATTCTACCTGTAATAAAAAGAAGAAGGTTAGATTGCATGTCGCATAATGGTTACAGATTAGTGTAATAGTAAGAGAGTGTGCTGAAGCTGCCGTGTTTAATGCAGATAAGCTAATGTATCAGACATTGATAAGACAATTTAGATAAGTCCCTGTATGAAAGCTTTGGCAGGTAAACCAAAGCTCTGATACATCGCATAGTAAGCGGCGCAACCCGCTATGTGCTAAAGCTTTCTCACCTCAATATTCATGGTCTGAATCCGATAGGCGATCTGACGCGGAGTCATATTCAGCAACCGGGCGGCTTTTGCCTGCACCCAACCCGCTTGCTCCAGAGCAGCAATCACCTGGCGTCGCTCATCCATATCCGTGTCATCCCCTGAGTCTGTGAACTCAGTGAAAGACTCCTCTTTTGGCAGATGCGCCACCGGAGGAGCAATGTGTGGTGCCACCTGAGAGGCCATCGGCGTGTAGTTGCCGCCCATCAGTTCGGCACTATTAAAGGAGAAATCATTCTCTTCAATGACCCCCTCCTCCGCCATAATTGAGGCGCGTTCCAGGGTATTTTCCAGCTCCCGAACGTTACCCGGCCAGGCGTGTGTCATCAGTTTGCGTACCGCATTATTACTAATATCCAGGGAACGACCCTGTGATTTACCAATTTTATCCAGCAAAAAGTTCACCAACTCGGGAACATCTTCAATCCGCTCCCGCAGTGGCGGCAGATTGATCGGCATAATATTCAGACGGTAGTAAAGGTCTTCCCGGAAATGGCCATCACGCACCTCCTGTTCCAGATTGCGGTTGGTCGCAGCAACGATGCGCACCTGCACGGAGATGGTTTTATTACCGCCGACCCGCTCAAACTCCCCCTCCTGCAATACGCGCAGTAGTTTGGCCTGAAACATTGGCGAGATCTCACCAATCTCATCGAGAAACAGGGTGCCCTTATCAGCCTGTTCAAACCGCCCCTGACGGGTGCGGGTCGCACCGGTGAAGGCACCCTTTTCATGACCAAACAGCTCCGATTCCAGCAGGTTTTCAGGCAGTGCCGCACAGTTGAGGCGGATAAAACTGTTGTGTGCCCGCGGCGAGTTATAGTGAATCGCACTGGCCACCAACTCTTTACCGGTACCCGACTCACCCCGCAGCAGCACGGTGGTATCCCATTTGGACACCCGACGGATCTGCTCAAACATCCGCACCATGGTCGGCGTATGGCCCACCATCAGGTTCTCAAAGCCAAATTTACCCCGGACACGCCGCCTTAGCTCGTCACGTTCATCGGTCAGTTGTTGCTGTTGGTGTTCCACCTCGCCCAGCAGGCGCAATAGCTGCGCCAGCAGGTTGGCGATCATGTTGAGAAAGCGGCACTCTTCAGCGAGAAAACGTTGCGGGTCTGAGGTTGGTTGCGCAGCCAGCACCCCCACCACGTCGCCTTTATGGTCTTTAACCGGTACACCGATAAAGGGCAGACTCAATTCAAACAGCTCCAGCCGGTCCATAAAGCGCGGTTCATTGGCCAGATTGGGCAAGACTAGTGAACTTTGTGATTTTAGGATTGAGCCAACCAGCCCCTCTCCCTGCTGATAACGGGCCGCTCCTTTGGCCCGCTGAACCTCATCAGAGTCACTGTGTACCGCACTGATAAAGAGATGTTCCATCTCATAATCCTTGAGTGCGATCAGGCCGTTTTTCATCTCTGCTTCGTTATGCAGGATTTTCAATACTTCATCTAAACTGGGATTCAGGTCTAATGAACGGGTTAACGTCCAGCAAATTTTATCCAGCACACACAGCTGGCGCTCAAATAGTTCTGTTCGGGTGGCGGCACTATTCAAAATCATCACTCCCCATTAACCTTCCAGGTCATCAATTGGCAGATGCACCAGAATCCGACAGCCATCCTTGTATTTCGGATCGATCGAAACCGTCCCACAATGCTCAGTCACCACCTCCTGCGCCAGGGTAAGCCCCATACCCCGCCCGGATGTTGGTGTGCGATTACTCTTGGTACTGAAAAAAGGCTCAAACACTTTAGTGATCATAGAATCCTGAATACCCGGCCCGGTATCAGCGACACTCACAACAATCTCATTTCTTTCAACCCGGGTGCTGATCTCAATCTCACGACGGGATGGACGTTCCATCTCAATCACATCAATGGCGTTATCCACCAGCTGTTTAAACATGCTGTGCAGACGGCTTTCCCGACCATTTATCGCGGGAACATACACCGACGGCAGCCAGACCACCTGGATGCCGTTGCGCAGCAAGCGGGAGGTCGAAAACTCAAGCACATTGCGCAGCACTTCGTTAATATTGATCGAGCCAAACGAACGGGGCTGCCCCTGTGGCACAACACCTTCGAGCATATTGCAGGTGTCCTGGCCAATCTGAATCGCCTCTTTCAGGACATCAACGATCTTCTCTGCAGAGAGTTCAGTACCCGAGGCGCTTTGCTCCAACATCCGCACCGCAGCAGACATCAGGTTCAGCGGCTGCTGAAACTTAAACATCGCGCCCGATAACGCTTCACGCAGGTGATACACTGATTCCTCTTCAGCGATCAGCAGCTGCATCGCATTCATATGCTCCAGCCGCTCCCGATGACGCATCTCGGTAATATCTTTGATCACCAGCATCTGGTAGTTCTGTACCGGATTGGAGAAAAAACCGTCGGCGCTTTCATCACCAATGCCAACAATACTGTAGTCACAGGAGAAGATTCGATGCTGCTTGCCTTTACCCACTTCGAGGGTGACTTCGTGACCAGCAACCGTCTGTCCGGGCTTGAGTTTTTGCGGGTTAAATTCCGGGCCAAGGTCCTCTTTCAATTTTGACAGAAACAGCGCACCGGGCTCGATGGGAGCGATATCGGTCGCCAGGGTTTTATACGCGATGTTATCCAGCACAACCTTGTTTGCCTGATCCATCAGCACAATTGAGGTATGGGCGGCATCCAGTACTTTTTCGATCATCTCTTTCTGGTTCTGCACCCGTTGCTGCAACATATGCAGTTCGGTAACATCCCGGTGCATTCCCAGATAGTTGATGGTTTTGTTATTCTCATCCAGCACCGGCGCCACCATAAGCTCTGCCAGATAACGTTTACCGTCGCGGCGACGATTTACCAGCACACCCTCCCAGGGTTTCTGCTGCGTTAGTCGTCCCCAGAGAGACTCATAGACAATTCTCGGCGTGTTATGGTTGGAGAGAATCGACTCATTGCGTCCCAGCACATCCTCTTTCGCGTATTCGGTTTCCCGGCTGAAGGTCTGATTGCTGTAAATGATATTTGCACTGAGATCGGTGATCGAAATCGCGATGGGGGCATGTTCAACAGCCTGAAAGAATACGCTGCCGGGTAAGCCGGAAAAAATAGCCTGCTCATCGGTATTATCAACGTTGTCACACTCATGAACATTATTACTGACATCTTTAGTCATAACCGCTCCTGTGATTCAAACTGCATAATTCTATTTTGCAATTTCTAAGCCACCCCCTCTGTTTGTCGTTATAGCGCCGTTTGCAGCCAGCCCTCTTTAAATAACCACACAAAAAACGCACCATTAAAGGTCAAATTTTAACCAGAATGTCGCAAATACGACAAATACCCGGGCCGACAAAACCGATGTAATGTTTTTAACAATGTTGCTAATCAAACAGAGGGATAAAACAATAATTCTTTATATTTCAATAACTTAAAAATGGCATATTTAATGCAGCCGTCCTAACAGCATATTTTTTGTTGAGGTTGCATAGATGGAATTAATCACGCTGATGGTCGGCACTGTGCTGGTGAACAACGTAGTTCTGGTGAAGTTTCTCGGGCTATGTCCGCTGATGGGCGTGTCCAATAAATTCAGTACCGCAACCGGTATGGGAGTGGCAACAACCTTCGTCCTGACACTCTCATGTATGTCCGGCTGGTTAATTGAGCACTACATTCTCGAACCTCTGAATCTGCAATACCTTCGAATCATCTGTTTCATTCTGGTAGTCGCGGCAGTGGTTCAGTTCACCGAGATGATGATTAAGAAAAGCAGCCCTTTGTTGCACCGGACGCTGGGAATATTTCTGCCACTGATAACTACCAACTGCGCCGTACTCGGGGTCGCACTGATCAACATCAGTGAAGGGTTTTCCTTTATCGAGAGTATGACCTACGGCATCGGCGCCTCAATCGGCTTCTCTCTGGTACTGATTATGTTTGCCGGACTCAGAGAGCGCCTGGCGCTGTCAGAAGTGCCGAAAACCTTTGCCGGAACACCGGTAGCGCTGGTCACCGCCGGTATTCTTTCGATGATTTTTATGGGGTTTGGCGGACTTGTCTGAGTTCACCACACCTGTTTTACCGATGTTCAGGTTTTAAATTGATCGTTTTTTAATGGACCGCTTGTTAACGGATCGTTTTCAAACCATAGCTTAGAAGGGTAAATATTATGTTTCTGACTATCGCTGTACTGACCTCCCTTGGATTGATGCTGGGATTTATTCTGGGTTATGCGGACAAGATTTTTGCCGTGGAAGAAGACCCGCTCATTAAAGATGTTGAGTCGATGCTACCTGGCACCCACTGCGGCCAGTGCGGTTTTACCGGCTGCGGTAGTGCGGCTGAAGCGATGGTTAATGGTGAAGCTGATGTCACCTGCTGCCCTCCGGGTGGCCAGGTGCTGGCGAAAAGTCTGGCGGACAAGCTGGGTGTGAGCGCCGACCTGAGCAATCTCACCTCTGTCCCGCTGACCGCCTCGGTTGAGGAATCACTCTGCACCGGTTGCTGCCGCTGCTTCAGGGTCTGTCCGACCGATGCCATCGTCGGTGCCAACAAACAGCTCCATTATGTTTTTAAAGACGCCTGCACCGGTTGCGGTAAATGCGTCACTGCCTGCCCTGAGAACTGTATTGCACTGCATCAGGAAGAGGAGACTCTGGATAACTGGCACTGGCCTAAACCTGCTGTGGTATAAGACGATGTTGATGAAATTTAAAGTGCGCGGTGGTGTTCACGCTGATGAGCGCAAAGAGCAGAGCACCGACAAACCGATCCGGGTGCTGGGGATTCCACCACTGCTGTCGATTCCGCTTAGCCAGCACGCCGGTCTGCCAGCGAAGCCGATTGTCACAGAGGGCCAGCATGTCCTTAAAGGTGAGCTTATTGGCGCCACTGCCGGTGACCGCTCGGCGTCAATCCATGCCCCGACCTCTGGAAAAGTACTGGGTATCGGCCGGATTCAGGCACCACACCCGTCACTGCTGAGTTACGATGCGATCCATATTGAGCCGGATGGACTGGATACTGTCTATGTTCCTGAGAACCCCATTGACCCGCAACAACTGAGTGCTGAAGCGATTGCCGATCTGGTAGATGGGGCCGGTATTGTCGGTCTGGGTGGTGCGACCTACCCAGCGGCACTGAAACTGAAAGCCGGATCACGGCAAAATGTCCACACCCTGATTCTGAATGGCAGCGAGTGCGAGCCCTATCTCACCTGTGACGATATGCTGATGCGCGAGCGCGCCGCAGAGGTTATCAGTGGTGCTCAGCTGATTCTCAAGGCGATTAACGCCAAACAGATTATCGCCGGTATTGAAGACAATAAACCGGAAGCGATCAAGGCGATGCAGGACGCCGCTCAGGCGCATAGCAATGTTGAAATCAGAGTGATCCCCACCCGCTATCCGATGGGCTCAGCCAAGCAACTGATCAAGGTAATCACCGGTCGTGAGGTGCCCACTGGCGGGCGCAGTTCTGATATCGGCGTGCTGGTTCACAACGTTGCTACCTCATTTGCGGTGCACCAGGCGATCTATCAGGCCCGTCCACTGATCTCCCGGGTGGTAACGCTCTCAGGACAAGCACTCGAAACCCCGCAAAATGTCGAAGTCCTGATCGGTACCCCGGTGCAATGGCTGTTAGAACAGTGTGGAGGACTACTGTCGACACCCACCCGGATGCTGATGGGTGGACCGATGATGGGCCAGATTCTGCCCAATACCGGGGTGCCGATCACCAAAGGGGCCAGCGCGATTCTGGCGCTCACTGAAGAGGAGATTAACTCCGCACCGGTTTCCCCCTGTATCCGTTGCGGTAGCTGTGTCCAGGCCTGCCCCATGGGACTGCTGCCGCTGGAGATGGCACGCCACTCCCGGGCAGACGACTATGACGGTGCCAATGAGTTTGGTCTGAAGGACTGCATCCTGTGTGGTTCCTGTGCCTATGTTTGCCCGTCCCATATTCCGCTGGTGCACTACTTCCAGTTTGCTAAAGGCAAACACCGGGAAAACCAGATCCAGTCAAGGAAAGGGGAATATACCAAATCACTGTCTGAGGCACGCATGGCCCGGCAGGAAAAAGAAGCCGCCGAAAAAGCCGCGGCTAAAGCCGAGAAAGCAGCCAAGGCCGCTGCACGCAAGAAAGCGTCCAGTAACGTTGAAGAGGTGTGAGCATTATGATGATTTCATCCCCCCATGCGCATGATCGCAGCTCGGTTGAAAGGACCATGTATCTGGTCTGTTTCGCACTGTTGCCCGCTACACTCCTGGGGTTTTATCTGTTTGGCTGGCCCGCGATAAACCTCTGGCTGCTCTGTATCGCTGCAGCATTAGCCGGTGAACTGCTGTGTTTATCACTGGCGGGCAAACGCCTGAGTTTTGCCCTGGATGGCTCCGCCATACTCACCGGCTGGATCATCGCCATGACACTGCCCCCCTGGGGACCCTGGTGGCTGGCGGTTACCGGTACGCTGTTTGCGGTTGTCATTGGCAAACACCTCTACGGCGGGCTGGGACAAAACCTGTTCAATCCGGCCATGCTGACCCGGGTCGGGTTGCTGATCTCATTCCCCCTGGAGATGACCACCTGGGCCAACGTCAATCCGATTACATCAGCGACCGCCCCCGGATTTATAGAAGGCCTGCGGATTACCTTTGTCGCGGCACCACTGACCGACGCCCTCACCGGCGCCACCGCACTGGGCCATGTAAAAACCGCACTCACCGCATCAATCCCTTCCAGCGTCTCCGTGGCAGAGATATTCACGCTCAAGGATGCGCTCACCGGTTTCACCCGGGGCAGCCTGGGTGAAACCTCGGCACTGCTGATGCTGGCAGGGGGTGTGTTCCTCATCTGGAAAAAGATTATTCAGTGGTATATCCCGGTTGCCCTGATCGTCACTGTCGCGGTGATGGCAACCCTGTTTAACAGTATTGATTCTGAACGCTATGCTCCGGCGATCTATCATCTGTTGTCCGGCGCACTGATGTTTGGGGCCTTCTTTATCGCCACCGACCCGGTCACCTCCCCGTCCAATGTCAAAGGCCAGCTGATTTACGGTGCGGGCATCGGCCTGGTCACCTTTACCATTCGCACCTGGGGTTCCTTCCCGGAAGCGATCGGTTTTGCGGTGCTGTTTATGAATGCGCTGACACCGATAATTGATCGTTACTTCCGTCCGAGAATCTACGGCTACAACTACAAGGGTACGCCCCTTAAAGCGGCGAAAGAGTAGTGATAAAGAGGAGTAAACGATGAAGCCTACCAGAGCGGTTGCAGTCCCTAGTTTTACCCACCGGATCGGCTATCAGGCCGGGCTGCTGGGGGGTATGGCAACCATTATCAGCCTGCTGCTGATCATGGGCGATCAGAGTACCCGGGACGATATTCAGTTACGCTTGGAGGAGGATACCCGGGCCATGCTGGATCAGGTGCTCCCCGCCGACCTGTACGACAACAACCCGCTGGAGCTGCGCTACCCCCTCAAAGACAGCCCCTTCCCCGGTCACAATGTCGCCTATCTGGCAACGACCAACGGTCAGCTGTCCGGCCTCGCCATGGAAGTAGTCGGCAAAGGCTATAGCGGCGATATCGTGCTGCTGCTGGGGGTCAACGAGAAAGGCGAGATCACCGGCGTACGCACCATCAGCCATGCGGAAACCCCGGGGCTGGGCGACAAAATTGAGATCAAAAAGAATGACTGGGTCACCTCCTTCAATGGTTATTCGCTGGAAAACCTCTCGGCGACCCAGTGGCAGGTGAAAAAAGATGGCGGTGATTTCGATCAGTTCACCGGCGCCACCATCACCCCCCGGGCGGTGGTTAACGCGGTAAAAACCGGCCTCATACATTACAACCAGCAACGCGCCACTATCGAGGCTCAGCTCAGTATTCCGGTTAATCCCGATAAGGAGGGTTCACAATGACACAGCAATCCTATACAGAGATCTGGGCCGACGGGCTATGGAACAACAACGTGGTACTCGGGCAGATGCTGGCGCTCTGCCCGCTGATGGCGGTCACCACCACCGCCAGTAACGGATTAGGTATGGGGGTTGCGACCCTCGCCGTCATGCTGGCGTCGAATATGCTGGTCTCGATGATTCGCGGCATTATTACACCACAGGTACGGATACCGGTCTTTATCCTGCTGATCGCCGCGATGGTCACCCTGGTGGATATGTTCCTCAACGCCTGGATGCACGAACTGTATCAGGTGCTGGGCCTGTTTATTCCGCTGATCGTCACCAACTGCGCCATACTCGGCCGGGTAGAAAGTTTCGCCTCGAAGAACAATGTCGGCCCATCGATGATCGATGGACTGGCGATGGGGATCGGCTTTACCTGGGTGCTGGTATTGCTCGGAGGGATGCGGGAGCTGTTTGGCAGTGGCACCCTGTTCGCTGATGCGTCACTACTGCTGGGAGAAAGCTTCTCCTTTATTGAGCTGACTATCTTTCCCGATTACGGCGGTACCCTGTTGCTAATCCTCCCTCCTGGCGGCTTTATCTGTCTGGGACTTATTCTGGCAGGCAAGCGGGTCACTGACCGTAAACTGGAAGCCCGCAGAAACACAATGACCACCACTCTGCAGGAGGGATCCGTATGAAAGTATCGATCGCCTATGCCGGTGAAAACAAACAGCTCTGGTCCAATATTGAGATCGACGACAGCGCCACAGTAGAGACCGCGATTGCAGCATCTCAGATTCTGGAGCAATGCCCGGAGATCAACCTGAAAACCCAGAAGATCGGCATCTTCGGTAAGCTCACCCGGCTGAACGCACCGCTTGCAGAGGGCGACCGGATCGAGATCTATCGCAAAATCATCCGCGTGTTTGACGAAGATGATGACGATGACGACGATGATTAATTCCTGAAGGGATCAGGGCGTTTTTACCACAGAGATGTATGGACTCCCTCCCCCAAGGGGGGATATACGTAATAAGTGAGTAAACTTCTACCAACGGGAGCCCATACATGGCCAAGCTTAACGTTATCGCAATTGATTTAGCAAAGAATAAATTTCAGGTTTGTAAAGTAGCGCCAGACGGCACGGTAATTTACAACAAGATGGTAAGCCGAAGTCAGCTCAAGAAGCTGTTAGTCACAGAGCGTAAATCGTTAGTCGCGATGGAGTCCTGTGGGGGCGCCCATCACTGGGCACGTTATGCCAAGCAAGAGGGTCATCAGGTAAAAGTCATGTCGGCCAGGAAGGTTAAGCCGTTCTTACAGGGACAAAAAACTGACAAGAACGATGCCGAGGCGATAGCCATCGCCGCCCTACAACCCCAGGTCAAGGCCTGTCGGCTGCTGACAGTAGAAGACCAATGTCAGCAGGGCATTGTGCGTATTCGGGATTTACTGGTGAAGCAGAAAACGGCGTGTGCCAAACAGTTGCGCGACCTGTTGTTGGAATTCGATAATCCGATAGCCAAAGGGGATGCGGCTTTGATAAGAGCCGTGCCAGAGATACTGGAAGACGCAGAAAATCAGTTGCTGGGTGACTTCAGAGCAGTGCTTCACGAGCAGTGGGAGCACCTTAAGGCATTGCTCGAGCGTATAGCAAAAGTTGAACAACACATGCTCCGCCAGATTAATGGCGATGAAGACTGTCAACGTCTACAAGCACTCGAAGGGATAGGGCCGATTAATTCCATTGGCTTAAAAATCACCCTGAGCAATACTGAGCACTTCAGAAATAGCCGTGACGCGTCGGCCTGTATTGGCGCCACCCCTGTTCAACACAGTAGTGGCGGGAAAGAGACGATTGGCTCAATATCGAAAATATCGGGGCATAAAATGTTGCGCAGCACTCTGTATGAAGGGTCCATGGCGGTCATACGGTACCTGGATAAACGAGAAGCCCGTACCGTCAAAGAGCAATGGCTGAAACAATTAATAGCCAGGCGGGGAAAGAAAGTGGCCGCCATCGCCCTGGTCAACAAGAATATTCGCACCGCCTATGCCATGCTGAAAAACGGTACCGAGTATCAGCCAGTGATGTTAGCGGCATAATGAATTAACACGATTGAAATGTATAACCTTATTCACGAGTTCGTCACCAAGAGCGTAAGTTAAACCGGTAAGACCAACCTTCAAGAGACTGTTTTGTGCCAAGGTAGTACGATGCCGCCACAGAGAAAAAGTCATGAAGGTGCGAAGACATCAAAGGGCCAGAGTTAGCTACTCAAATCAGAGCCCGTATATAAGTCCGCATCTGACCAAGTTTTAAACACTATCTCGTTGACAACGTAGAGGGAGTCCATATAAGGGCACAGAGGACACAGAGAAAAGAATTACTCGTTCCCACGCCCCCGCGTGGGAATGCATACCTCGCTGACCATACTCCGCAAACCTTAAATACTCCAGGCCTCCGGCATAACCTTTTCACTGGAGCATCACCAATGCAGAGCTTCATCCACATTACCTCGCTGGATGAGGGCGACCGGATTGGGATCTATCGCAAAATCATCCGCGTTCCTGACGACGATGATTAAGCCACCAGGGCGTTTTTACCACAGAGAGCACAGAGGACTCAGAGAAAAGAATCTGGAGAGATTTAATTTGTCTCCCTTCCCACCTCATTTAAATAAACTCAATGCTTGAGTTTATTTAACTTTTAACACGCCAACAGCGATGCAAATGGCTCCACCCACCATTCCCGCCCAAGCCTCAAGTGGAGTATCACCACTTAATGCCCTGCCGATTTGAGAGCTGGCTGAGTCATAAATGTTGTAACCCCATACTGTTAAGGCAGCACCGATGATGATAAGTACAATACCAATAACCTTATTATTCATGTTAATTCCTCAGCGAAAATAAATGTGAGTAAATAGGCACATAATGCCTTTGCGCTGCGACGAACGTAGCGAGTCCGGCGCCGATAGGCGCGAACTGCCACAGTCTGTTATGTGATAGCTGCTCACTCTGGCAGTCCCTCGAATTCTTGCAGCTCACCTAAACCTTTTTCCCAAGCAGCTTTCCTGGATGTAAAGATGTGAGCTGTTGGTGACATAGAGACTTCCGTATCCAAACACCCGGCGGGAATGACGAGCAGACCTACCTCATGAATGCCTGGCAATGCCGAACCGCAGAACTTACAAAAACTTTTCTTATGGCGAGTGCCGGGAAGCGTGAAGGTAGTCACAGAATCTGACCCCGCCAACCAGGTCAACTTAGCTGACTTCGAAAATAAATTAGCCGCATGAGCAGACCCGGTATCTTTCTGGCAAAACTGACAGTGACACATGTAAAAGCTGTCGAACTCCCCTTGCACTTCAAATATCGTAGTGCCACACAGACAAGAACCCAAGTAATCAGTCATCAATCCCCCTTCTTATATGGCATGTAGGTGACGCACTCAGTCGTGGTAGAGCACCCCGTTACCGAGGCGACCCCACACAGATCCGGACGTGCGGAATTACCGCATCCGGCTCTTCAATAAGATCTTTGCCCGTGTAAAACTAAGCCCTAATTGTACTCCACCTTCCTCACGGTTAGTGCACGTACATTAAACAATCTTAACAGCTGTGCGAACCCACTCCAGTTGTAGCTTCGCCGCTGACTACCTCGGTTTAACCATTTATACAGCGTCCTCACTGTCTGATAATATAGATATCCTTCATCCAGAGTATTATTTGTTTTCCTCATTAAGATAAAGCACACTCAGACATCACTTACAGCACCAACAACAGCAATAACGTCACGATCAAGGAGGTCCTATGAGTGAACAATACATCCCCCCTGCAGTCTGGGTAGATGATACTGCCGGTGGCAACGAATGGGCGAACATCAACAGTCCAGTGTCAGGGGCACGTTACCAACAGGATCTGCCAGTGGGTGATCACCCTTTCCAGCTGTATTCGCTGGGCACCCCCAATGGTCAGAAAGTTACCATTATGCTCGAAGAGCTACTGTTGCTTGGCATAAAAGAGGCTGAATACGATGCTTATCTGATTAATATAGGTAAGTCGGAACAGTTCTCTTCCGGCTTTGTCGGCGTTAACCCAAACTCAAAAATTCCCGCACTGGTCGACAGATCGGGGGAAGAGGATGTGAATGTCTTCGAATCGGCATCGATTCTGGTTCATTTAGCTGAGAAGTTTGGTCAGTTCCTGCCACAAAGCGGCCCCAGCCGGACAGCGGTATTCAACTGGTTGTTCTGGGCCCAGGGTTCCGCTCCCTTTCTCGGTGGCGGCTTTGGCCATTTCTACGCCTATGCTGATAAAAAACAGGAATACCCCATCAATCGCTATGCCATGGAAACTAAGCGCCAGCTGGACGTGTTAGATAAACAGCTGGCAAAACATCCCTATGTGGCAGGCGATCAATACAGCATCGCGGATATCGCCATCTGGCCTTGGTATGGCAATCTGGTTCTGGGTCGATTGTATGATGCCGCAGAGTTTCTGCAGGTTGAAAGCTATACCCACGTGCTGCGCTGGGCACAGATGCTGGAACAACGCGAAGGCGTCAAACGTGGCCGCATCGTTAACAAGTCCTCGGGGGAGGCATGGGAACAACGGCGCGAACGTCATTCAGCTGAAGATATTGATGAGGTTTTGGCTTTAGGCTCGCACAAAGCGAGAGAGTAGTTAGAACGGAAACTTCGTTTCCTGCTAGTGGTTAGACGCGACTGCGTCGCTTGCTAGAAAAAGCGGATAAAGAGCGCTCAGATCTTACATGTTGCAAAGCTGCACAATTACAGTCCTGGCACTAATCTCTCCCTCTGTGTTCTCGGTGTCCTTAGCATGCCCTCTGGGTACTGTGGTGAACCGCTTTTTCTAACCCCTAGCCCGTGGCGCAGCCACGTCTAGAGTAGTTAGAACGGAAACTTCGTTTCCTGCTAGTCGTTAGACGCGACTGCATCGCTTGCTAGATAAAAGCCGTGGCTCGTCGCTCGTCGTTCGTAACAGCAAAAAGGCTGCCGGGTTGTTACCTTTAAGAATGCATGAAATACCAGAAAGCTCAGTATCACTACCGGGCTTTTCGCTTTTTCTAACCACTAGCAAGTGGCGCAGCCACGTCTAACGGCTAATCTTTCCCTCCTTGTAGCAAACCCCACAACAGCCAGAATCGATCAAATACTATCAATGTAGGCTTTCTAACAAACGCCGGGGATAGTCATACGTAAATAATTTTTACTCATATTTATCAATCACTTATTTTTATAAAAATCATGGTACGTTAACTGCAATATTGCCTGTACGCACGTTTAATTCGCATTGTTTATTTGCGCACTGCAGTCCAGTTTTTTACGCACTTTAGTGCAAAAGGAGATTGATATGTCACGTATTGGTTTGTTTTTTGGCACCGACACCGGTAAGACCCGTAAAGTAGCCAAAATGATCAAAAAGAAGTTTGACGATGAGGTGATGGCCAGCCCGTTAAACGTTAACCGTGCAGAACCCTCTGCTTTTGCAGACTACGAGTATCTGATTATCGGCTCTCCAACACTGGGCGAAGGACTGTTGCCTGGCCTGTCTGCAGACTGTGAAAATGAAAGCTGGGAAGAGTTTCTGCCTGAGATTGATGATGTTGATCTGAACGGAAAAACCGTCGCCATCTTTGGTCTGGGCGATCAGGTAGGTTATCCGGACGAGTTTCTTGATGCCATGGGCGAGCTTTACGATTTTGTCACCGAGCGTGGCGCTAAAGTTGTGGGTTCATGGCCAACCGATGGCTATGAGTTCGCACACTCTGAAGCGGTCGGTGAAGATGGTAAGTTTGTCGGTCTGGCACTGGATCTTGATAACCAGTCAAACCTGACGGAAGAGCGCCTGAATGCCTGGTTAGCGCAGATTGCGCCTGACTTTGATCTGCCGCTCTGAGTGCCGGTCTGATTTTTTAATACGTTTTCCTATTAGTTACGGTATTCCCTGCCGTACGCCTTTTACGCGTAGCTCTCAGGGCTACGCTTTTTTTTCCGGCAGACAGCCTGTTGCGCTGGCTGGCGTGTTCATTTGAGGTATTGCGATGATCAATCCCAACGGTTCCGGAACTGACATACTCAATGCACTTGTCCCGATGGTGGTGGAACAATCCGCCAAGGGCGAGCGAGCCTACGATATCTATTCGAGATTGTTAAAGGAGCGGGTCATTTTTCTCATCGGCCCGGTCGAAGACCACATGGCCAACCTGGTTGTTGCCCAGCTGCTATTTCTGGAAGCGGAAAACCCGAGTAAAGATATCCACCTCTACATCAACTCACCGGGTGGCTCCGTCACCGCTGGGATGTCTATTTATGACACCATGCAGTTTATTAAACCGGATGTCAGCACTATGTGTATGGGCCAGGCCGCCAGTATGGGCGCGTTTCTGCTGGCCGGTGGTACCCAGGGCAAACGCTTCGCCCTGCCCAACGCCCGGGTGATGATCCATCAGCCATTGGGAGGGTATCAGGGGCAAGCATCTGACATTGAGATTCACACCAAAGAGATTCTCAACATTCGCCACAAGCTCAACAGTTTGCTGGCCAAGCATAGTGGGCAGTCGATGGAGACCATCACCCGGGACACCGACCGCGATAACTTTATGACCGCGGATGCTGCCAAAGCCTATGGCCTGATTGATGAAGTGTTGATTCAACGGGGTTAATAACCGATGGCAGATCTTCAGCAATTTAACCATTTTTATCTCAGTTACAGTGGCATCAAACTGCCGCTGAAGCTGGTCGGCCCGATAGAACCGTCAGAGATCGAAAACCGTAACACTTTTTTTGCCTCGAAGGTTGATGATCAGGGCCGGGTGACCGAGATCGCTAAAGTGGTCTACAACGAGATCGAATTACACCACCACTACCGCTATAACGATGATGACCAGAGCCTGATTCAGGCGGTCATCATCGCTGACGGGGAAACCCATACCATTCAGTATTGAGGTCAGGGGCAACCCTGTTCCAACGCGGTTGTCATACCGGACTGCCGCTTATTATCGGAGAGAAGATCATGCTTGAATCAGACTTTTTTGAAGTGTCCGATGAATTTATCAACCTTGCCAACGATCTCGGCAACGAGTGGGCTCAGCCGATGCTCAGTGCGTCGATTATGCATGCAGCGGCGCGTTTTAATGCGTTTCACCTGATGTCTCAGGATGATAAAGGTGATATCAATACCGCTATCGATTTTCTTACCACGCAATACAAACAGATGCTGATTGAGAACCTGCGCGAACTGAAAAGCGGCCAGCCGGATATGCTCAATCACAGCTGACCTGTTCCCGGTGCCCTCAGCAGTAAGATAGAGAGCACCACAGCGAACACAGAGGCGTGCAGGTATAAGTACCCTCTGAACACAATGGCTAGCGGCTGAGGCTGACACTCTTCTGTACATAGTAGGCGATCAGGCCGATACACAAACCCCAGAACGCACTGCTGATGCCCAGCAGGTTCAGCCCGGACGCGGTGACTAAAAAGGTCAGCAACGCCGCTTCTCTTTCGCCGGGGTCAGCCAGCGCAGCCGACAGACTGTTGCCAATGGTACTTAACAGCGCCAGCCCTGCTATCGCCATTACCAGCGCCGTTGGAAAAGCGGTAAACAGTGAGGCAATCGTTGAACCAAATAGCCCGGTTAACAGATAAAAACCCCCGGCCCACACCGAAGCCATATAGCGTTTTGAAGGGTCCTGTCCGGCTTCATTGCCCATACAGATCGCCGCCGTGATCGCCGCCAGGTTATATGAGAACCCGCCAAAGGGTGCCAGCACCACCCCGGCAAAACCGGTCCAGGTGAGTAGCGGCGAAACCGGCGTTTCATAACCATTGGCCCGCAGCACAGCGACACCCGGTACATTCTGCGAGGCCATGGTGATAATAAACAGTGGCACACCGACGCCGATAATGCTTTGCAGGTTAAACGCCGGCGTCACCCAGACCGGCGTCGATAGCTGCCAGCTGAGCACGTCTATATTCAGCTGGCCCTGAAAAAAAGATAACCCACTGCCCACCAGCAACACAATGGGAATGGTATAACGTGGCAAGAGCGTTTTAACGAGGATAAAAACACCCAACATCATCCCGACCAGTAGCAGGCTGGACTCCATCACATTGAACAGATTGATACCAAACTGCAATAACACCCCGGCCAGCATCGCCCCGGCCAGCGGCATCGGCACATGATGCATTATTTTTTCAAACCATCCGGTGATGCCACACAACAGAATCAGGCTGGAGCTAAAGATAAAAATACCGATCGCTTCATTGATCGGCACACCGGACAGCGCTGTCACCAGCAGTGCAGCCCCCGGCGTCGACCAGGCAGTTAATACCGGGGTGCGAAAATAGAGTGACAAACCGATACTGGTGAGCCCCATGCCGATCCCCAGCGCCCACAACCAGGAACTAATCTCAGCCGCGGAGGCCCCGGCTGCGCCAGCAGCCTGAAAGATAATCACCGCGGAGCTGGTGTAACCGACTAACACCGCCACAAAACCCGCCGATACATGTGACAGGCTGAAAAAACTTTTTATCCCTTGCCGATCCATTATTGATCCCATGCTGACAACCTCATACACTCGGGCAACCGAAGTGTGCGCTATAACGCTCAAAGCAGAAAGAGTAGCATTGTGCGCTATAGCGCACAACAGAAAACTCTGTGTCACCCATGATGGAAAAATCTGTGCAGGAAATTAATCAGTATCTCGCGAAAACCTTAAAAGTGTTGCGTCAGGAAAAAGGCTGGAGCCTTGACCGTGCCGCCAGTGAAACCGGGGTGAGTAAGGCGATGTTAGGCCAGATTGAGCGGGGAGAATCCAGCCCGACCATCGCCACGATGTGGAAAATATCAAAAGGATTTCATCAATCACTTTCCAGTCTGTTAGAGCCGCCCGCTGAGGCCAGCAGCAACACCCTTATTCGCCCCCCCTCAGGACAACCCACATCACTGGCCAGCGACGGCGCCCCGATTGCGCCGATCTTCCCCTATGAGGAACGGTTTGGTTTTGAGATGTTTGAGTTAACCCTGCTGCCGGGCTATGAACGACTTTCAGAACCCCATATTCAGGGAGTCACAGAGCACCTGGTTGTGCTCAGTGGAGAGATGGAACTACTGGTGGATGGTGAGTGGCTGCAACTGACTAAAGGCGCATCAGTACGCTTTGCCGGAGACACGCCTCACGGCTATAGAAATCGCAGCCAGGCCCCGGCAACCTTTCACAACATACTTCACTACCGTCAGGATCTCTGCGAGTAGAATCTGGCAGATGAGCTTTGACCCTCGCCATCCCTACCCGGTCGCCATTTTTAAGCTACGCTTAATCCTGTACTTATCATGATCTATCAGAACAGGAGTTAAAAATGTCTGATCACCATACTTACAGGAAGATCGAAGTTGTAGGTTCATCCCCAACAGGAACCGACGACGCGATTCGTAATGCGCTGGCTCAATGCAGCAAAACGATTAAAAATATCGACTGGTTTGAAGTGGTCGAAACCCGCGGACATGTGGTTAATGGAGAGGTGGGACACTTTCAGGTCACCCTGAAGGTTGGCTTCAGGATAGAGAACAGCTGACGACTGACAGGAGAGCATACTCTCCTGCCCTCTGCGTCTGAGCTGGCAGTCGTTGTCAGCTCGGACAGATGGACGTTACGTTTGAGGGTAAAGCAGACCTTAACGACGCCGCGCTTTTCGCGCAGGGCGACCCGACTTACTGCGAGGGCTTTCACCAGATTTCGGCGAATACCCAGAGCGCTCACCCGCTTTGGCTTTCTGTTGATTACGGGGTGGGGTTTTCTTTTTACTCTGACCGCCAGGTTTTTTCTTCTGTCCCGCAGGCGCTTCTGAGGAGGATGCCGCAGCGGCTTTTAAAATCACCTTCAGTTCACCCTCTGTCAGATCCCGCCATTCGCCCACCGGCAAACCTTTGAGATCGACATTCATAATCCGTACCCGCTCCAGCTTTGTGACTTCATAATTGAAGTGTTCACACATCCGGCGAATCTGGCGGTTAAGGCCCTGAATCAGGGTGATACGAAACACCTTGGGCGACTCTTTGGTGATCTTACATTTCTTGGTGATCACACCGAGCATCGGCACCCCGGCACTCATACCGGCAATAAACTCATCGGTGATCGGTTTGTTAACCGTCACCAGATACTCTTTCTCATGCTTGTTACCCGCACGCAGTATCTTATTCACCAGGTCGCCATTGTTGGTCAGAAAAATAAGCCCCTGAGAGTCTTTATCCAACCGGCCAATGGGGAAAATCCGGGTACTGTGATTGACAAAATCGACGATATTGTTGCGCTCACTGCCCTCAGTGGTACTGACCACCCCCACCGGTTTATTCAACGCGATAAACACCAGATCTTCCGCTTCTTCCGGATCGATCGCCTGACCATTCACCTTCACCAGATCGCCGGGAGAGACCCGGTCACCAATCGCCGCACGCTTACCATTGATAAACACATTGCCCTGTTCAATAAAACGATCCGCATCCCGGCGGGAGCAGATACCACTGTCACTGATATATTTATTTAAACGGGTCGATGTGTCACTCAACATAGATTCATGTCTCAATAAGGTGGGGCTGAAATAACTTAATAGAAAGCCACAGCGAAGGGCCGCTATCTGATGTACGCGTATTCTTGACCAAATGACCGGCATGCGCCAGCCCTGTCGTAAAATTAAGAGCAAAATTAAGAGCGATGTTAAAGCAGCCGTCGGTAAGCGCTGTTCTCTGTGGCACCACTGGCAACTATTAAGTGTATGGAGAGGCTTTACCACAGATGAGACTAAATAATATCTGGAGTCTGCGGTGCGCACTCACTAAAGATTTCCACTTCACCTCAAAATCGGTTATCTTCTTCACTCCTCAAAAATCACCCTCACAAGGACAGTGAGTATGTTACACCCCATGGACAGGGCTCAGTTATGCAGTGGCAACGATCTCACTGCCGAAAAACTCCCCTATGTTATTCGCCCGCAAGAAGCCCTGAACACCGCTCGAAGGATGTGGACCAATGACTTCGAGCGCTCGAAACTGATACGTTTTAGCCCGAAGCCCCGGCATACGCGCCATAATCGGCGTCTACCTTTTCCCCCGTCGCTGGAAAATTCGATTCGTACCGGTCAACTGATATTGCTCCGGGCTGATGCCCGTATGGTCACCGCCCCGGTGGTTAGCCAGCAAAATGGTGAGCTACAAGCTTCCGCGTTAGAGCGGGAGTCACTGATGTTTCGCACCACCATCGAACGGGCGATCAAACGCAGCAGCTTCAGCAATGGCCGTGTCACTACCCCAGATACAGTCCCAGAAGCACCAATGAGTTTTGCCGACAGCATCGCCGCAAACAACAAGTATCTGCTGGGCGAAGATAAACAAGCCAAAGAGAAACAGTACTGCGTAGATCTTCAGTGTGTCTGGGATAACGGCCAGTCAGTAGGTGAAATCCCCATACTACTAACCTTTGATAACGGTGAAGTGCAGCGGCACACTCTACCCGCCAATGGTCACCTGGTCGTAGAGGGAGCTCCCTCCGCCAGTTATAAAGCACAGCTTAAACCTGAGGAGGATGACACATCAGCACTTCGTACCTCGATTCAGGAAACCCTCACCGCCATCATTGAGCAAGAAAAAGCCGAAGCGGCAAGGCATCAGTCATTGCAAGATCAGATGAGTATTGTTGAAAATGTTGTGGTGCATAGCGGCGCAATGATGTGGGGGGTGTGGAACTGGGCAAAAGATACGGCCGAAGCACTGGATGCTACGGCCAGACTGGTAACACCTGCTGGGAACTTAAGCAGAGCGTTGCAAGCATCCTATGCTGCCAGCCAGGCCGGGCCAGAATCCACATGGCAGGAAACATTCCTTAAAAGCTATAGTGACCAGCAACACGAAGACTTTCTAAAAGCCTTAGGTTTTGATCCTTTACAGATCAAAAAAGAACAGTTGGCAGAAGCCTATGAAATTGCCAACTTCGTGTATGAAGATGATCCTACACGAGCCGCGCTTAAACAGTTTTCAAAAAACTACGTTACTGCACAGGATAGTATTGAACTTGCCGAGTCACTGGCACCGACAGTAGCAGATACGATTCTAACGGCTGTACTGACAGCGGTAACAGGTGTTGGAGGAGCCTTTATCGTTGCCAGAGCGGGACAATCGTTGTTCAAAAAACTGGGCAGATTATTAGTCAGTCTTGGTAAGGCCCTGAAAAAGTCTGAACTTTCAAAACGCATCGTCAGTAAGCTGAGTAACAAGCCTGAGAGATTCGAAATTCGGCGACCCGAAGCTCAGAAAGTGGCAGAGCCGAAGCGGGTTGATGGGAATCGAAATGATGGTACGATGCGGGGTGGGAGTGTTGCTCCAAACAAGGCGTTAGTATCTCCAGCAGAAGTTAGCTGGAATACTTCAAGAGCCTTAGGCATGGAAATAAGCGACCCAAGAGATTATGCAGTTGGTAAGCAAATGTTTGAGTCCTTGCAGCAAGCAGGGGTGTCCCCAGATAGGGCATTGCGTATGTCACGGGATATGTTGGAATCCGGCGCTGATTTACCATCTACAGTATCACTACAACAGGGCGACCAGTTATTTAAGCTAGTTCCAACAGGGGCACCACCGAGTGGCTCAACTCCATATTTTGTGACTGGGGATGTACTAGAGCGTTTGCCTAATAATCCTCAAACTATTGGGGAAATACTCGGTTTGCCACAAGTCCCCAATAGCTTTGAATTATATTCAATAACAGCGAAAAGCAATGTTGATGTTTTCCAAAGTCAGATCGCAAAGTTCTCGGTTAACAATGGAGAGTATTTGAGAAGCGGCGGAGAGATTCAAACGTTAGTGACAAGGCGTGATTTGTTTACGGAAGCTCAATCTATGAATCGTTACATAACGGGGCAATGAAATGTCAGAAGACAAACTTAAAAGACTAAAAACTGAGGCAAAGTCACTAGAACAGCTTCTTAAACAAGAAGCTGTTTCTAGCGAAAATGCAGTTGTAGCTTTGAATGAGCTTGAAGTCATATTCAACCAAGTTAAGAGCATGAATCAGTATGCGGTATTGGGGCGCATAAGGCTTGATCGTTTATTCATTGAAGGTGATTTGGCAAACAATATGGAGCTATCCGATTGTTATAGTAGATTTGCAAATTTAGCTGAGGGTCTTGAGGTGTAGTTCCCAACCAATTGGCCGGACGCTGGACTATGAATCAAACACTGAAAATAACGCTTTTGAAACGCAAATTTCAGAGCCTGGAATACATTGAAGAGTTTATTACAAACTACCAGCAATTTATTCAAACCGGGCTGGATGCTTTTGATGCTTACAAAGCGTACCGTCAGCGACACCCTGAATTTAAACCAAATGATGTGATGGCCTTTGAGGAATCGTTTTGGGAGAACCAGGTTAAGCCCAACTTTCATGGAATGCTTCAACGCTCAACAGAAGCATTGAGTAGTGCAAAAAAGGGGAAAACAACCACCGCTCGCTCATTAGCAGGCAGTTTTCGCGGCCTCAGCCGAGGTTTTGATGGTGTAGGTGAAACCTTTATGGAAGTTGTTCAAACAGGGCTCGAAGATAAATTTTTGAGACAATGGAAGCAAACAAGTAGGCAAGCGACGGTTATTGAGTCAACGATAAACTCTTGGTGGGAAGATGATGAAATACTTGACGAGGAAATCACTGGACCCATTGATGAAAGTGAATTGCTGAAGTATCTCAAAGCAGGTGAATCTATGAGCTAAATTGCATTCGTTCAGCTAAGGGAGCTTTGACTGCCCCCAAGACGATCTCTCTGGGATCTATTTGGTGTTATTGACCACAGAGAACACCGACTATTTTATTAAATAACCCGGCCACTGTTTAAGATCCCTTTAGGATCTAAGGTGTCTTTAAGTTTGTGCATCAGGGCGATCTCTTCCTCTGTTCTGGAGTGATGTAAGTACTTTCTCTTTAGCACACCGATACCATGCTCGGCAGAAATCGAACCCTGATATTCACCGACAACCGCCATCATCCTGGCAGAGATCGCCGCTAAATCGTCTGCTGATCCCGTGCCGGCACAGATATGCAGATTACTGTCACCGATGTGACCAAAAATACGCAGTTTGATCTTCGGGAATGTGGCATAGAGCATCGGCTCTAAATGTTCCATAAAGGCCTGCATTCGATTGATTGGCACGCTGATATCGGTGTTAACAACCGGCCCCATGACAGATAACAGTTCGCCAATACTATCGCGTATCATCCAGAAAGAGTCCGCATCGGCAACGGATTGTGCTACGACGACATCGGTGGTCATCCCCTGCTCCATGGTCTGAAATAACACTTCGCTAAACATTTCACTATCGTGCTGATAATCCTGACCGCTGTATTCAATCAGGACATAAAAGGGATGGGCTTCCTGAAAAGGACTACGGGCCTGTTCTACGGTTTCTATCACGTCGTTATAGTAGTTCGCCCACATCACCTCAAAAGAGCTAAGCCCTTCCCCCAGTGATGCATAGGTGTATTTCAGCAGTTTCAGAATAGTCGGGAAGTCCGGTGCCGCGCAGAGGGCCGTCTGAACAGATGTCATCTTTGGAAAAAGGCGCAACACCACTTTTGTCACGATCCCCAGGGTTCCTTCGGAGCCGATCAGCAACTGCTTCAGATCAAAACCGGCATTATTTTTTAACATCTTATTGAGTGAGCTGATAATGGTGCCGTCGGGCAACACCGCTTCCAGCCCCAGTATTAAGGCACGTGCCGACCCATAGCGAATAACCTGATTACCTCCGGCGTTGGTGGCGACATTACCACCGATAGTGCAACTCCCCCGTGAGCCCATATCCAAAGGGAAGCACAGCCCAACCGCGTCGGCCGCTTCCTGAATCACCTGCAGAGGCGTTCCGGCATAAGCGGTCAGTGTCATTGAGTCCACATCAACCTCTATTACACCCGTCATTCTTTCCAGGGATATCGCCATCTCTTGCTCTTGTGGAACAGCACCGCCACTAATACCGGTCATGCCCCCCTGAATAACAATCCGCTGTTCTACCGCATTACACAGCTTAACAGCGGTGGACACCTCTGCTGTGGTCTTCGGTCTGACCACAGCCAGCGGCAGCATCCCCTCAACGCCACTCCAGTCGGTCTTACATCTGTCACCCATCGATGCACCGGTAAGTACCGCTTTGGGGCCGAGGTTTTCAGTCAGTTGTTGGAGGATATCGCTCATGAATTCACTTCTGCAGAGATAGTAAAAACACAGATAATACACAAACATAAACAGGGAGGCCCATTATGTTGTCATTAATGGCTAGATGAAAACAGAACCGGGGCACTCTCTGGTTGAGAGCTATTTTTCAGATACGCTCTTTAGACAAGCTTTTGAGATAAGCATTTAAAAAACCAAGCAGGATACTCAATCGTTAACAGAGTTCAAAACAATCAATTACGGGGGTTTTACTCCCCCTGTTTTGCTCTACTGACGATATCAGGACGCAAAAACCAGATTTGAATCGTTTGATTTATAGGGCTGGGTCATCACATTTTGCTTTATCGTCGATGAGGATGTGCGCGGGTTGTAGGCCACTTGCCTGATCTGCTTGCCTTCCGATTCCAGATAGGCTTCTACCGCGACATTGTGAGGCTGGCTTCCCCAGTCTTCGCCAATCACGAAAATATCAGCACTTACCTCTTTGCAGCCGGATACATATTCAAGTTCATAGTATGGCAGCACAATATCAACACAACGCAACGCCCTAAGCATCTCCATCCGTTGTTCCAGCGGAATAACCGGCACATTGGGTTTGTAAGAGCGGACAACTTCATCTGAAGCAACGCCAACGGCCAGCACAGCCCCTAATGACTTACAGTATTCGAGTAACGCAACGTGGCCTACATGCAACAAATCAAACGTACCTACGGTATATACAATCATGGGTAGTTTATCCCCTCTTTGAATTATTTTAAGTGCCGTTGGTAACGACACTGCTGCCAGTACTGTTACAGGCTATAGAAGCTGCCAACTGTAAATACTGGTGATTCCGAGCGTATAAAACGCCAGTAAAAAAACGTTTCTGGGATTGCCAGACAGTTTTGGGGTTTTAATTTGAGAAACATTCAGCACAGCAAGCCCTACGGCACTGACATAGAACAGCACAGCGAATATCTCCCGGGGAATAACGCCCTCCAGGAGAAAGATAAACACCAGCAAAATGCTGTTGTTATCCATGGCAAGGCCGGTGTATCTGGACTGGTCTGACAAACCATAGGTACTGAAGTAACTCAGGCGTATCGCGCTGGCAGCAATGACAATGAAAGCCGCAGGCAGAAAGACAGGATCAAACTGTCCATAACTCAATAAAAGAATTGCGGGGGTGACGCCATAGCTGACAATATCTATTACCAGATCCAGCTGACCACCAAAAATCCGGTCATTGCCGGTACGCCCCTTCATGCGTCGCGCCACCAGACCATCGGCCCAGTCGAAGGCAACGGCCCATATCATGCCGATCATCGCGGCTTCATACACGCCGAGAATACAGAAATAGATCGCAGATAGTGTGCAGGCCAGGCCCGCAAGTGAGCAGAGATTAGGCAGGTCTTTCACATAGGAAAGAATCGCGGGTTGTAGTTCATGAACGTCTTCAGTAGTGGTAGTCATGGTGCTCCTGAGAGAAAAGGAAAAATCAACAACGCACCATCACTCGCTGAAAAATCATGGGCAGCAGCTGCTCAACATCAGAGATATGCGAACAATCGGGCCATTCCCATAGGTACTGAGAAGCACTGATAGTCGGTGCGAAAATCTACTCTATTTGCGTACAGGCAAATAGGTGAAAAAGGGTCGAAAAATGCGCTTTGAAAAGGCTCTTAAAGAAAGCTAAGAAAACAAGCTCTGGAAAAAGTCAAAAAAGCCGTGTCGAACAATAAAGCTAACAATAAGAAGAATAGCGGCGTGCTGGCCAGTAGGCCCGATGCAGGGGAAACTAACTCGTACACTATACCCGCTATTAGGTCGGGCTGACAGCGATAAGATGGAACTGCCGGTTTAATCGCTTATTCAGCGATTAAACCGCTAAGGAAAATCAAATAAACCTGCCCATTTCCTAATCGCTTTTTATATCGCTGTTGTTTGTCACAGTATGTTGACATACTCAGGGGCTATTGGTGGAAGCTCTGTGCAACTGAACCCAGATTACTCGCCTGAATGCTGCTTTATTGGCACAACTCACCTGCTTAGGCAAAGGGTTTTACCCGACACAAAATGAATCTACTACACATCTCAGATATGCATTTTGGCCCCCGACACTGGTTGGGGAAAAGTGAGCTGTTGCTGGAAAAACTGAACAGCTATGCTGCCGATATTGTCATCAACACCGGCGATAATACGACCGACGCTCTCGAAAGCGAGTTTGAAGCCGCTGGTAATTTTTTAAAGGCGATTAACTGCCCGCATATCGTCTCGATTCCGGGCAATCATGACAAACGCAATATGCGCAGTGCTGATTACTTTCGTCAGTATATCGACGATGTAGATGTCCTTCGCCCCCTGAATCGGAAGAATTGTAAGAAGAATAATATTTTTCTGCTTGGCAGTACCAATGGCATAAAAGACCATTTTACCGATATCAATTTCCTGAAAAACATCAGCATCAACGGTGAATCGATTCTGCTGGTCTGCCTCGATGCCAACTCGCTCTATGACGATAACGGATTTGTCGATAAGGAGATGCTGAGAACGCTGTCTGATGCTATTAGCAAAGCCAGTTATGATCGCATACTGCTGCTGAATCACTACTCCATCCTCGATACTGATTCAGATCCGCTGTTCAACTCAAGAATGGTTGTCGAATTTATACGCGAGCATAAAATAGAACATGTTTTCTGCGGCCATACCCATCAACTGTCGATTATGCGGTCAACCGATCTGTACCACCGGCACACCTTCACTCAGTATAAGAATGGATCACTGTCCAGCAGTAATACCCCCAACGATACCAATATGTTCCTCTACTACGAGAATTTTGGCACCGACGCCATGGTTATCCATGTCGTCAGAGGGACGGTAAAAAACAGATCGCTGACGTTCAAGGAGGAGATAATCCCCTATTTTCCAGTCGCAGAAAACTGAGATCTGGGACAGTCCTCAGACTGTCCCGCTTTTTCGCGCCACGAACAACGAGCAACGGCTTTTAGTTAACCGTCCGCAGCTTCTGCAGTAGAAAACGTCTCTTCAGAAGGATCTAGCAGAACCTCTCTGACGATCAGCTCGCTGGCATCATCAACCCCTTCACGGTCAACAATCACCTGTTTCAGCTGTGGATTCGATGGCATCTCGTACATGCTCTTACGCAGCACAGATTCCATAATCGAACGCAGCCCCCGGGCACCGCTGCCACGGGCGCAGGCCAGTTCCGCTATCCGTGTCAGAGCATCATCGGTGAACACCAGATCAACCCCCTGATAGGAATACAGCTGTCGATACTGTTTCTGCAGCGAGTTTTTCGGCTCGGTCAGCACCCGCACCAGCGCTTCGGCATCCAGCTCATGGAGGAAGGTGACCACCGGGAAACGCCCGACAAACTCTGGGATCAGACCAAATTTCTGCAGATCTTCCGGTTTCAGCTCGGCCAGCAGTTCATCATGGGTGTGCTCTTTACCCGCCACAAATGCGGCCTGAAAGCCAATACCTACACCATCTGGACGTAACCGCCCTTTGACATGATCCTCCAGACCGGGGAACGCGCCGCCTACGATAAAGAGAATATTGGTGGTGTTGATCATCTCATCGCCGTTATCACCACGACGCCCACTTTTCGGCAATTTGACATCATGGCCTTCGACCATTTTTAGCAGAGCCTGCTGTACACCTTCACCGGAGACATCGCGGGTGGAGGCAGCCCCACCACTTTTATCCGCCAGCTTGTCCACCTCGTCGATGTACACGATACCCCACTGGGCGCGTTGCACATCGCCATCGGCAGCATCCACCAGCCGGCGCATAATCACATCAACATCTTCACCGACATAACCCGCCTGAGTCAGGGTGGTGGCATCGGCCACGACAAAGGGTACACCGATCACCCGGGCCAGACTTTTCACCAACAGGGTTTTACCGGTGCCGGACGGGCCAACCATCAGCACGTTGGATTTTTCAAGTTCGACGCCGCCATCGATATCGGTAATCGAATCGTTGCTGTTAAGGTTTAGCAGCCGCTGATAGTGGTTATAGATCGCAATGGAGAGAATCTCTTTGGCCCCCTCCTGATCGATTACATACTGGTCCAGATGCGCTTTGGTTTCTTTAGGCGTCATCAGCGATTCAGACAGGTCATGTTGCTGCGCCTTCTGTCCCCAGCTGCTGGAAACTTTATAGGCCAGTTCAACACAGGCAGAACAGATAAAGCCTTCATTACCGGATATCAGCGGCACTTCGGCAGACTGCTGCACACCACAAAAAGAACATTTGATTTTTTCTTTATCACTCATGAATTCACCACCTGTGGCATCTCTGTCTGATGCGTAAGTTGTTCTTTAATCCACTGCCGCTGATAGATCGCTTGCTGTCGATCACGCAGTGATGCTTTGAGTTTGGGCATAACCTCTTCAAGTGGGACGGTGCGGGGCGGATTAACCTCGGTGCAATACAGCAGATGAAAACCGATCGACGACTGCACCGGTTCGCTGATCTGCCCTGCTGGCAGCGTAAACAGCACCTCATCCAGCTCCGGATAAAGCTGTCCCCGTTCAACCTCGCCTATCTTTCCTCCATGCAGTGCAGTCGGACATTCGGAGTGTTTTTGCGCTTGTTCTTTAAAGCGCGAGCGCTTCTTAAACACCCGGTCACGAATTTCACAGATACGGGCAAATGCCTGATCCGCACTGTTTTCAGCATAATCATCATTAACCGTAATCAGAATGTGGTGCGCTGTGCGCCGCTCTTTGACAGCAAACCGGTCCGGATGAAAGTAGTAGAACAGCTCAGCTTCGGCATTGCTGACCTCGGGAACGCTGGCGGAAACCCGCTCAAGTGTGGCCTCGACCAGAAGGTCCCGACGAATCCCCTCGCGGAGAAAATCCAGGGTCAGATCCGCCTGTTCAAGCGCATGATCGAACGCGATCTCGTTTTCATAGCGTTCCATGATCTCTTCAATCGATTTCTTCACCTGGCCTTCGGAGATAATCACCCCCTGGCACATGTCAGAACTCAGCACCGCCCGTTCGATCTCCATCTGATTGGCGATCAGCCGGGCCGCTTCTCTTTTCTGTTTTGCATCCAGTTGGTCAGGTGCGCACTCAAACTGACTCCACGACAGTTTGAACAGCGCATAAACCGCTTCTGTCTTGCCACCGGAATTAACCATAGTCTCCTCCTCGTGCCGCTTCGGTGCCTGGGTCAACAGAATCATCTGCATCCGCCCTTGCCGGTGCTGCTTCCAGCGCCCGTTCAGGAATGCAGATACTGTGGCCGTTGATATACAGGTTGTACTGAATATCACTCTGGTCTTCCCGCAGAACGCCCTCAATCTCACCCTGATCACCTTTACTCGCAATCAGTTGCTCACCCATGCGCAGATCGCACAGAATCAGCACTTTATCCCTGAACTCAAAGCGGTTCTGAATCCATTCGGCATCGGCAGCAATCAACTCCTCTTCACGACACCCGACGGTGCGCCCGGCCTCTAAAAAATGAACCCGGTAGATCAGCTGGTCCTGCAGGTATGTACCCACATCGTAAACACAGCCCACTTCACCCCGGCGCATCAGTAGTTCACCCACCTCTGTTCCCGGATAGGTACCGTCATTACGCACATTTCGGATTAATCTGACTTCACTGCCGTATTCATATTTAGGCCGCATAAGGCATTACTCCAGAATCTGATCGAGCGGCACAAAAGTGGTTTGCGGGCCTTTCATATGGAACACCCGAAATACCTTTTCAGTCAGCGCATCGGAGCTGACAAAATCCTCATAGGCTTTTGTCAGATACTCTTTATACGCCGCTTTATAGCCGTCCATATCGGCGACCTGATCCGCGTCGGGCAGATCTTTAAGGTAATCGTGGAAACGCTGCATAATGTGCAACCGGTTCACCTGTACCACGCTCTTATCGAACTCAATGTCGAAATACTCAAGAAAATCTTCAGCTGAACTGAGTTCTTCCAGGTCATCCATAAAAGTCATATCACTCATCGTCTCACCTCATGCACTCATTCGTTGATCTAGCGAATAGATCCCTTTCTGGTTGTAAGCCACTTCTAATAGCGACCGGGCGCCCAGGCGATCAGGGCTATCCAGTTCAACCACTTTTTCCAGCCGGTCGATACCCTCTTCAAGCTCTCCCAGGCGCAGACACAGATAACCGCTGCCTTTCAGCACCAACAGATAAAAACGCACCATGCCAAATGACTCAACCATGCCGTAGGACAGATGCTGCAATGTCATCCGCCGCCAGCCCAGGTCAAAGCCAAACATCCGCCCGGAAACATCCAGCGCTTCCTCAGCAATACCCAGCGCCTCGATATAACGATGCTGGTAGTAATAAAACCGGTACAACGCCACCAGCACCATCAGGTTATCAGGGGCCATAAAGCGCGCTTTCATCAGAAAAGATTCAGCCCCGCCATCGCCATACGCCTCTGCGGCCTGATTCAGTAATGCCATCACCTCTGGCGCTAAAGGCGCTTCAAAATAAAGATCACCGTCTTCAAAACTGTGCAGATCCATAATCATTCTCCATGCGCATGCGCATATTTCTTGCCGTCAGGGCACTCGTTGTCACATATATCGCTGTTGGGCTCACACTGACTGTAAAATTTAAACTGATAACCGACCTCCAGCGCGCCCTGCTTTTCCAGTTGCGCTTCAAGCTTATCGATCCTCTCCAGCATGCAGGCCATCGCCCGGCCGACAGGGTCGGGAATCATATGATGGTTAAGATTGATGCCGCCCGGCCCCGCATTGACTTTTTGGTCGGTGACCACCCGACCCGGAATACCGACGACGGTGCCACCCTCGGGTACATTGCCGACAACCACAGAGTTCGCGCCTACCCTTGCATCTGCACCAACGATGATCGGACCCAGAATTTTTGCGCCAGCACCGACCAGAACCCGATCTCCCAGGGTTGGATGCCGCTTACCTTTATTCCAGCTGGTACCTCCCAGAGTAACGCCGTGATACAACGTCACATCATCACCCAGTTCAGCAGTCTCACCGATAACAACACCCGCACCGTGATCAATAAACAGCCGGGCACCGACACGGGCACCGGGATGAATATCGACGTTGGTCAGCAAGCGCACCAGATAAGCCAGTAAGCGAGCACTGAAAAACCACTTAGCTTTCCATAGCTTATGTGCAAGCCGATGCATCAGAACCGCATGAACGCCGGGATAGGTCAGCAAAATCTCAAAGTAGTTTCGTGCCGCAGGATCACGGTCGAAGACGCAGTTCACATCCTCTTTCCAGGTCGCCCAAAGCCCCTTCGGACTGCTGGTCATCATTGGGATAGCCTCCATTTTCATATTCATCCGCGTCGCCCTGCACTATCCGCTGCAATCATTAATACAGCACACTGCATGCCAGATTTGAGCGCGTGTTCAAAGTGCCACAATAGATGGTTCATAGATCTCTCCCGCAACCGGTAAAAGTTCTTCACTGAGACGAATCAGCTCTATCGCGGAGAGACTTTGTTTATTCAGAGTGACCCGCTGACGGATTTCGGCCAGGAGGATCTCCGCCTGATCGCGGCTGAGTGAGATTCCCAATTCCTGATAGACATGTTTAACCGTGTTCGCTCCGGAATGCTTACCCAGCACCAACTGATGTGAGCGACCCAGCTTAAGCGGGTCAAGCCCCTGATAGTTGCGCTGATCTTTTAGTAAGCCATCGGTATGAATGCCGGACTCATGGGTAAAAACATGGCTGCCAACCACACTTTTCTGACAGTGAACCAGCCGCCCGGATGCCTGTTCAACCCGGGCTGAAAGGCTTGGAAGACTAGTGAAATCAACACCACAATCGATGCCGTAAAGCTGTGATAACCCGATAACAACCTCTTCCAGGGCGGCATTACCGGCCCGTTCGCCCAGACCATTCACGGTGGTGTTCACATGGGTGGCCCCGGCACAGACGGCAGCCATTGAGTTGGCGGTGGCCAGACCCAGATCATCATGGGCGTGCATCTCAATCTCCAGATCGGTCGATGCCCTCAGGTCGCTGATAACACTGAACAGAGAGAAGGGTTCCATCAACCCCAGAGTATCTGCATAGCGAACCCGTTTAGCACCGGCATTGGCTGCCACTTCAAACATGGTTTTCAGAAAATCAGGCTCCGCCCGCGAAGAGTCCTCACAGCCAACACTGACGCTAAAGCCCAGATCAACCACGGTTTTTACGTAGTAATCGATCTGCTGCAACACCCACTCTGGGGTTTTACCCAACTTATACCGGATCTGTTGTGCTGAAGCCGCGATGGAGAGATTGAGGGTATCCACACCGGTCGTTTTAGCCGCCGCAATATCGGTGTCACACATCCGACACCAGACCATCAACTGCGGACGCTGAGGCAGCGCAGCAATCGCACGGATCACCTCGCACTCAGCGCTTCCCATCGCCGGAATACCGATCTCCAGTTCAGGTACACCCGCCTGATGCAGTGCCTGTGCAATCGCGATCTTCTCATCCGCATTGAAAGCAACACCGGCAGTCTGCTCACCGTCACGGAGCGTAGTATCGTTGATTGTCACTATTCTGTTTGCAGACATCAGGAACCTCACTGGACCTTATCGTATGACTGAGCTTACTAACGAAAAATGTGTTAATTCGCGTTCATTGCATAGGGATACTGCAAACTACATTCCAAGTAATAATATCTTTATAAACAATCAGTTATAAAAAACTTACATTCGACAACACACAACAAAGCTGAGTCTTTGTCAGAAATGCTACATAAGCAGGAAGGTGTGCTCCCGGTGAGATGAGCGCTCAACAAACGGGTTTACCCGGGGATGTTGAGAAGAAGAAAAAATATCATGGCATAACAGCATCGATATCATCAGAAGGACTGACTTGAATCGCAGAAAAACAGCGGTGACGCCGGAGAGGAACGCGGTCTTAAACAAAGGCTTTCCAAAACAAAAACTGTGTTTAACATCAGCAACGTCTGGTCGTACGTGATGGCCCTGTTAACGGCCTGCCAGACGTGCGGATGAGGGTGATACAGGTCTCTGTTATAAAGTCCGCAGCTATAACGTCATCTGCAACAGTTCAGCCAGATGCAGCGTCTTGCGCTCGGCATAGTGCAAGATCTGCGAGCGGCAGGAGAAACCATTGGCGATCACCAGCGCGTCCGGCTCGGCTGCCAGCGCCGGTTGCAACGACAGATTAAACATCTTTTCAGAATCCTGCTGATGCTCTTTTTCATAGGCAAAACTACCGCCACCGCCGCAGCAACTGGTATCGATAAACTCAAACTCAAGCTCCGGTATCAGTTTCAAGACTTTGCGCACGGACTTCATCGCGCCAACCGCTTTCTGGTGACAATGACCATGCACCAACACCTTTTTCTCAATTGGTGTACGCTGTGGCAGGTTGAACCGTCCGGCGCTGATCTCCCGGGCGATAAACTCTTCAAACAGGTAAACATTTTTCGCCAGCGCAGTGGCGTTTTCATTCAGACCCAGCTGCAGGTATTCATCCCGCAGCATCAGTGCTGATGAAGGTTCCAGACCGATGATCGGCGTATTACTGGCAATATACGGGCTGAGTTCATCCAGCAACCGGGATGCTTGCTGGCGGGCCTGATCAATATTGCCCGATGAAAACCAGCTGCGTCCTTCAATCACACCACCCCGGGCACCTAGAAAGCGCACATCATAACCCGCCCGGGCCATCACTTCCTGAGCGGCGATAAAGATCTCGGGGGAAAAGCCTCGGGATAAACTGTCTGTCAGCATCAGGACAGTGTTCTCTTTTATACCAACCACGTTGCCCGGTGTTACCTCGGCCAACCGATGGCGACTGGGCAGGGGCAGCGCTACTTTGGCGCTGATACCGATAGCGCGTTCCAGCCAGCCACTAATGAGCGGACTGCGATTGCGTAAAGCAACGCCTGCGCGCAATAGATTGGGGAACCGGAGTAACAAAGGCAGGTTGGCAAATAACCGGTCCCGCAATTGATAGCCGCTACGATTGTCAGGTTGGGCCAGATATTCCGAGCGGATCGTCGCCAGATCCAGGCCACTTTCACACTCCCGTTTACACCCCTTACAGCCGACACAGGCACGCATCGCTTCATCTAACTGCTGCTTCTCTGCAGCGGTAATCTCATCATTCAGCAGCCGTTTTAGCAGCCGACTTCGGCCGCCCGGAGAGAAGGCAGCATCCTGCCGCACCCGAAAGCTGGGGCACATCACGCTTTTTGTCACAGGCCTGAGGCACACCAGGCTGTTGATACAAACGGACACAGCTTTCGCAAAGTTTCCGCCGGTTTTGGGTATATCCGCGTAGGCATCGCCCAGCCCCGCGCTTTCATAATCTGACCAGTCTAAATTCGGTTTCATAAATCGCTTTCTGTCAGGTGTTGATCATTGTCTGGTTGCAAAACATACGCCAGCAACAAAAACACAGCTAACTGATTGATCTGCATAACGTTGTCCGATGTGTAACAAAAATAGACCCCAGCCGGTACGTCAGAGGTTTGTCATGTTTATGACAATCACACTTAGCCCGGCTTCTCTTATCAGCGCTTAACGGCGCATCGCTTAACTGATCAGCGTCGAGCTGAGCTTTGCTTCGGTTGTTTGTAGATAGAGCTGATCCGCCAGCGACAGCAAAAATGTTTTCTGATGTAGCAGGTCAAGCCAGGAGGGTCTGATACCGTTGACACCGTAATAAGCCCCGGCGATCTGACCACATACTGCGGCGGTGGTGTCCGCATCATCCCCCAGATTAGCCGCCATCAATACCGCATCGTCAAAGCTATCTGTGTGAAAAAAGCACCACAACGCCGCCTCAAGACAATCGATCACATAGCCGCTGCCTCTGATCTCAGCAATCGGTTTTTGTAGAAACTCCTCGGTGGCGATCAGCCTGACTTTTTTGCTTTGCGGCAGATATCCCGCTGACGACATCAACATATTTTTATTGGCACCGCGAATGCAGCGGGCAATGATGGCCGCGAAATAACAGCAGGCATCAATGCACTCCGGCGCACCATGGGTCGTGCGGGAAGCATCACTGACATAGCCCATCAAATCCGGATGTTCGCTGTAATACAGCACCACCGGCGCCAGTCTCATCAGTGAACCATTACCGGCGGACATCGGATGGGTATCCCCACTGAAAGGCTCCGCCGATGACTCAAACAGATGCAGCGCATTCGCCACTGTTGCGCCAATATCAAAACAGCGCCCGGTACTGCTGTGCAGCCCCTCTTTCCACCAGCGAGCGTAGCGCTGCATCTGATCCCGGGCGTCAAAACCGTTGCACTCAATCAGTGATTCCGCCAGACAGATCGCCATCGAGGTATCGTCGGTCCACTGCCCCGGTTGCAGATAAAACGGGCCGCCACCGACCATATCGTCAATCGGCGTAAAACTGCCGGGAGGCTTAAACTCCAGCGTGGTACCGATCGCATCGCCTACCGCCAGCCCGAGCAAGCAGCCCTGATAACGCTCATTGAGTGAAACCATTTTCTCTCCTTATTGACGCAGATCACCCGGCAAGTGACCATCACCCATATAATAGTGCGAAACGTGTCGATGAAGATTTAGCAGCGCATGGCAGACTCACCCTTAGAACTGATCCAACATATAGCCCCTGGCGAACCGACACTGCCCGTTTACGCACGCCTGCCCGTTAACCATTGCAATTACCCTGCCATCATATTGGGCAGCCTGACATTTCAGCGCTATCCGGAGGCGATCTTTCTCGACAATATAGCGACGTTCCATCAACCGCTGTTTAACCATTTGGATAGCATAGAAGTGACTGCTGACAGAGCCACTGCGTTTGAGACCTATATGCAGGCGTCGTTTCTGCTTTCTACCCCTGAAGAAGCGGGCTATCAGGCAACTGAACGGGCGTCTGACGCGGTAACCACAGTTCAACAAAACAACAAAAAAGCACGCCACAAGGCTGATTACCGACGATTATTGCGCGGCTGGCTGTTCGACTCCGACAGCCGTGAAGCGGCGGTGATGAAAGGCTGGGTAGAGTCCCGCTTTGGCTTACTGGCCCGCAACCACAAAGGCCCGCTGCGGGATTTCGAATCAGAGATCTACTTCAACTATACCCAGGAACGCAGTGCCGGTCTGTACAACACCAACAGCCTGGAAAGCCAGCTGGATCTGCTGTACAGCTATTGCCAGTATGAACTACACCGACGTTTCCCTGAGCGCCGACACTACCAGCTCTATCGCGCCACCAATCGGTTGGATGAATACGACACCCTGTTTCAGGGGCCAAAAACCCGTTCAGCGGTGATTCTTAACAACCTGACATCCTTCAGCAGCAGCCTGGAACAGTGCGACAGTTTTGGCGACACCTTGCTGCAATGCCAGGTACCCTTCAGTAAAATCCTGTTTTTCCCCGACCTGCTTCCCGGCGCATTCAGATGTGAGAGTGAATATATCGTGCTCGGCGGGCTGTATCAGGTCAGCAAGGTCGCGATTTAAGTTATATCGGGTCTGATCTGACTTGAAAAAAACAAACCGGGAAGGGAGGAACGAGATCTAATCCGCCATGCAATAGATGCAATAAGTCATGAAAAAAGTGCTTAAATACTTTGCCAATGGCCAATTGAAAGGAGTTGCAGCCGCAGGCCCGCATTGAGCAATTTGTTATGTTTTATATATGCATTCCCACGCGGGAGCGTGGGAGCGAGACAAGGTTATATCTACCCAGACCCTGTTCAAAAGAAAGTGCCCCTTGATCAGGGAAGGTTCGCATTCCCGCGAGCTTTATACCCACACTGACAACTAGTTTAGATACTAAACGTTTACCAAACTAAACAGTTATGCTTATATTCATTCTTAAACCACAACAATAATAGAGGTTACCCTCGGGGAATGTATATGTCGAAGAGGCTTCTGACTGCTGCGGCAGCGGTGCTGTTTATCGGTGCATGGTGTTTTCTGGCTTATCGGATTAACGGTGCCACGTCAGACAATAAGGATATAGCAAGCGGGTTTCTGATCAGCTCGGTTGGGTGGGGGGTATCACTGCTGCTTTGCGCAGCGATCTGGTTCAGAGAGCGACACGGCCTTCGGGTCCAGCCTGCCGTGGCGGCTATGGTCGGGCGGCTGGTCAGAAGCGATCTGACACCAGATGCCGAACGCGAGGATCCGGTCGAAGATGAAACCGCGGCCGATCTGAGACAGGCTATCGACACGCTGAAGCATACCCTGACTCAGTTTTCCCATAACAGTGTTCTGCTGGCCCACTCCGCCCAGGGGCTTGACGCCAATCTGAACAATATTGACCGGGCCACGGATGAGATTGTCAATCAGCTGAACACTTCCGCTTCAGCCAGCGAGGAACTCTCGGCCGCGGCGGCCGAAGTGTCGATGAATTGCAAAAACGCAGAAGAAAACTCCTATGAAGCCAATGAAGTGGCGCTGCGGGGACAGACAATCATTCACCACACGATCGACACGATGCACAAAACCACCGAGATCGTTGTGGATTCGGCGGGGGTTATTCGTAGACTGGGCGAGCGTTCCGGCGAGATAGGCCAGATTGTCGATCTCATCAGTAACATCGCCTCCCAGACCAATCTTTTAGCCCTTAACGCCGCGATAGAAGCAGCCAGAGCCGGTGATCAGGGGCGAGGCTTCGCCGTGGTATCCAGTGAAGTCAGGGATTTAGCAGAGAAGACCTCTGAGGCGACCAACAAGATCCGCCTGACGGTTGAAACCATGCAGCAGGAGCTCAATGACGCCGTGACAATGATGGATCAGGGGGTGCTTATCACACAGAGCGGTACCGAGTCTGCGCAACAGTCCGAAACCGCCCTGAGCGATATATTGAGCCATATAGCCTCGCTGGTGAGTAAGATCGAACAGATCACCGAAGCGTCCAGGCAAACCACAGCAACAACGGCAGAGCTGTCCAGTAGCCTGCATCAGGTAGCCAGACTGATGGATGAAACCTCCAGCAACGTCAACCATAACGGCCAGATCGTAGCGAGGCTATCAGGGTCAGCCAAAGAGATGAAACACCTGATCGGTCAGTTTCGACTGGTGAGCAAGGCGGACGCCGAGGCGCTGGTGCATCGGGCTCACGATTACGCCCAGAAACATGGACGGGACAAGGCAATTACCGCCTTCAACGATCACGAAGATGATTTTGTGCAGGGCGAGCTCTACGTGCTGGTCCAGGATTTCAACGGCACTATGCTGGCCCATGGTGGCAATCCCGCGCTGGTCGGCAAGAATTTAGCCGAGGCCAGAGATGCCAGCGGTAAGCCGCTGTGTCCGCCATTGGTAGCGATTGCCCGGGAACAGGGCCAGGGCTGGTATAGCTACGCTTATCTGAATCCACACACCGGCAAAGATGAACCTAAGCACACTTTTGTCCGGCGATTCGGTAACGATTGTTATATCGCCTGTGGCATTTATCAGCCGGAAGCCTGACACTGAGTGGAGGCATATGACAGCGCATATCGCCTCCACATCAGTCATGCCTACTCAGCCAGCAGATATCGCAGGCTTTACACCTTCTCCTGACAATAGAAGCGACTGAGCACCTTCGCCAGACCGACCGGGTCATCGCTGCCTGCCAGTTCCCGAATCGAGTGCATCGCCAGTTGTGGCACCCCGATATCAACGGTTTTCACACCGAGATTGGCTGCGGTAATCGGGCCGATAGTGCTGCCACAGGCCATATCACTGCGCACCACAAAAGATTGCAGCGTCACATCTTCCTGTTGAGCAATATGACGGAACAGCGCAGCGGTTTCGCTATTGGAGGCGTAACGCTGGTTGGCATTAATCTTTATCACCGCACCGGCATTCATCCGCGGGCCATGATTACTATCATGCTTATCAGCGAAGTTTGGATGCACCGCATGAGCGTTATCCACCGATACCATCATTGAATTGGCGATCATCCGGTGACGGGACTCTGGATCAGGCAACAATCGTTCCAGCAGTTGCTTCAGCATCGGCCCCTGCGCTCCTGCAGCACTCATGCTGCCCACCTCTTCATGGTCATTACAGACCAGCAGCGTGTTCTGATCAGCGTTTGAATCGATCAATGCCTGCATGCCAATAAAACAGCTCAGTAGGTTATCCAGTCGGGCTGAGGCGAAAAACTCATTGTTCAGACCGATATAGGACGGTTTCTGCACATCATAGAAAAATAGCTCGTAATCGAGAATCTCAGCGACATCATCGATATGCTTCGCTAACAGCTCATTTTTCAGTATCTCACGCAGTTCCGCTTTGCCATCACCCTGCAGCTGCGCCATCACTGGCGGCATCTCGGTTTGTGGATTAACGTTGCGGCCCTGATTGACTTCGCGGTCCAGGTGAATCGCCAGACTCGGAATGATCGCAACCGGGCGCTCAAAGTTAACCAGTTCACTGCGCATAGCGCCATCGGTACTGACATAACTGACCCGCCCGGCCAGCGACAGATCCCGGTCAAACCAGGGGTTTAACAACGCCCCGCCATACACCTCTACACCGAGACGCAGACAACCCTGACTAACGCTTTCAGGATTCGGCTTAACCTTGAGACAGGGGCTGTCGGTGTGAGCTCCCACCATACGAAAACCGGTATTGGCAAGATTAGCGCTGGAGGCCAGTGTCCAGGCAATAATCGACGACTCATTGCGAACGATAAAGTAGCGCCCACCCGGCCAGACATTCCAGACATTCTGTTCTTCCAGTTCGATAAAACCGGCTTCCTGCAACCGTCCACGCATCTCATACACCGCATGAAACGGAGTCGGTGACGCCGCCAGAAAATCAAATAGTTGCTTATTAAACTCTTGTTTTTGCATTATTGATCAGCCTTTTCCTGAGGCAGGATTTCTAACAACTCAATTTCAAAAATCAGTGCTGAGTTTGCCGGTACCATACCGCCGGGACTTCTCGCACCATAGCCTAATTCGGAAGGCAGATAGATCTTCCAACGTGCCCCCGGAGACATTTGAAGCAGCGCCTCACGCCACCCTTTAATCACATCTCTGATGGGAAAAACGGGATTTTCCTCTGCACCAACAGAGCTTTCAAACTGCTCTCCGTTAACTGTCCAGCCAGTGTAACTTACCCGCACCCGGTTGAGTATACCCGGCTTAGGGCCATCTGCCGCCTGCAAAACCTCATACTGTAAACCAGAGTCGGTCACCTCTACGCCATCGCGTTTGGCATTGTCCTGCAGAAACTGAGCGCCTGCTTTTTTGGTATCATCATTCAGCGCTTTATCCAGCAACTCCTGATGAAACTGTTTCTCCTCCTCTGTTTCCCCACACCCACTGGTTATGGTGACTAACAGCGACAAAACCAAAATTCCCAAAACTCGTATAACCACAGTAGGTTTACCCGCTTCAATTAATAAATATGAGATAAGCCGTTGATTTTACATCAGCACGCGACAAGACTACACTCAGATTTTCTGAGTTACGGAACCAAGCTGGTCATTTGTCTGTCTCAGAGTCTATATGTAGTAGCAAAACAGGAACATACAGCTTGATGTATACACGTAACTTACGTCGATTGGTCGCCGCATCTTCTCTCGCATTAGGCCTGATGACCACACTGCCGGCAAGCGCACTGACACAGACTGTTTTGCAGCCGGATATGATTCACAGTCAGACAATCACCGATATTGTCACATCCCTCAATCAGGATCACTATAACAGTATCGTATTGAATGATGAGTTGTCAGGCAAAGTGCTCGATCAGTATCTGGAAAGCCTTGACCCCTCCAAAGCCTTTTTTTACCAGTCTGATATTGATGAGTTTCAGCAATACCGTTCGCAGATCGATGATGAGATCAGCCGCGGCGATCTCAGCGCTGCCTATGCTATCTTCAACCGCTACCAGCTGCGCACCCAGGAACGTCTGGAAAAGCTGATTGCAACCCTCGAAAGCCCGGACTTTAGCGTTAATTTTGATCGTGATGAAACCATCGAAACTGACCGCAAAGAGAGCGCATGGACCGGCAGTCAGGCGGAGATGGACGATTTCTGGCGCAAACGTCTGAAAAGCGCCCTACTGGGCCTGAAACTGGCTGATAAGCAGGTCGGTGATGCCAAAAAAACGCTCATAAAGCGCTATAAAAGCCAACTGAATCGGGCGTTGCAAACCAATAATGAAGATGTATTCCAGAGTTTTGCCAACGCGCTGACAATGCAGTTTGACCCCCATACGCAGTATTTTTCGCCCCGCCTGTCAGAAAACTTCAATATCAATATGAGCCTGTCGCTGGAAGGTATTGGCGCGGTGTTGCAGAGTGAAAATGACAATACCAAAGTGGTGCGTCTGGTGCCTGCCGGACCTGCAGATAAGGCTGGTCAGCTTAAACCCGCTGATCTGATAATCGGTGTAGGTCAGGGCGAAGATGGCGAGATTGAAGATGTGGTTGGCTGGCGTCTTGATGAAGTGGTTGCGCTGATTCGCGGCCCTAAAGACAGCATCGTCCGCCTTGATGTTGTACCCGCCGACGGCGATGGCACACAACATAAGATTATTAAGATAACCCGCAACAAGGTAAAACTTGAGGAGCAAGCGGCGCAAAGCAAGATCATTCAGGTTGAACACCTGGGCAAACCCTACAAACTGGGTGTGATCAGTATTCCTGCCTTTTATCTCGACTTTGCAGCACTGCAGCGCGGCGACAGCGATTATAAGAGCACCACCCGCGATACTGCAAAACTGATCGAGGGTCTCAAAGCGGAAGATGTCGACGGTCTGATTATCGACCTGCGCAACAACGGCGGCGGTTCACTGCGTGAAGCCAACGAACTGGTGGGCCTGTTTATCAGCCGCGGACCAACCGTTCAGATCAGAGACCCTCAGGGGCGGGTGAATATTCAGGGAGATGCTGACCCCCGGGTAGCCTATGACGGCCCGATGGCGGTGTTGGTTAACCGGCTCAGCGCTTCCGCATCCGAGATATTCGCCGGTGCGATTCAGGATTATCAGCGCGGTCTGATCGTGGGAAGCCAAACCTTCGGGAAAGGCACAGTGCAGACACTCTCACCCCTGCACCACGGCCAGATTAAGCTGACCCACGCTAAGTTCTACCGCATCTCCGGAGAAAGCACCCAACATAAAGGAGTCGTGCCGGATATCATGATGCCAACCCTGTATGACACCGAAGAGATCGGAGAGAGCTCTCTGAAAGGCGCACTCCCCTGGGATATGGTGCATGAGGTTCCGCATCAGCGCTATATCAACTTCAGCGCCATTCTACCGGAACTGAATAGCCGTCACATTGAGCGGACAAAATTCAACCCTGACTTTTTGTTTATGAATGCCCAGATTAAGCGGATGCATGAAAATAAGCAGGATAAAGAGCTGTCATTGAATGAAACCACGCTAAAGGCGGAGCGCGATAGTTCCGAGCAGTGGTTGCTGGATCAGGAGAATCAGCGCCGTACAGCCAAACAACAGCCAACGATTAAAGCATTGTCAGAACTGGAAGACCTGCTGGAAAAAGACGCTCAGGGTAAAATCATCAGCCCGGAACAGGAGGCTATCCTCACCGAAACGGGCAATGTGCTGCTTGATATGATCGAACTGACCCATAATTATATGGCTATCAAGAACTGAGTACAGGGATCGATTTAATGCAGTTAAGCAGACTGAAACTCGCGTTGCTGATTGGCGGGCCGTTATTGCTGATTATCTCCGCGGCGTCTGGTTATTTTATCTATACCACCATCAGCGAACAGCAGGCAGAAAATCGCAAAAAAGTTGAAAACTTTGGCGAACTGGTGATTCCACTAGATTCAACGGTGACAGATGCCGATATCCTGAATAACCTCGCGCCGACGATTGCCAAAGAGGATATGACGCCGACACAGCGGGTTATCACTACGCTGAAGGATGAACGGTTTAAACTGCTGAATGAAGCGGAGGTGATGCGTGAACAGATCACCACCCTGCAGGCACAAGTCACTGAACTGGAGCAGTATAAGCGCACCAACGAGCGCTATTCCCCGCATACCTTCGATGAGGAGGTCTCTACTATTCATACCCGAATGAGACAGCTGTTAGCCAGTCAGGAGGAGTCCAGGCGCTTTTCCAGTACTCAACTGAAAGGGATGGCAGCGGCCGCAACGCAAGAATACCGCCGCTATCTGACGATGCATAAACTGTTACTCGATCAGGATCAGATCGATAAAGTCGTGAACGTTCATCTGCCTGTGTATGCCTACTGTATAGGTGACGGCATGGATATCGCGGCGAATAATCGTACGGAAGAGCTGCTAGTGATTGAATATTTCAAAACCGAAAAAACGGAACTGATGGGCAGCCGGCTAAAGAGTGACCTCAAGGCAATTATTGAACCCTGCCAGGAATTGTTTGCCCAGCGCATGGAAGAGTTTAGCAAGTGATCCTGGTGAAATAAAAATCCTCACTGAAAAACGAAGTTTATATATCAAAGATAAAAAGGAGCGCCAGGCGCTCCTTTTTTGTCTTTATCGTTCTGATACATTAGCTCAGGCAATCGTTAACTGATGATTACTCGATCAGATAATCGAAATAGTCATCATCACTTTTGATCTTATCATCGGTGATCTCATACCAGTCCAACACCGAAGCACCCGCTTCTTTGACAGATTCCCGGCGACCACTGACTAGCGGATGCCATTCCAGCAGCTCTTTACCCTCGTGTATCAGGCGGTAGGCACAGCTGGGCGGCAACCAGTGAAACTCTTTGACATCTTCTGGCCGCAGTTTGACACACTGTGGCACCAGCGAGCAGCGCTCTTCATATTTGGTGCAATACAGCGTTTCCATATCCAGCAGATGACAGACGACACTGGTGTAATAAACCTCACCGGTATCTTCATCTTCCAGCTTGTGCAGACAGCAGAGCGAACAACCGTCACAAAGAGATTCCCATTCCGGTGGTGACATCTCCTGCAGCGACTTAGTGCGCCAGAAAACTTGGTCAGCCACTAGCGCACCCCGGTTTGTGGCCGGTCCTTAAACAGGTCAAGCAGATAATCATCTTTTGGCGGTGGCATCTGCAGGAAGTAGCCTTTTTCGCGGATATCTTCCAGCACCTTCGCCGCATCAACCCGGGATAGCTCTTTCTCCGGGGTCAGCAACATATCAAACACATGCACCGGCGCACCAAACATCTCTTTCAGCGCATCAGGCACCCGCTTCATTTTTTCCGTTTTATCGACGTAAAGGTACATCTCATCTTTCTTCGAACTGCGAAACACACTGCAAATCTTCTTCATAGACACTCTTGTACTTCCAGGCTCTGCAACTTTTCCAACAGCGCATCACCAATCACTGCTTTACGCCAGCCTGAGAGACTGGGCGGTAAGCTGAATTGCCCCTGATTTTCCGTTCTGATCAGGGCATCAAGATCTTTCTTACGTAACAATATCTCCGGCGCGATATTCAGCTCTTCAGCTTTTGTGCGCGCCATCGCTTTCAATACTTTGAGTGGTTTGTTCCACTTAAAACTCAACGGCCGGTGAATCGATGCAGGCGGCTTTGCTGCCGCAGACTGGGGTGCCGTTTTAAGGAAACCCAGTATCACCTCACCATCCTGCTTAACCTGCTGCATGCGGATATCTTCGACCCGGGACAACGCCTGCAGATCTTTTGGCCACTTATTAATGATGTCCAGCAACGCATGATTTCTCAGCACCCGGTTGCGGGGAACATCCCGTTGCCGACAGATCCGTTCGCGCCAGGCGGTCAGATCTCGCAGAGCGGCAATTTTTTCCGGAGACAATTTCCAGGCCTGGCTAAAACGCTGGTAATAGGTGACACCATCCGGATCGCTATCGGGGGTTATCGCCAGCAACAGAGCAGTCTCTTCCCGCGCCCATTCAGTCATGCCCCGCGCGTCAAGCTCGGCCATCTGTTGCTGACACAGCACCGGTAGATAAGCCACATCCAGAGCAGCATAGTGTTCCTGCGAGGGGGTTAGTGGACGCTGCAACCAGTCTGAGGTGGTTTCACCTTTATCCAGTTTAACCTCCAGCGCATGTTCTACCAGCCGCTGATAGCCCATCGAAAAACCCCAGCCGAGAAAACCCGCAGCCACCTGAGTATCAAAAAAGGGTACCGGCAGCTCGCCAAACATATAGAGGAACAGTTCCAGGTCTTCATTGCCCGCATGCAGTACTTTAAGCACCGAAGGGTTACGAAACAATTGCACCATGGGGGCATAGTTTTCGATCTTCAGGGGGTCGATCAGATAGCAACAGCGGTCATCCGCGACCTGAATTAAGCCGGGAACCGGGTAAAACGTATCCACCCGGATAAACTCGGTATCCAGCGCAATCAGCGGCAGTTCCTGCCACTCGCTGCAGTAACGGGCAAGCGTTTCGTCGTCAGTAATCCAGACCGGCTGTTCAGCAGCAGCTTCAAGCAACTGCCAGTTATACGCTTGTGTCATCTGTACCTCAGTTCATCGACCGGCGACCGGCCATTGCATGGGCGAGGGTTCCGCCATCGACATATTCAAGTTCGCCACCCACCGGCACACCGTGGGCAATGCGGGTCACCCGAATATCCAGGTGTTTAATCTGTTCGGCGATAAAGTGGGCAGTCGCCTCGCCTTCAACTGTCGGGTTGGTTGCCAGAATCATCTCTTTTACTGCGCCCGATTCCAGCCGTTTAAACAGTTGATCCAGCCCCAGGTCATCCGGGCCAACACCATCGATGGGCGACAGATGACCCATGAGGACAAAATAACCACCGTTAAACCCGCCGGTCTGCTCAATCGCGAGCATATCCACCGGCGACTCAAGCACACAGATCTGGCTGTCATCACGACTGCTATCAGCGCAGATCGAACAGAGTTCATTCTCTGACAGGGTTCGACAGCTGTTGCAGTGGCCGACCTTATCCGCCGCAACCGTCAGTGCTGCGGCCAGTGTGTTGGCGCCGCTACGATCTCTCTCAAGCATATGAAACGCCATCCGTTGAGCGGTTTTCGGCCCGACACCCGGCAGCACGCGAAACGCATCAATCAGATCCTGAATCAGGGGGCTAAATGACATAGTGTCAAACGCCTCAGAACGGCATATTAAAGCCCGGAGGCATAGCCATGCCGCCGGTTATTTTTGCCATTTTTTCCTGAGTGGTGCTTTCAACCTTACGCACCGCATCATTGATGGCGGCCGCGATCAGATCTTCGAGAATCTCTTTATCTTCCTGCATCAGACTGTCGTCGATAACCACACTGCGAACGTCGTGACGACCATTCATGACAATCTTCACCAGACCCGCACCGGACTCGCCATTAACCTCAGCTTTAGCGATCTCCTCCTGCGCTTTCTGCATATCGGCTTGCATCTTCTGGGCCTGTTTCATCAGGTTACCCATGCCACCTTTCATCATAATCTTTCTCGCCTCTGTTACATTACTGGCTTAGTTTTTTACTTAATACTCTGACGGACCAATCACACCACGCTAATCGATCGGCTGAACCGATTGCAGGTCAATGCTGGCGGAGAATCGCTCAATCACTGACTGCACAACCGGGTCATTCTGGATTGAACTGACAGCCTCGGCCAGACGCTCGGCCCGTTTCCGGTCGCGATACTGGCTGGGGGTCTCACGACCATAACTGCCTAAGGTGAATTCTACCTCAACCGGGGTATTAAAATAATGACCAATCGACTCACGAATACGGTCGATATGAATATCACTCAGCAGCGCTTTCTGCTCTTCGGTGTAATGAAAGCGCCAGCTATCCCCCACCGACTCCAACGAGGTGTTCGATGCGATACTGTAAGTCATACCGGTCAGGCCGATCAGCTCAACCAGCAACACCCACTGATCGGGGCTGAACTGAGCAATCGCGGTGCTGACCTCAGGCTCGGGTTCAACCACATCCGCGGGCTCTGATCCGGGCTGCACCGCCGCTGACACCGGGCTATTGAAAGCGACGGACGTTGCAGGGCTTTGGGGTGCAGAACTAACGATGCCCTCTGAGCTTTTTACTGGCTCAGGGCGGCTTATCGGCTCAGGGCTATATTCCCGCTCAGGGCTGTTTTCTCGCTCAGGGCTGTTTATCGGCTCAGGGCTGTACGCAGCAGCACCGCTCGGTTGGGCCGTGTGTTGTGGCTCAGGAGAGGGACTGTCTTCCCAGGGCAGATCAACGACGGGCCGGGCCGTATGGCTGGTTACAGCAGAGGGCCCCGCAGCGACCGACGGTACAGAATCAGTGTCAGACTTTTTTCCCGGCAGATCCTCATAACCACCCTGCAGATAGGATTCATCATAATCCGGTGGCGACTCCTGCGGTTCCATGTGAGGATCTGAATCGGAAGCCGACGGCATAACAGGCGCTTGTTCAGCGGCATCCTGTTGTATGGGAGTACTGGGAGTACTGGGAGTATCATCGGTACGGTTTGTGACAACCGCTTCAGCAGCACTGCTTGCTGCAACAGACACTGCGGGTGACGTCACGGCTGCGACAGCCGCCGGCTCACTTAATCCCCGCTGACTCATTGATACCGGCCGAAACGCCAGCATCCGCATCAGCGTCATCTCCAACCCTTCCCGGGCATCCGGGACAAAGGGCAGATCTTTACGCCCCATCAGGGCGGTCTGATAAAACAACTGCACATCTTCTGCGGTAAGCTTACCGGCCAGATCCAGCACCAGTTCCCGGTCACCCAGACCGTTATCCACAGCCTCCGGTACAATCTGCGCCAGCGCGATGCGGTGCATCAGGCTGATCAGATCACCGAGCACTGCATTGTAATCGGGTGAGTAGCGTGACAGTTCATCCACCGTTGTCAGCAAGCCTTTGGCATCATGGGCCGCAAGACTGTCCACCAACAGATAAACCAGGCGCTGATCAATCGTTCCCAGCATCGCCCGGACATCGGCCTCAACCACAGACCCGGCACCAAAGGCGATCGCCTGGTCAGTCAGACTCAGCGCATCACGCATCGAACCATCAGCCGAACGGGCTAACAGCCATAATGCAGGTTCTTCGTAAGGGATATTCTCCGCCGTCAGCACCCGACACAGATGCTCAACAATCCGCTCCGGAATCATATTCTTCAGATTAAACTGCAGACAGCGGGACAAAATTGTCACCGGCAGTTTCTGCGGATCAGTGGTCGCCAGCAGAAACTTAACGTGGGGTGGCGGCTCTTCCAGTGTTTTCAGCAGCGCATTGAAGGAGTGCGTAGACAGCATATGCACCTCGTCGATGAGGTACACTTTAAAACGACCATGGGTCGGCGCGTACTGGACATTTTCCATCAGCTCGCGGGTGTCTTCCACCTTGGTCCGGGACGCCGCATCCACTTCGATGAGATCGACAAACCGGCCTTCACTGATCTCCCGACATGCGGAACATTCACCACAGGGATTGGAAGACACGCCAACCTCACAGTTGAGTGACTTGGCAAACAATCGGGCTATAGAGGTTTTACCGACACCCCGGGTGCCGGTAAACAGGTAAGCATGGTGCAGCCGGTCATCATCCAGTGCATTTACCAGAGCCTTGAGCACATGCTCCTGCCCGACCATTTCCTGAAATTTTGCGGGACGCCATTTACGCGCCAGTACCTGATAACTCATCGCTGCAAATCTATATGAGAGGGGTGTTTATTCATGGCTTCCAATGCTAACGGTAACCGTCTGATATCGCCAGCTAAACCGGCTATTAAGTGGCAACTAAATTGCGATTTATCACGTGATTCAGGTTTTGCATGAAAACTGTTCTTTCGCTAACTCTCAATAAATAGTCTAACTTACATGAACAACAACAATCTTCTAACCTGCGAGGAAATGAAGATGCAAAAAGCAAACAGTGCAAACGAGTATGCGATACGACGCCACCGCTTAATCGAACAACAAGAGATTATCCGTTTTCAGGATCCCCACTGCCCGGTCAGCATTATTAGCGAGGAATATCTCTGCTGGATAGCCAGTGAAGAGGTAATTTCTCTCGAAGGTGGTGATTCCGCTTCCCATTAACGTTCGACTCAATCCATCACTTAAATACAAAACGCCGGGATAACTTCAACGTCATAACCCGGCGTTTTTTTTATCAGCAACACGCCTGCTGATATTTTATCGCTCAGTGTTTTTAAGAATCACCGATAAACAGATATTGGTCTGCTGAGCAAACAGGGTAAACGCCATAAAATCATCTTCACTCAGTTGCCGCGGGCAAGCATTACCAGCTGGGTCATTGCGATCGGCATAAAACAGTCCGACACAGTATTTTCCCCAGATAATCGGCGCAATAAAAAAGCCATCGCTGCTGACTAACTGCCGTAATGAGCTATCCAGATAGGCCCGCCACTTTGGCACATTCAGATTATCCACCCAGACCGGCTGGCGGCTATTGAGCACATGGGTAAAAATATTCGCAGAGCCGCCAAGACTAACGACAAACTCTCGCTTAACCTGATTAAAGTCGGGGGCTGATATAAATCGGGGCATCAGGCAGCCACGCTCCCGTGATTTAAGAAAAACGATAGTCCGACGCATCCGAATACCCCGGTGAATCCCCTCCAGAGCGGTCTGCACAATCAAATTAAAATCCGCATGTTCATCGGGCAGGAAAGCCATTTCACGCAGAATTCGCAGTTGCAGTGTCTGATCACTCATCTCCTCGGCCAGCGGATGTTCGGTATTCGCTGCCGGGCTGATCAGATCATGACTAATATAGCGGGTTAATACTCCGGCACCGTAGGAACGCAGCAACTCAACGGTTGCCTCAGAGCACTCTTCAAGGCCACTCAGCAGATCCCACGTATCCCGCTTAGTAATTTCAGCCGCCTCCGCCAGCTCCTTTTCCAGTTCATTACGACTATGCGTTGGGTTTGCCAGCGTTGCACTTAAACGGACGGCAAGATTCACCGAGCGCAGTTCCGGCGTGCGCAGCTCAGGCTCCTCCAGCGAGCTGATCAGCACATTGCCCATATTCCAGGAACTCGCCAGCCCCAGGCTCATATTTTCAAAGGTTGTCCCCAGCGCCTGCCTGACAATAAAATCGACCTCTTCAGCCCGAACCGCCTGCTTTTGCCTTAACTGCTTATCCAGCTCGACGGTGACCGGACCGCCCATACTCCAGAAAGCACTCTCGCCAAAACGATTCAACAAGGCAGCAATAAAAGTCTCTTCCTGCACATCTTCTTCATAATCCCGCATCATCATCTTTGCAATCATCCCCGCATGAAACGACTGCGCCATCAGTTTCAGCAAGCGCTCATACACGGCGGGCGTCAGCTTTCTGTTTTTCAGCAGACTGTTGAGCATTTTAGCGGTGATACAGATATTTTTTATGCGAGTCAGCCCCAGAACCACAGACGCCCGGCTGACGGTCGTAACGGGATTATGCAGCATATAACCAGCGCTGTTCGCTACTTTGAGAATCGCGGTAGTCAGCGCGTGATCATGCAAAACCGCCTGACCCAGCCGGGTCAGTGAGGAGGTATCATCTTTGGAGATCTTCTCGATCTCACGGATAGTCGAACACAAAGCGGGCAATTCATGCTCACTGATTCTTTCAATCCACGCGTGTGTTCCATGAGGCACCATAGTCACTAACCTCTTATCCTGCCTCTGATTTAACTCCACTTAGTTTAAAGCAAGAACGCTCAGAATGGGCTGAGAAGGTGTGATTTTGAGTAATGGGCAACGAGGTAGGTCCAGCAGTTTAAAGTAAATCCGTTAACATAACGCTAGAGTAACAGACCCAAAAAACATTCTATAAAGGCCCGGAAGGGAAAGAGTGACATAAACCATATTAGATTGTAGAAAGCACTCATCATCAGCAGATGAAGAGTGCTTTATTCAATAAACTCAGAAGTTTATCGACAGACCCGCAGAAATCATATCAACATCGGTACCGCCGATATCGAAGCGCTCCATCTCTGCGCGAATCGAAACGGTTTCCATGTTATAGGCAGCACCAATTCCGTAAGTAATATCAGTACCATCATCTCCGCTTGAATAGCCTACATTGGAAGAGAGGTCATTACTCCAATGAAACATACCGACTTTTGCAAACAGATCCACTTGTTCTGACACAGGAAAAAGGCCCACTGCAGATAAACCATAGCCATCGACGGCTGAATTTATGCCAATAGAACCATTCCATAGCTCCAGATCTCCAAGATCAGCATAGAAGGCTTCTACCGCAATGTTTTTGTTATAACGATATCCGCCAAAAACTTTAAAACCCTGATCACTATCATCTTCCACAGAGACACCAATACTACTCAGGTCTGCTCGTTCTGAACTTGATATATTAAATTCAGTGCGCCCAAATGAACCGCCAATATAACCGTCTGCAGCACTGGCAAGAGCAGGCGTCAGAGCTGCAATAATGCCTAAAGATAAAAGTGCTTTTTTCATGTGTCTATTCCCTATAGATGGTTTAAAAAATCCAGCCTACGATACAACGCTGCGACATCTTTGATATAAGAATTTTTCCTATTTTCCTTTTCTGTCAGTAATCACTAACTAATAGTTCTGCCAGGTAAAGCAAAAACAACGCAACACTAGATTATTAAGGTTTTCAGGCGTCAACAATCAACATGCTACACAGGCAAGGTTTAACGGAAACACGAAAGACAATCTGCGAATTGGCAGATAGATAAAATTGGTAAAGATGAGGTGGTATTGGGTGGTAGCCCCACCAGCCACATCCCGGCACACGAATCCACCGGCTTGTAGAGGTAAGTCTGCTCACTTCTGGGACAGAGATCGTTCAGCAAATAAAGACAACCGCCAAAAAATGTGCAGTTAAGTTTAAAATATGGGGATTGGGTGGTAGCTCCACCAGCCACATCCCGGCACACGAATCCACCGCTGTGGCTGCTCCCTTCCAGGCCTGACCAGGTTCACGGTTTATCGTTGCGGGAGGACCAATGGAGCCACCATAACGTGACCAATTAAGGTCGTCTCGAACGAGACAGGCGCGCAGTATAACAGCCTGCCCGGCAGATGCAAACAGGATTGCAGGCCAGACTGAAAACTCCCGCTACTGCCTGAAAAAAATGTATAAAAAACAAACATTAATCATCTGATTTAAACTCTTTGGTGATGCGCCGCACATACCACCAGACCAGCAGCACCACCACCGGCAGTGAGTAACTCAGCCAGTGGATCGCCATATCCTGAGGTTCACCGGAGGTCAGATGACGGATGGTGCGTTCCACCAGGTCAAAGACATAGTAGGTCACAACAATGATTGAGAAGGTTTCCAGTTTGGCCTGCAGGGTCAGCTGTCGCCTAGTACGTTTGTTCATGGAACTGAGCAGACCATGGATCTTCTGTTCAGTGGACAGGTCAACGCGGGAGCGCAGCAGATTACTGGCCCTGGCGATTCGCTGAGACAGCCGTTCGAGTCGCTGTGCTGCCGCACGCCAGGTGCGCATCGCCGGATCTACGCGACGTTCGATGAACTGTTCCAGGGTTTGCAACCCCTCGATACGCACCTCTTCCAGTTCAGAAATGCGCATCCGCACCAATGCGTAATAAGCATCCGATGCGGAAAAACGATTGACGGTATCTGCTGATATCTCTTCCGCCTGGGCTGACAATGCCATCAGGGCATCCAGCGTTTCCGACTCATCACCTTTATCAAGTTCGCTCAACTTAAAGGTGATTGCCGCGAGCTCCCGGTCCAGCTGAGAAACCTGTTTCATCGTTTGTCTGGCGGGCTCTAACGCCAACAACGCCACTGCCCTGTAGGTGTCGATCTCACAGAGTCGCTGTAGCAGTCGCCCACATTGATAACCATGCAGATGGATATTCTTCACCAGAATCCGGTCAAGAAAGAACTCCCCCTCTGCTCGAAAATCAGTCCACACGCGGGCGGCACCCCGCATAACACTTGAACCGATCACCTGATGATTGCGAAATATATCATCAACTGCCACCTCATCAGCCTGATCAGAGGATTGCTGCACCTGAATCTGAACCCCGGTCACCAGTTCACCAGGAAGCTGATCACTCCAGTTTTCCGGCAACCCCGGCAGGGTTTGATGCCAGCCACTATCAAGCTGGTTGTGGTATAGAGTGAGGGTATAAAACTCGGTATGCGCTTCCCAGCGCAGTGCCAGAGAATCAAGTTGCTGGTAACAGAAGCTGGCTTCCGGCTCCATCGCCTGACCGCCACACTGGAGGAAAAACTGTGAAATCTCTTCACGCACCCCGGCGATGCTTTTATCACCCAGCATCAATGCAAAGTGGAGTACTTTTACTGGCGCACTCAGCTGTTGAAACGGCCGGGCATGAACTTCATCAGCAATCATCTGGCGTTGGGAATGAAACTGCACCTATGTACTCTCCATTGTATAATTCTGACCTACCCATACTTGCAGCAATAAGCTACAAAGGGTATTTCTATGATGTCGATGATGCTGAGAGCTAAAAGCTGACAAAACAGCAAGCATAAGACTAAAGTCTATCTTATTTGTAATATACAGGAGCATTATGCAACAGGATAGCAGCCGGCGCTTTATTGCCCGACTCTTTACCCACCTCACCTGGATTATCATCCTGGGCCTGTTTTATCTGCTCTTCCAGGACCGACTGCTACAACAAAATGATCCTAACCACGATCTGAGGGTAACGCAAAACGGTCAATCGGTGGTGTTACAGCGCAATCGTCAGGGCCATTATATTGCCCCCGGTACCATTAACGGCCAGCCGGTGCGTTTTCTCCTCGATACCGGCGCGACTGATATCAGTATTCCTGGCGCACTAGCCAAAGCGCTGGGGCTGACACCTGGCAGAGCGTCTTATGCCAGCACCGCGAATGGCACGATCAAAGTCTATGATACCCGGCTGAACTCGGTGGCACTGGGGGGTTTGTCCCGGGCTGATGTATCGGCGCATATTAACCCTCATATGCAGGGAGACACCGTATTACTGGGCATGAGCTTTCTGCAACACCTGGAACTGATTCAACGAGGCGATACACTGACGCTGAATAGCGGTTCCCGTTAAAGACAGCCCCTAATCCCGTCGCTGGCGGTTGCGTCCCACCTCACGTTATCTTATTATTGCTCCCTGAAGAGTTTTTAACATCAAGAGAAGGGCTGACGTCCTCGCCAACCTGCCTGCCTGGGCAAGGTGGTTGTTTTGCAAACGCTGTAACAAAGGCGGCAAAACGATGTGGTCATTACCGACAAAAATCAGGTAACCCCCACGCACAACGTCAGCTCTCATGAAAATGGGAGCAGATCCATGTTTGAAGCACATATCTATGCAGAATCCAGCCATACTGAAACCGCTCAGGGCAACCGTTCTGTAAAACTCAATACTCCGGCCAGCTGCTGGCATACTCTCTACCAGTGTAATGTTCGTTACTGGGTTACCTCCGGTAAACGTCAGTCCCGGGACCAGCTGTTTCTCTATGTTGAGTTTCGCCACCGGGATAACAGCCACAATTACAAACTGATAGAGCTGCCGGGCACTCATATCAGCATAGATCAGGTTCAGGAGATTATTTGTCGCTCCCCATTAGGTTTGCAGCTCGACCCGTTGAAAACCGAACAGTGGTGTCAATCGTTCTAAGCTCTGTCTTAAACCAACCTTTCGAGCTCTGTCTCAGCATCAATACGACTGCCGTATTGAAACTGAAACAGGGCTATATTTTTCTCCCCCCTATCTAGCGAAAAACCGGCTTAAATCACTAAAAAGCACACAATCTTTTTATCTCGTGGATTAAACACTTTAAAATCAAACCCTTTTGCCGATATTATGGCTCATTAACCTTACAGTCATCAGGTTTTACATGATCTCCAGACGTAAACTGATTTACGAGATTCTCGATATCGGCAATAAGCAGCACAGCCTGGGAAAAGCGATAGATATCTTGCTGATAGTGCTGATATCGCTAAATGTACTGTTTGTGATGCTGGAAACACTGCCATCCATCAACGCCGAGCAACGTCGCTGGTTTTACGGCTTTGAGGTGTTCTCGGTGATCATCTTTACGATAGAGTATGTGGCGCGGGTATGGAGTTGCGTTGAGGACGGGGAAAGTAATCACAAGCACCCATTCTGGGGCAGGCTGCGTTATATGCTTACCCCACTGGCGCTGATCGACCTGATTGTCATTCTGCCATTTTATCTGAGTATGATGCTGGTTGTAGACCTTCGCTTTATGCGGGTTCTGCGACTGCTTCGGGTATTTAAACTAACCCGTTATTCCTCCTCAATGTCATTGTTGTTACAGGTGCTACAACGGGAAGCCCGGTCCATCGGTGCGGCACTTTTTGTACTGTTTATGCTCATCATCATGGCATCCAGTCTGATCTATTATGCTGAACATCGTGCCCAGCCTGAGTTTTTCGGCAGTATACCCGCCTCTATGTGGTGGGCCATAGTCACCATGACAACGGTTGGTTATGGCGATGTCATCCCGGTCACGGTGATGGGTAAGGTAATGGCTTCCATTATCAGCATCATGAGCCTGGGTATTGTCGCCCTGCCCGCCGGTTTACTCGCATCAGGGTTTAGTGAAGCGATCAGAGAGCGCCGCCATACCTATGAGAAGATGGTTAATATGGCTATCCAGGATGGAGAGCTCGATGCAATAGAACAAAAAGCGCTGAATCACATGCGTGAAGCGCTGGGCATTAGCAAAGAGGATGCCGCACATATTCTGCATGCGAATCTTGACCGGAAGATGGAACAGGAGGTCGAACAGGATCTGAGCCAGTTACGCCAGGAGATCGATGCGGTACTACATGACCGCTGCCCCCACTGCAATCACAACATTAAATGGCTCGAACGACGCAGTAACAGAGATGATGGATAACGGAGGCCACGCCTCCGTTTTTGCCAGCGGTTCGACTGACCATCAGTCCAGCCCGTTAAACTCCTCTTCATGCAGCCAGGCCGCATGTTTTGGCGCTTTTTTAGTCTGCGACCACTCTTCTAGCATCAGCGGAGCCACCCGCTTCAATTCGGCCATCTGTTCATCAGATCCTTTGGTGTAGGTCAGTTCAAGGCGGTGACCATTAGGATCAAAAAAGTAGATAGAACGGATAATGCCGTGCTCCGTAGGGCCAATCACGGCAACGCCTTTCGCTTCGATTTCGGCTTTCGCTGCCAGTAACGCCGCCTCATCCTTAACCCGGAATGCAATATGCTGCACCCATGCAGGGGTGTTCTGGTCTCTATCCATTTTTGGCTTAGTAGGTAATTCAAAGAACGCCAGAATATTGCCATTTCCCGCATCCAGAAACAGGTGCATATACGGGTCAGGTTCTTTTGTTGAGGGGACACGGTCTTCCGCAATAGCCACCAAAAAATCCATATTCAACACATCTTTATAAAACTCAACGGTTTCTTTGGCATCATTACAACGGTAAGCAACGTGATGGATCTGCTCAATCTGGATCATGGGTCAACCTCTGACTCTTATCTTTATTATGACGGTTTTAGTTATCTCCAAAGTAGCATCTCAATTATGATCAGGCTATACGGGTAACAGCCGTGACTATTATCCAACAGTTCATTTAATGAATTAAGTAACTGTTTTCATGATATAAATTAAAAAAAACCAGATTATTCGATAACTGGAAATTGTCTTTTTCTATAATAACCATATAGAATAAAGGTTATTTTTTGGCCCATCAGAGACTAACCTAAGTGAACGATAAACATGCCACTCAGGATAATGCAGAGCAACAACTGGAGCTTAGCCAATACTTTCCCTACCAGTTATCCACACTGGACACTGCCGTCAGCCGCTCGATGTCGCAACTGTATTCAGGCCGCTTTAATCTGAACCGACAGGAGTGGCGGGTGATGGCCGCCCTCGGGAATAACAAAGCGATGACGGCGAAAGAGATCGCTATCAATTGCAACCTGGAAAAGATGCAGGTCAGCCGCACGGTCTCCCGCCTTAAAGACTCAGACCTGATACTCCAGCAGGAAGATAATGATGACCGCCGCTATACCCGGCTTAGCCTGACGGAAAAGGGCAAAATGATATATCGGAAACTGGTGCCGCTAATTCTTGCACGGGAAGCGTTTATTCTCTCGGCACTATCGGAGGATGAGTTGTATCAACTGCTAACCCTGATGAATAAGATTCGTCAAAAAGCTCAGGAACTACAACAATGGGGCTAATGGCTAAGCCGCAAAAACCGCCCTGCTGTCAACTTAGAAAATAAAGTTTAAATCTGAGACTTACTAAAGCAGAAGGTCATGACTTCTGCCGGAGTTATCCGTAGTCGCGAAGTGTGCGTCACCCGCCTCTGGCATATCACCCCAAAGCTTATAGTCCAAAACAACTATTCCATAACATATAGCCCAAAAAGCACAACAGTCTACCTAAATCCCTCCAAATACTCCGACCCCGCAAAATTCCAGGATATTCATACGTGTAGCTCAATACCGGACGATAGCGTTGCCAAGACGGTCTCCCAGGCAGACTACCGCTAATCGGTCAGGCGGGTGACAATTCTGATATCCCCCTCCAGCGTTTTATGCACCGGACAACGATCAGCAATCTCAAGCAAACGTTGACGCTGCTCCCCGGACAGATCTCCCGTCAGGGTAATCTGTCGTTCAAACTGATCGACTTTGCCACTGTTTTTGTCACAGGAAGCACAGTCTTGAGCATGAATTTTTGCATGCGATACATCCACCTGAACATGTTCCAGAGGAATCTTCTTTTGCCGCGCATACATTCTGATAGTCATTGAAGTACAGGCACCCAGACCCGCAGCCACCAATTGATAGGGGGTCGGCCCCAGATAGCTACCACCATAGCTGACAGGTTCATCCGCCATCAGATGATGTCCGGCCGCGCTGATATCCTGGGTAAAACCGTTCGGATCCGCCTCGCACACCCGGGTGATACCTTCCGGTGCATTGAGATACCTGGGTAAAACCTGAATATCAATATAGCGTTGCGCCCAGGTCGATATCACCTCGGCAGCATAATCAGCATCCTCCTGCTGACTCAGCAGGTGATCGGCAGAGTCCAGTGTGACAAAGCTTTTAGGATGCTTTGCCATCTGGAAGATCCGCGCAGCATTGTCCAGTCCAACCACGGTATCCAGCGGCGCATGCATCACCAGCAGCGCCTTACGCAAACTTTTAACCGCCTGTTCCAGCGAAACAGCGGCGATATCATCGACAAACTGTCGTTTGATCGTGAAGTCCCGCCCAGCCAGGCTGACCCGGGCTTCACCTTCGACACAGATCGTTTCTAACTGTTCACCCAGATTGTGCAACACATGTTGCGGATCGGCTGGTGCGCCGATAGTAACGACCGCTTTGGCCTCAGGCACTTCAGCCGCAATGGCCAGAATGGCCGCACCGCCCAGGGAGTGCCCAATAAGTAACTGGGGCGCAGCATAGTGCTCACGGAGAAAACCAACCGCCTGCAACAGGTCCTGCATATTTGAGCTAAAGCCGGTATTGGCAAACTCCCCCTGAGAGTGCCCCAGCCCGGTGAAATCAAACCGCAGCACCGCAATGCCTAAAGAAGCCAGCCGCTGAGCGATGCGCCGCGAAGCCTGTAAGTCCTTTGAGCAGGTAAAACAGTGCGCAAACAACGCATACGCCGCGGGTTTACCAACGGGTAGATCAAGACTTGCGGCCAATAAAGAGCCGTCATGGCCGGTAAATTCTAAACGTTCAGTTTTCATAGATCCCCCTGATCTGATTTACCAACGAGTATCAAGCAGATTTCAGAAGGGAGCCATTAGAATTTCTCTATCGGGGGGATTGTGCGGGTAAATCAAAACACAGACGCGACTTTGTCGCTTGCCAGAACGCAGCTGCGCTGCTTGCTAGTGGCAATGAGATCAAGCGTCTTTAACCAGCAAGTTAGCGCCCTAACTACCTGACAATCCATCGCCTCTGATACCCAGAGGGCATGCTAAAGGAGCTCCTACAAAAACCTAAAAACCGCCTCGCGGCGGTTTTATATTTTGTTCTGGCTTTTTCTAGCAGGAAACGCAGTTTCCGTTCTAACCACTAGCAAGCGTAGCGTCTAACTAACGGCGAAGCCGCGATCTGCTCTTAACGGCGTTTTAGTGATGATGCCCGCCATCACCGTGGGCGTGTCCGTGGGAGACCTCTTCTGCAGAGGCATCGCGAATGTCAACGATCTCGATATCAAACGTTAACACTTTACCCGCCAATGGATGGTTGTTATCTACCGTTACCATGAATTTACCGACTTTAACCACTTTAACCTGACGCAGCCCCTGCTCTGTATGCACGGTGCCGACCATACCCGGACGCCATTTCTTCGCGCCTTGCAGGTGTTTTACCGGAATACGCTGTTCACAATCTGGCAGAAACTCACCATAGGCATCTTTTGGCTCCAGAGTGACCGAAAAAGTATCGCCTACCGCTTTCCCTTCCATCGCCTGTTCGAGACCACTGATCATATTATCGTGGCCGTGCAGGTATGCCATGGGAGAACCTCCCCGGGTGGTTTCTTCAACACTGTTATCAGCATCGGTCAGGTTGTAATGAAATTGCACAACTTTATCTTTGGTAACACTCATGGTTATTCCTTAATGTACTTTAGGGCTGCTGTTGAGCCCGCGTAAACGGTTGCCGGCGATTATACGTCATCAGCGGATAGCCGTAATCTCAAATTCACCCTGGGGCAGTTTAACGAAATCACCCAGATAGCGCCCCATCAGCGCCCGGCCAATCGGTGCTTCCGGAGTAATAACAACCACCGTATAAACGCCATCGTTAATCTGAATACCGCCCCCTGCAGGACCGATGAACAGGTGTTTCACTATGCTGACGCTGTTTTCTTGAATACCTTCAAGGGTAATCAGTGCCCCCAGGCCAGCAGCGGAGTCTCCAGTGAAGTCTCGCAACGGCATAGCACGGTAATCCGCCAGATTAATCTCCAGTGCCTGCACCCGCTTCGATTGCCCATGGGCCAGATAAGAAGCCTCAAGGCCGAGGGTATCATATTGGTTTTCCGCCACACTCTCTTCATGAGTCGCCGCGTCACGGGCCTCTTTTGCCGCGGCTATATTAGTATCGAGATCTGCCTGAAGCCTGCAGATGATCTGTGCTATAAGCTGTTTCTTATCCATATACCCGACCTGTTGCAGAACAGGTGAAGTATCACCATTAAATTATCAAAAAGAAACACTCTATTCACACACTTTAAGGCTGATCTGTGGGACAATACCGCGCATATTTCCACCTCAACGCTTAGACTGATGGGTTCCTGTTTTGCTGACTACCGCTAATATCACTATGCAGTTTGGCGCCAAGCCACTGTTCGAAAATATCTCTGTTAAATTTGGTGAGGGCAACCGCTACGGCCTGATCGGCGCGAACGGCTGCGGTAAATCCACTCTGATGAAGATTCTGGGTAATGATCTGGAAGCCTCTGCCGGTAACGTCAGCAAAGACCCCAATGAGCGCATCGGTAAGCTGCGCCAGGATCAGTTTGCCTTTGAGGAGTTCACCGTTATTGACACGGTAATCATGGGCCATGCCGAGTTATGGGAGATTAAACAGGAACGTGATCGCATCTACTCCCTGGCCGATATGACCGAAGAGGAAGGGATTAAAGTCGCCGAACTGGAAGTCGAGTTCGCCGAACTGGATGGCTATACCGCCGAGTCCCGTGCCGGTGAACTGTTGTTGGGGCTGGACATCCCCACAGAACAGCATTTTGGCCCGATGAGTGAGGTCGCGCCCGGCTGGAAACTGCGGGTATTGCTGGCACAGGCACTGTTTGCCGATCCCGATATTTTGCTGCTGGACGAGCCTACCAACAACCTGGATATCAACACTATCCGTTGGCTTGAAGGTGTTTTGAACGACCGTAACAGCACCATGATCATCATCTCTCACGACCGTCACTTTCTCAACTCGGTCTGCACCCATATGGCCGATCTGGACTACGGTGAACTGCGGGTTTATCCGGGCAACTATGACGATTATATGATCGCCTCCACCGCCCTGCAGGAACGTCTGCAATCAGACAATGCGAAGAAGAAAGCCCAGATCGCTGAACTGCGCAGCTTCGTCAGCCGCTTCTCAGCCAACGCATCAAAGGCGAAGCAGGCCACCTCTCGGGCACGTCAGATTGAGAAGATCGAACTCAACGATATCAAACCCTCCAGCCGTCAAAGCCCCTATATCCGCTTTGACCAGGAGAAGAAGCTGCACCGTCTGGCTCTGGAAGTCGAAGGCCTGACCAAAGGCTATGGTGGCGAGCCGCTGATTAAAGACCTCGATATGATGGTTGAAGTAGGCGAGCGGATCGCGATTATCGGCCCCAACGGTATCGGTAAAACCACCCTGCTGAAAAGCCTGTTTGGTGAACTGGAGCTGGATAGCGGCCTGGTAAAATGGTCTGAAAATAGCAATATCGGTTATTACGCACAGGATCACGCCCACGACTTCGCAGAAGAGAGCAACCTGTTTGACTGGATGGCCCAGTGGACAAAATCAGGGTCTGATGAACAGGTTATTCGTGCATCGCTCGGTCGGATGCTATTTTCACAAAATGAGATTAAGAAATCAGTTAAGGTTCTCTCCGGGGGTGAAAAAGGCCGGATGCTGCTGGGTAAACTTATCCTGCAACAACCTAACATCCTGCTGATGGATGAACCGACCAACCATATGGATATGGAATCGATAGAAGCCCTCAACCTGGCGCTGGAAAACTTTGACGGCACGCTGATTTTTGTCAGCCATGACCGTGAGTTTGTATCATCCCTGGCGACCCGCATCATCGACATGAAAGAGGATGGTCTGACCGACTTCCGCGGCGGCTACGAAGAGTATCTGAAGAAACAAGGCATTTCCGGCTGATAACAGCCTGCAACCTTACCCTTCTAAACAAAGCCAGCGGTTATACCTGCTGGCTTTTTTGTTTTCGTCTCCAGCATTAACTAACAGTACAGCCGGACATAAACACTCGCTTCACAACCACTGCTGTAATTTATAAAACTAAGCTACACTGGTAGGGTCAACTGTTTGTAAATGCAGGTAGTTTGCACTAACTGTTAATCAGTTCATTTAAAAATGCTGTTATCCTGGGGGGGAGTAGCAGCTATCAGAGGGTATACATCATGATGCTACACAACGTTCTCAGACACACCTGGATAGGTCGGATAGTGATCGCAATGCTGTTGATGATGAGTTTTCAGAGTGTCACCGTGAATGCCGCAATGATCTCCACAGACACCATCATCCAGACAGAAAACCAGCAGTACACTAAAAGCGATCTGCTGCAAAAACTTGAATCCACCGAACTGCAACAGCAACTGGCAGACATGGGCGTTGATCCGCAGGAACTGCAACAGCGGGTCGCCAGCCTGACCCCGGATGAAATCAGCCAGCTGAATGCCAATCTGGCAGCTCAACCCGCCGGTGAAGGGATACTGGGCCTGGTCGGTTTAGTGTTTGTTATTTTCGTCATCACCGATATGCTCTGCGCAACTGACCTGTTCAGCTTTGTTCACTGTATTAACCGCTAGCAGGATCACTAACCTGACCGGCTTCCGGTGTAACGGTTTGCCTGCACAGCGATTACCCTCAGCAACGCGTATGGCGGTGCTGATGGTTATACTGCTGCTGGTCACCGGTTGTAGCAGTAATCAGCGTCTGATCAACACGCTGACCACCGATCCCGCTATTTCCGGTGCCACAGAGATTAGTGACTTAGCCTATTTTCCCCAGCAGGATGATCAGTGCGGCCCCGCCGCACTGGCCACCATGCTCGACTATAACCACATTGTCACCACCCCCGAACAGCTGCGCCCCTATCTCTATATTCCAGGCAAAGGCGGAACCCTGGCGATCGAACTGGAAGCCAGCGCCCGGCAATATAATCTGCTTGTCTATCCACTGAAACCTGACCTGAGCGACATATTGCGGGAGCTGGATGCCGGACACCCGGTACTAGTAATGCAAAACCTCGGCTTCAACTGGTTTCCCCAGTGGCATTTTGCTGTCGCCATCGGCTATGACCTGAGTGCACAACAGATCTACCTGCGTTCAGGCCCGGATAAACGTTACCCTGCCGACCTGTCACTTTTCGAGAAAACCTGGTCGAGAGCGGACCATTGGGCCAGAGTGATACTGCCACCCGACCGATTACCCGCCACAGCTACGCTGCAACGTTACATTGAAGCGGCAAATAAGCTGGAACAGCTGGGTATACAGAATGAAGAATTGATGAGCGCCGCCGCTCAGGCGTACCAGACAGCCTTAGAACAATGGCCTGACAGTTCCGCCGCGCTGATGGGCCTGGGCAACATCCGCTACGCGCAGCAACGCTACGACAGTGCTTCAGACTACTTCATTCGCTATATTGAAAAAGACCCTGCCGCTGCGGCAGGGTGGAATAACCTGGCTTACTCATTAATGAAAACAGGCTGTACACCGGCGGCGATGGAATCAATCAATTGCGCGGTTTCAATCGAGCCGGATCTGCCAATCTATCGGGACAGCCGGAATGAGATAAGCAACTCCATCGCTGAATCCGTATCAACTAAGCACTGCTCGCTACCCACCTGCATCGTTCCTAAGCAACAAAAAAATTAATCCTGGGAAAGCGATGTTAGCCTGGAATTATAAGCGCAGTTAGTTGGCTCCCATATTGTTCATGCTAATCAGCAGATCTAGGGTAATCTGTTCGAAACGATAGACCTTGCCACCTTCAGAATCCGCAAACGCTTCGGCATCGGTCTGTTTGGAAAAGCTGGCAAGTGTTGGCCCCATCGCGCCTTTTTTTTGGTGACCTATCACGAAGAACGCCTGGCGGGCATCGATATAGGTTTCATCATCCGGATGATCCCAGGGAGTCACCGCCATATCGTGGACAAAGACCTCTTGAATGTTCTGCTGATTTTCAGGATCAACAATAAAAGCAAACAGATCCCGGGTAGAACAGAACTGCATATTGCCCCGGCCCCCTTTTGCATACAGCTGTCCCTTAGGGCCGGGAAAGTTGCTGATAATCATACCGCACAGATGGCACTCTGCCCCGCTTTCTATCGTGATCGCCTGTCGTACCATCGTTTCCTTTTCATCTTCACCACAACCCGCCAGCATTGCCAGCGACAACAGGATAGTAAAGAGTTTTAACCAGTGCTTCATTACAATCCCCGCTTATTAAAGATCGCCATCGCCAGCGAGGCCGGCAGTACCAGCCAGAGCAGTAAACCCACAAACAATGACAGGGTTGAAAACTGAGACTGCTGCGCGATTGCCATGAGTCCGGTGAGATTCTGATCGGCAAAATACGTTATATTTACCAACCGGAAGATATCTGTAGGGTTGAGTAGTAACAGATACGGAAACAATGTTTCATCAACATTGCCCTGGGTCGCAACCAGCATCCCCAGCAACCCCAGATCAAACACCAAAACGAAGATAAACCAGGTGATCAGAGCGATCCCCGCTGCTTTCGACTTCTCCGAAACCGATGCACTAATCACATAAGCAATGGCGATAAAGATCCACCCCAACAGCATGGCTGAAAAGATAAATATACTATAAGCACCAAATAACTCTCCCCAGGTGGTCGTGCCGGAGAAAACCCCCATCATAATGGCGGATGAACCAAAACCAATCAGGGTGGAAAACGCCATTACCGCTCCCTGCCCGACCATTTTCCCCAGCAATAACTGCCAACGTGACAGTGGATAGGTCATCAACAGCAACAGCGTACCATTTTCATCTTCACCCACCAGCCCGTCATAGGCCAGCATCAGCGCAATCAGTGGAATAATAAACACCGCCAGGCTTGCCAGGCTGACGATAGTGGTCGACAGCGATGTAAAACCGACCTTACCCGCTGCGGCGGCACCGAAATACGCCAGGCCAATCGCCAATACCGCAAAGATCACACAGATCGACAGCACCCAGCGGTTTCGCAAACCATCATGAAACTCTTTATTAGCAACCGTCAGAACCGCATTCATTAGCGAACCTCCTGCGCCGCAGCGACTGTTTCGCCGGCACTGGTTGCAATAAAATGCGTGTACAGGTCTTCTAAAGAGGGTAGCTGAACATCCAGGTTTTCCAGTCCCGCCAACCCCATTATCTGTTGCATGGCTGCCATCTTCCCCGGAAGAGGAATATCCAGTTTCAATCCTGTTTCGTTGCGATCTATCAGGGCTGACAGGTTGTCCGGCAACACCATTCCACTCCCTTGCAGATGAAAAATCGCCGGCAAATCAGCCTGCTGGCGCAGATCATGAATGCTGCCTTCAGCGAGCAAACGTCCCTGCCCAAGAATCAACGCCCGGTCGATATATTTTTCCACCCCCGGTAACACATGGGAACAGAGTATGACGGTACAGCCTCGCTGCTTCAGCTCTTCAATACGATGATAAAAATCCTGGGTGGCGATAGGATCCAGCCCCACGGTAGGTTCATCCAGCAATAACAGTTTTGGTTCACCTAACAGTGCCTGAGCAAGGCCAAGACGCTGCCGCATCCCCTTGGAATAGGTTTTTACCCGACGCATTCCGGCCTGCGCCAGTCCCACCTGCTCCAGCAAAGCAGGACAGTGTTTCTCCGGGACGCCTTTCAAACGGGCAAAATACTGCAGTACCTCCAGCCCGCTCAGCTGGTCGTAGAAGCTAACGTTCTCCTGCAAAAAACCCAGTTTACGTCGCAGGTGACGAGCCTCAGGCTGAGTCGGGTCTTCGCCAAATACTCTGACCTCACCCGCCGTTGCATTGATCAGGCCGAGAATCAGTTTAATCGTCGTCGTCTTACCCGCACCGTTATGACCAAACAACCCCAGCACTTCGCCCTGACGCACCTCCAGATCAAGTTGCTGAAGCGCATTAACGCCCTGATATTTTTTCTCAACCTGCTGTAATTCAACAATATTATTCGAACTTCTCATATCAATTCCCAACCCACTGCGCGCCTGCTGACCCGGGTACCAGACCTGAATCAGTAATAGACTGTGGTACCGCCATTAACGGATGGCTATCCACGACCCCCGGAGATTTCAACACGGGAAATTGACGCTGTACCCAGCGCAGCGTCTCTACCGCCGGACTGTTCAGCAGCAACTTGGCAGAAGGAAACTTCCACAGCAGCTGATCAACACTGTCATTTGGCTCATACACCACATCACCAATACCATCACTATCCATATCCCAGCCCAGATAATCACTCCAGAAATTACCCACACCGGCATCGGACCAATCCTGAGTGCGGGTGGCGACATACTTGACCTGCTCTTTATTGCTGATAAATGCGTTGCCGCTTAGCACATTGTCTTCCGAACCCGCTGTCAGGTGGATCCCCATATCGCTCTCGGCAAACAGGTTGTCTCTGATCTCGTTAAACAGGGAGTTATAGATAAACAGCGCCTTACCCTCCAGGCCTGCCAGATTGGTTTGCTGCTGCATATGGGGATTACGACTGTTTTGCACCCCGGTTACCCGGTTATCCCGAATAACGGAATCAGTAATGTAGTTCATTAATATGCCGTAGTTAGAATCATTTTCAGATCGGTTACCGACAACGGTCAGGTACTTAGATTGCATCAGCGCATAGCCGGTACGGGTATTCCGGGTGACATTATTCGCTATCCGATTATGGTAGGAGTACATGTAGTGCACCCCGTAACGCAGGTCATGAAGATAATTGCCGACCAGTTCATTTTTATTACTGGTATCAATATAAATACCATCCCGGGTATGCCATACCTCATTATTCTCAGCTAAGGCACCTGTCACATTGTAAAGGTGGATACCGTTACCCCGATCGGATGATCGCATACTCAGATCGCCTTCAATCTTATTCGCAACAATTTTGACGTCCGGGGAGGCATCCACCCAGATACCAAAACCACCACCCTGCAGATAATTATGCTCAATACGTGTATTCGCTGCGGAACGGGAAACAAAAATACCGGAATCCAGATCGGTGAGATTGATACCCCAGTTCTGAATTCTTAAATTATGGATATAGGCACCCGCTGAATTAATGTGCAGCGCATGACCTTTATTCTGTCCATCAAGCACAGCACCCGCTTCACCGGATAGCTCGATGGCGTGCGCAATGACAAAATTGCCTTGATAGACCCCCTCACTCAGTACCACCTGATCTCCGGACTGAACACTATCCAGTACCGATTGCAGGTTATCTGTCGGGGTAACATTAATGGTTGCAGCCTGAGCAGAAAGCATAGTGCTCATGTACAGCAGAAGCAGACAACCGAACCGAGCAAACAGCAGACTCATAGAAGCACCCTGGACAAAGAGGAGACCCGGTCCTGGTCAGTATTAAACGTTGCAGGACCGGTTTGATAAGGTATCACAGCAGTTTATCAATATAAGCTCTGCGGCTTACTTAAGCATACTTTTCCGACAAACTCTGTAATACCCCGTTGCACTCAGCTTTTCAGCCAAAACCGGATATTTAAGCCGGCTCAACCAGCATACGACCACGCATCTCCATGTGAAGCGCATGGCAGAACCAGTTACAGTAGTACCAATGTACGCCCACCTGGTCAGCTTTGAAGGTTACAGAAGCCGTCTGCTGAGGACTGATCTCCATCTGGACACCGTGGTTTACCATACAGAAACCGTGGCTTACGTCTTCGATCTGATCCAGGTTTGTGATAACAACCGTTACCTCATCTCCCTGCTTGACTCTAAACTCATTCAGACCGTAATTAGGCGCAACCGAGGTCATGTAAACCCGCACCTTATTACCGTCACGGATCACCTTGCTATCAGTTTCAAGCGTAATACCGTCTTTCTTCGCCATCGCAACAGTCGTGGCGAATGTAGGATCTTTACGATCATACAGCTTACGGGTCTTAACCTTAGAACGATGGACCATCATACAATCATGTGGTTCAGCGAACGCAGGACCATCGTGAATCAGCTTCATTTCATCACCGGAAATGTCGATCAGCTGATCGTTTTCAGGGTGCAGTGGGCCACACTTCAGGAACCGGTCTTTCGAGAACTTCTGCAGAGATACCAGATACTTACCATCCGCGTCGCGGGTTTCACCCATCGTGGTATGGTTGTGTCCTGGCTGGTAGTGAACATCCAGCTTCTGCAGAATGTAATCTACTTTCTCGCCGTTGTAGAAACGGATCGCTTTCTCGACGTCCCATTTACATACCTGACTATCGATAAACAGCGTGGTGAAAGCATGACCGCGCCCATCGAAAGCGGTATGCAGAGGTCCAAGACCCAGTTCAACTTCGGCAACGACGGTGTCTCGCGGCTGAATTTTATCGGCAAACAAATCATCAAACTTAGCCAGTTCAAATACCGTTACCGTCGGCGACAGCTTGCCATTGGCAACCGCATACTTACCGCCAGGCGCGGTATTAATACCGTGCGGGTTCTTAGGTACGGGGACATAACGGGTCAGCTCTGAACCTTTACGCCCGTCAACGACAGGCACATCAGACCCCGGCAGGGTAATAAACTTACCGGCTTTAATTGCCGCTTCGATACGCTCAATATTGAAGATAACCAGGTGGTCACGTTCATTACGCATAGAACCCGGCAGATCAATAGCACCTTCAGAGTTATAGCAGGTAGAAAACGCATACTTACCAGTGTAATCAGCGTCAGTATTATCCAGGTTACCATCGACAATGACCTGCCACGCCACGTCCATGGACTCCGCATCCAGGCCATTAAACAGCGTATAATAACCTTCGATGTCATCCATATTCAGGCCGTTGTTAGGGTGCGGCATACGGAATTCGGCGTTAGCAAATATGTATTTGGTATAAGGTACTTTCTGAACCCGCAGACCGTGAATCGCCTGACAATTTGGAATAGTCGTAATCTTATCAGTCTTCATGATATCACCGCGGATACGGGCAACACGGGTGTTGGCCTTATCGTTGATGAAAATATACTTACCGTCATAGTGACCATCGGTCATAGACATATGCGGATGGTGGCAGTCACCGTTCAACGGCGCATTCTCACCCAGTACTTCCTTACTTTCGTTGGTGATACCCCAACCGGTTGCACTATCAACGTTGAAAACCGGGATGCGCATCAGTTCGCGCATGGAAGGCAGGCCTAATACGCGCACCTCGCCCTGATGGCCACCACTCCAGAATCCGTAGTATTCATCCAGCTCACCGGGTCCTACCGTGTGTTTGGCATCAGTCGATGCATGCGCTACCGAGGGCATCAGCGCACCACCCATCGTTGCGCCCATTGCAGCAGCGCCACCAACCAGTGCAGCAGAACCACCCAGGAACAATCGACGGCTTAGTTTCACATGTTCACTTGCGTGTGAGTCTTCAGTATCAATCACAGGAAGGCTCTTATCCTTAGGATCTATCATGATGTTGATCTCCATAATAATGACACCCGGTCTTATGACGAGGTGGTCTTTTATTCAGGCGCCTGACTGGATGGTCAGGTCGTCAATTTGCACTACTGGAATACTATTCAATGCAGCTTCTTGTTTAGCTTTCTTACGTTTTTTCTGTACCAGAGGAGGACATTTGTCATCACGGTAATAGGTCACCTGACAGTCCAGACACTGATGGCATTCATTGGCATTAATTCGGCCATCCGGGTGGATCGCCTGAATCTCGCACTCGTTGGCGCAGATCTTACAGGGCTGACCACACTCCTTGCGGCGCTTGAGCCAGTCAAACAGGCGTAAGCGGGCCGGTATCGCCAGCGCCGCACCCAGCGGGCAGACATATCGGCAATACACTTTTCGAGTGAATAAATTGATCCCTAACAGGAATACGGCATAGAACACATACCCCCAGTCACGCTGAAACTTCAGCAGAAACGTGGTTTTAAATGGCTCAATCTCGGCATAACGCTCAGCTTCAGCCAGTGACTCCAGCGAGATGGCAAATAAACCCAACAGAATTACATATTTCAGCGCCCACAGACGTTCATGTACCGCAAATGGCAGGTCGAATTGCTTAATTTTAAGTTTGCGGGCCAGTTCATTGATCAGCTCCTGAGCCGCACCAAACGGACATAGCCAGCCGCAGAAAATACCTCGCCCCCATAACAGCATGGTCATGGCGGTAAATCCCCAGAGGATAAAGAGCATTGGATCAAGCAGGAACAGGCTCCACTGAAAGTCCCCTTTAAGCGCATGAACAAATGTAAAAACATTCACCACAGAAAGCTGGCCTAAGGTATACCAGCCGATAAAGAACACCGTAAAGACCAGATAAACTCGACGAATACCGTGCATCAGCCGTGGATAACGCACCAGCACATCCTGGATAAAGATGACGATAAACAACACGATCAGCGCCACAGTTAGCACCCCAATCTGAAATGCTCGCTCCTTCCAAATAGACACCCATAGCGCTTCAGGCTCTGGTTCAGCTACCGGTTCAGGACGATCAAGGTATTTTTCAGGTGTCAGATAGTCACCGTAAAAACTGGTAAAGACACTCTCCAGCGCACCTTTCTGCCGCCGCACCAGCAGCTCAAGCTGCCATGGCGTGCCCAGATCAAAGTCATACTGATCCCGGACAATGAAAATCGCCATCTCACGAAAGCCGGGGAAACCCTCAATATAAACATCATCCAGACGATAGTAATCGGTATCATGGAAGCTAATCGACTTACCGGACTGCTGTAACTGAGTCCGGTCAAAAATACCGCCCCGCACATAACCATTTCCTTTGAACGAGTACTGCCCTTCCCCCATCACGGCCAGCGCCTGGTCCCCCTCACCAAGCTCCCCCATCAGCCAGCGATACTGTTCATCGCCTAACAGATTCCGGCCGATAACGGGGATATTTAACGGGGCATAATACATCTCAATAAATGTTCGCTTCTGACGCCCCTCCCCATTCTTGCCTCGGGTTTCAACAGAGGTTCCGACAAAGGCCTTATCCACATCCGCTTCAGTCAGCACCAGATGACGTATAGAACCGTCACCGGTGAGGGTGATCCAGTCAGACTTAACAAACTGATCAGCTTTTATAGTTGCCTTGGGTATGGCCGCTTGCTCCGTCAAGCCCGCAATTCCCATAATCTGAGCGAATTTACGGGCTGAACGCATGATCCCTTCGTTCACAACCATGACGGTAACGGTCGCGCCAGCGACCACATCAACATTCAGAATATCTTTGTTGTTGCCCGCGCCAACCCGCACTTTATCGGTCACACTCAGCCCTTCGTAGGCAGCAACAAAATCAAACAGTTTCTGTTCTGGAATACCCACCAGCAATATAGGCTCATGATGTTCCAATACCCGGGTAGCAAGAATCCTTCCGTTGAGATTCATCACCACAAGGGTATTAACAGGTTTACCAGAGTAAGCAGGAATTTTGGTGACATCATTGGTTTCAAAGCCATAACCCAGAACCTCCTCCCCCTTGTAAACGCTCCAGGCGAGCACTTTGCCTTCAACTATCGGTTGTTTCTCACTCACAGATGTCGCCTCAGGAAAGGCCCGACGGATAGTATCCAGTTTTTGGGCATCAGAAACCGGCACCATCGCATTGGCAACGGAACAGACAAAACAGACCGCTATTAGCAGGAACAGCATAAACGGAGAGTTTCGGTTGAGAGGGGATGATGAATTCATTATAGCTACCACACTTTCATACGAAGCTCACTGAACCGGGCGATGCTATGGCAGCAGCTCGACAATCGTAAACTTCATCATATTGCTCTGTTGCAGACGAAAACGGATCTGCCGACCTTCGGTAAAATCAGTAGTCGACAGACCACTCGTCAGATCAAATTTCATCTGCATCGCAGACATATTCCAGTCAGGAATCGGTTGATGCTGCACAATAACTTGCCCTGTGTCGGCGAGTAATCGCTTTACCACGCCGGTGACAATCACTGTTTCCGCCATCATCTGTATCGTTGAATCACCGACCATCCGATGCTGCATTGATGTCCCCCCCTCACTGCTCTGCATAGCCGATTGGGACGGCATATCAGCCGCTGAAACCGTCGAGCCAAGCAATCCAACAACCATGAAGACCATCGCTGTACATACAGCAGTAACGGACGAGGTCCTTTTTTTAATCAATGAGTTCACACATAACTCCCTGGCCTGACTCGGTGCGACGATTTGTCGCACCTTGAAGTTAGGAAGTATAGTAACAACTGTTAACAATGCATCACTTGATAATTATCAATCGGGAAAATAAACAGAAGACAACTATGAAGGGTTACCCGTAGCGATTGGGATATTAGACGGTAGCGCTTGTACTAATGATTTACAGAAACTGATACTTGCGTGATTTAACGAGGTAGCAGACCTGAACGGGGACCACAATGAATCTCATTCCCCTCACTCCAGCGTATCGCTGACCGGAGTCTGAAGCCATTGCTCGGCAAACTCCCGTGCAGGCACAGGGCGGCCAAACAGATACCCCTGACCAAAATCACAGCCAATATCCAGCAACATCTGCTTGTGCTGCTCGGTTTCAACGCCCTCAGCAATGACCCGGATACCCAAGGTATGCGCCATCACAATGATCGCTTCACAGAGCACCAGATCCTGAGACCCGGGTGTCAGATTAGAGACAAAGCTCTGGTCTATTTTAAGATAGTCAATATGAAACTGTTTCAGATACGCCAGTGATGAATAACCGGTGCCAAAGTCGTCCAACGCCACCTCTATACCCTGATCCCGAAACTGTAACAGCTTGTCAGTAACACCCTTACCCGCCTCCATCAGCAGGCTTTCGGTAATTTCAATGCAAAGACTTGCAGCATTCAGATTATGATTCAGGATATTGCCAAACCAGCCAGGTTTATTACTGTTCTCATTCTGATACTGAACCGGTGACGTATTTACGCTCACCTGCAGGTCGCTATTAAAGTGCGCTTGCCAGATTGATGTTTGCCGCACAACCTCAGCAAACACCCAGTTGCCGATATCGACAATCAAGCCGGTTTCCTCAGCCAGCGGTATAAAGTCCAGTGGCGAAACCTGTCCTCGCGGATGGTTCCAGCGTAACAACGCCTCTGCCTTAACGACACTGCCATCCTTCATATTGATGATCGGCTGATAATAGACCTCAAACTGCTGCAGGCTTATCGCTTCACGCAGCTCGTTCAACATACGCCGACGCTGTTGAGCCACGGCTTCCATTTCGGGGGTAAAGTAATGAAACCGGTTACGCCCCTGTTCCTTTGCCGCATACATTGCCTGATCAGCATTTTTCATCAATGCCTCCAGCGTCATCGCATCAGAGGGATAGAGCGTGATACCGATACTGGCAGACACAAATGCACGATTATCCCTCAGCAGAAAGGGCTCGGTCAGCTGTTGCAGAATGTTTCTGGCGACTCGCTCAATCACAGAATGGTCGCCAATACTTCCCAGGATAACCAAAAATTCATCACCGCCTAACCGGGCTACCGTATCGGTTTCCCGCACGCAGGAGATCAGCCGCTCGGCAGCATCTTGCAGAAGCATGTCACCATAATCGTGTCCGAGAGAATCATTCACCTCTTTGAAACGGTCCAGATCGATCATCATTACGGCGACCTGCTCGCCCTCCCGGTCCGACCTTTTCATCATCTGCCGCAGACGATCAGTAAACGTTCTTCGGTTAGGTAGCTGAGTTAAGGGATCAAAATGAGCCATTTGGGTCAGCTCAGCATGGGCCCGTTTCTGCTCAATCAGGTTGACGTCGATACAGTACATCTCCTGTCCACCCTCGGCAGACTTGAGCATGACATGGCTGGAGAATACCGGCACCAGGCTGCCATCTTTATGCTGTAAATCTAACTCAGCAGCGGGTATCTCCACCCCCTTTTCCAGCCAGCGGAGGTGATGCTCAACCACGATATCGCGCATAGGCTCTGGAATAATCAGCCTTTCCAGTGGCTGGCCTAACGCCTCCTCACGGCGATAACCATAAAGCGCCTCACTGGCATCATTCCAGTAGATCACCCTGCGCTTCTCATCATATCCCTGCACCGCGATGGCGGGCAGACTCTCAATTAACTCGCGGAACCGGGATTCACTTTTATGCATCAGAATCTCAGCCATTTTCTGGTCAGTGATATCCAGCATCAATCCGCGAAGCCAGCGCGGCTTTCCGTTTTCAGCCACCACCCTGACCATATCGCGAATCCAGACAGTGGCGCCGCTGGCCGTTAAAAAGCGATATTCAAGCTGATGGTTATGGATATTGAATATCTCTTTCCCAGAGCACCTGAGCGTCTGCTCACGATCATCAGGATGGATATGATTTATCCAGAAATCTGGCGTTAACCAGGTATCCAGTGAATAGCCTAAAATTCTGACGACGTTTTCACTCATGTAAGTGTAGGTGTGGGATTCATACTCAGATTCCCACACGATGCCATCGGATGTATCCACAAGATTTTTGAAGCGCTGTTCACTCAGCCGATGGGCTTCTTCAGATCGACGTAAACGGAAGTTCCAGTAGATAAAAAACAGAAAAACAAGCAACACGACAGCACTGATTTTCAGTATCTTTTCCAATGCCACTCCGTTCTGGGGAATTGCCAGGCCGGTCCAGTGGTCAAATATCTGGTTACGTTCAGCCTCAGTGATACTGTTGAGCGCTTTCCCGATGATTCCCAATAGCATCGGATTGCCCTGATAAACAGCGATACGAAAATCACTCTGATAGTCGGTGTGTCCGGAAAAGCTCAGATTGAGAATCCCCTCCTGCTTCATCACAAAACTGGCAGCGGTCGCATCGCCAACAAAAGCATCAGCACCGCCATCAGCCACCATTCTCAGGGCTTCCTGAATAGTGGTCGGGTTGATGATGTTTATCCCGGGATAGTCACGGCGCAACAGTTCATTGGTGAAATGGCCCTTGTGGATAGCCACCCGTTTACCGTCCAGCTTATCCAGCGTACCGATATAACCTTTGGATTGTTCACTAATAATCACTGCTATGCTGGAAAGATAGGGTTCAGTAAAGTCGAGATACGCAGCACGATCAGCGGTTTCAACCAAACAGGACAATAGATCAAGCTCGCCTGCTTTGGCAGCCTTTAAAACGTCATTCCAGGAGCCCTTATCGATAACAGGCACAAATGAGACCTGCAGTCGCTGTTCCAATAAACGGAAATAATCAGCAGCAATACCGATATAATTCCCCTCTTCATCGACCCACTCATAGGGTAAGAATTGACGATCAATACCCAATTTTAATCGGGGGTGTTGCTCCAGCCAGGCGATCTCATCAGCGCTCAGATTCTGCTCTCGCCAAGAACCATCGGGACTGGTTAAGGTATCGGATTTAACTGAAGTGCCTGAATTTACCAGGGCATTTGAATTGATTGAGCTATCGACACTAAGGCCGTCTGAGCTAACCGGCTGGTCTGCCCCATATACAGAGATAAGCGAACTGCATGTCAAACTAATTATTAGTACTAGCCACGGGGCAACTCTTAACATCCATATCTCCAACAGCTAAAGGCTTTCCAGCCCGCAACCTGACACAACTTAATTAATCAGGCCTATAAAAATATGACCTAGCTCTATTTTACTTAGCTTTAGCATAGATCTATTTTGTTAAGAATGACTAATTTCAGATGCTAATACAGATAAAAAAAGCCAGCTATAACGGCTGACTTTCAGGTTTTACACTTACAGAAGCAGATGAGTTAGCAACGCTGTGATTTAAGAGCTCTTATGTAAGTGCTCTTATGTAAGTGCTCTCATGTAAGCGCTGACCTAAGCGGTTAACTTAAAGCCCGGAGATATACTCAGCCACTGCCTGTATTGATGCATCATCCAGTTTATCGCCCTGCACCTTCATCAACGCTTTCAACGGTCCACCATAGGTTCCAGCCTTATAACCATTAATCGCTTCAACGATCTGTGTTGCAGGCCATCCCTGTATTATCTGAGACTTTCCCATAGCGGAAAGTTCAGCATTCGCACCATGACACTCAACACAGGTCTGATACACCTCGGCACCTCCGGCATGAACTACCGGCGCAGAAATAGCTAATGCGCTAACAGCAAAGAAAATACAGCTCAACTTTTTCATTTCGATCCCCCCATAAGTTTCATATCTCTATTATTAAGGGGGAACCAGCGTATTACAAAGCTATCTGTCATCACTTTGAGAGGTGAATTGAGAGGTGTATTGAGAGATGTATTGAAAGACGTGTTGAGCAGCTTGGCCAGAAGAAAAAAACCAGCACTCAGGCTGGTTTATTTATGACGGCAGACACTAATCGGCTTTCTTCTTTTTCAGCGGTGCCATACCGTCATCAGAGACAATCTGCAGATTAGCGGTTCGTCGGTTTTTGCGATCCTGCGGCGCTTTGATCACCCGTTTAGGGCGAGCAACTGCTGCACTGACCTCGGACTTCGGCACTTTAGCAACAGGCGCATCTTTAACCCCCTTAAACTTCGCCTTTAAGCCGTCCAGTTCACCGAAGTTCACCGATTGCTGCAGAAAGCTCTCGACACGTTTAAAGGCATCCCAGTCTTTAGGGCCGACTAACGATATCGCAACCCCTTTAGCCCCGGCCCGACCGGTACGACCGATCCGGTGAACATACTCTTCAGCCTGTTTAGGCATATCAAAGTTCACCACCAGCGACACCTGCAGCAGGTCCAGCCCCCGGGAAGCAACATCAGTGGTGATCAGCACCTGCTGCTGACCACGGCTGAAGCTGTCCATAATTTTATTGCGGTCGGTCTGACTCATCTCGCCACTCAGCGCAGCGGTTTTCAGCCCCTTACCCGACAGCAGCTGTGACAAGCGCTCAGTATCGGCACGGGTGGCGGTAAAGATAATCACCTGCTGGTAGGTCTCGGTGTCCAGAATACGTTCCAGCAACGCCTGTTTATGATCCAGGTGATCGGCGAAGTAAAAACGTTTCTCAATATCAGCGTGTTCAGCATTAGCGGCGCCGATGGCGATCCGCTTCGGTGATTTCAGCAAGGTTTTGGCCATACTGTTCACTTCAGCATGTTCCAGTGTTGCCGAAAACATCAGTGTCTGCCGTAAACGGTGACTGGCGATCTGATTGATCCGGTTAAGCTGCTCAGCGAATCCCAGATCCAGCATCCGGTCTGCTTCATCGAGAATCAGCAATTCCAGCCCATCCAGAAACAGTGAGCGTTCATCCAGATGGTTGACCAGCCGTCCCGGGGTCGCCACCACCACGTGCGGATCTTTACCCAGAGCTTTGGCCTGATCATTGAAGTTTTCACCGCCCAGCACCAGCACCGCTCTCAACTGAGTGCCGCTCACCAGGCTGCGCAACTGCGCATAAACCTGTTTAGCCAGCTCCCGGGTCGGTGTCAGAATCAGCACCCGTGGGTCTTTTTTGCTCAAGGCTTTCTGGCGCATCAGCCGCTGCATGGTTGGCAGCAGATAGGCCAGGGTTTTACCAGAACCGGTTTTCGATGATGCGATCAGGTCATGGCCGACTATCGCCGTCGGCACCGCCAGAGCCTGAATCTCAGTCGGCCTGGAAATCCCCTGATGATCAAGGATAGTGCTAAGCCGGGGATCAAGCCCCAGATCGGTAAAGTTTTCCGCGTTGGACAAAGTCTGCTCCGGTTATACTGAATTCATCTGAATATAGCTGGCCATAATAACAGAGATCAGGTCGCAACAATCACCCGAATCGCATCCAGTTTGAGGGATGCGCTTTCCAGATGATGATCCAGCGCGGCACGGTTCTGCGCCAGATAGTCGATCTCTTCCTGACGAATGTTCGGATTCACTGCGGCCAGCGCACTGAGACGCTCCTGCTCTGCCCCCAGAAGGTCGGCCACATTCTGTTTGGCTTCAACCAGCATCGCCGGGAACTGAGTTGCGGCAATCGCTTCAACCCGGTCCACCATCTTACCCACCTCACTGCGGGTGTGTTTGACAATCTCCACCGACTGACGCCGTCCCACTCGTTCCGCCAGCTTGTTGATATGGACTTCGGTGAGAATAGCGCTGAGATCGGTGCCATTAGCATCCACCACAATACGGCTCAGCGTCTGTGGCAGATAGCGCTGCACCTGTAGCTGTTTAGGCGCTGCACAGTGCAGGGTGAAGATAGCTTCCAACAACAGGGTTCCGGGCTTCAGCGGCGGTAATGTAATGGTACAGACTGCGGTATTACCGAAGTCACCATTGACCACGATATCCATAGTGCCCAGCACCAGCGGGTGCTCCCAGGTGAGGAACTGAATATCTTCACGGCCCAGCGCCAGTGCACGACTATAGGTTGCGGTCATACCATCGGCGGGCAGACCCGGCAGGCTTTCATGATGCATATGATCGCCCGGACTGAGAATAATACTCTGGCTACTGTGAGTCTGCTGTTCGACACCAAACTGGTCGAACATGCGTTCCATATAACTACTCAGTTCGATACTGTTACCGGTGACTTCCATGCTTTCAGCAATGGCAGCCGCTTTCTCCGGGTGACAGGAGTTCAGTTCCAGCAGTTGATCGCGCCCCTGCTGCAGCTGTTCCAGAAGACGATCTGCTTCGAGGCGGGTACTGCTCATCAGCGTTTCAATATTCGCTTCGTCATACTCTTCAAACAGCGCCGGAATCAGTTGTTCCAGGAACTGATCGAACAATACCTGCCCCACCGGACAAGCACGTTCAAAACAGTTCAGGCCGCGATGGAACCAGTCCAGCAGCACCGCCTGAGCACTGAATTCATAATGAGGCACATGGATCTGCACATCGTTACGCTGGCCAATCCGGTCAAGCCGGCCGATACGCTGTTCCAGCAGATCAGGATTAAGGGGCAGATCGAACAGTACCAGGTGGCTGGCAAATTGAAAGTTGCGTCCCTCACTGCCGATTTCAGAGCAGATCAGTACCTGAGCACTCTCATCTTCATCGGCGAAATAAGCAGCAGCACGATCACGATTAACCAGCGTCATCCCTTCATGGAACACCGAGGAGCGAATACCCTCATAGAGGCGCAGATGTTCTTCCAGGGACTTTGCGGTTTCCGCGTAGGCACAGATCACCAGCGCTTTCTGATCGCGATTCTGTTTCAGCCAGTCCACCAGCCATTCAACCCGCGGATCGGCTTCCAGCCAGCGGTCCGCCAGAATAAGTTCCGGGTGCAGTCGCTCTTCCAAATCTGCCTGGGCCAGCAGTTGCTGTTCGCTTTCGAGATAAAACTCAGGCTCCGGCAGTGGATAACTGTGTAACACCCGCTTAGGAAATCCGCTCACCCCATCACGGGTATTACGGAACAGCACCCGACCGGTACCATGGTGATCCAGCAACGTGGCCACCGCATCCTGAATCGCCTGGTCAAGCGAATCGTTCTCAAGTTCATCCTGCAGCTGCTGAGCGACCTCGTGCCCCAGATAACTGCCCAATTGAGTAAATACCTCGGGGGCATCTTTAAGCTGCTCGCGGGCATCTTCATCCAACAGTCGGGCCACCAGCTTACTGACCGGTTGATAGCCCTCCTCCTCGGCACGGAACTGTTCCAGACTGTAATAACGATCCGGGTCCAGCAAACGCAACCGGGCAAAGTGGCTATCGACTCCCAACTGTTCCGGGGTCGCGGTTAACAGCAATAGCCCTTTCACTTCACGGGCCAGTGCTTCAATACAGATATATTCCGGGCTGGATTCCTCTTCGGACCAGACCAGATGGTGCGCTTCATCCACCACCAGCATATCCCAGCCGGCATCCAGTGCCTGCACCAGACGGTCAGGGCTGGACTTAAGGAATGAAAGATTACATAACACCAGCTGCGCAGTCTCGAACGGGTTAACCCCCTCATCAGACAGCTCCAGCGCTTCGCAGCGCAGCTCATCGAGAATGGTAAAACGCAGGTTAAAGCGCCGCAGCATCTCCACCAGCCACTGATGTACCAGACTGTCCGGCACCACAATCAGCGCCCGGGACGCTTTGCCACTGATCAGTTGCTGATGCAGAATCAAACCCGCTTCAATGGTTTTACCCAGACCCACTTCATCCGCCAGCAGTACCCGTGGAGCAAAGCGGCGCGACACCTGATGGGCGATATATAGCTGATGGGGCAACAACTGCACCCGGGGACCCAGCAAGCCGTAACTTTCGGACTGCAGATGAGCAAACTGATTTTTCAGGGTTTCAACCCGCAGTTTAAACTGACTCAGCTTATCCACCTGACCGGCAAATAAGCGGTCATGGGGCTTACTGAAGTGAACCGCGCTGTCCAGATCCCGCTCTTCCAGCACCAGTACTTCGCCCTCAGCATCTTCCGCCTGATAGACCATATAGCCATTCAGTTCCTGCTGCGCGGTAATGGTAACCTTCAGGCCTGAGGCATTGCGCACCTGCTCACCCACCGGATAGACCACACGGCTGAGCGGTGCGTTATCGATAGCGTAGGTACGTTCCTCTTCAACAGCAGGAAATAGAATGTCAACGCGACGGTTTGATACGCTGGTCACCAACCCCAGCCCCAGATTTGATTCGGTATTACTGATCCAGCGTTGGCCGGGAATAAATTCAGACAAAAGACAGCTCTCAAAACAGAAAACGATAGAAACAACACCGTGAAACACTATAGACGATAATCTGAACCATCGCCGATACTAAACGGCCAGCGCGGAATGATAGGCGTTGTGACCGAGTACCTCAAGGCGCAATCACAATCCCGGGCAAATATAGGATAATTTTCATGTATTCCCCCCGATAAACAGGCCAATCCCCGCTAGCCGAAATATCCGCGCTGGCAAAAATAAGGTATGCTTGCGCCTTTAAACCTGCGAGTACCCATCGATGTTCTTTATCGACCTAAATCTGGATCTGGAAATTCTGGGCCCATTGGCTGACAACAACTTTCTCAGCCCCCGCCCGATCCAGCAACAGGCGATCCCTGTCGCCATGGAGGGCTTCGATCTGCTGGCATCAGCCCCCACCGGTACCGGTAAAACCCTGGCCTTTGTCTTGCCTGCGCTGCAAAAAGTATTCGACAGAGACCAGGACCATAGCAGTGCACCGCAGATTCTGATTCTCGCCCCGACCCGTGAGCTGGCAAAACAGATTTATCAGGTCATTGAACTGCAGACGCAACACAACCGTATTAAAAGCTGCCTGATCGTCGGTGGCGTCCCCTTCGGTATGCAGAAGGGCATGCTGGCGGAACAGATCGATATCATGGTGGCAACACCCGGCCGGTTGTTGGAACTGAACGCGCAGGAGTGGCTCGACCTGTCACTGGTGGATATGCTGATTATCGATGAAGCCGACCGGATGCTCGATCTGGGCTTTATCAATGAGATTAAACAGATCGCCGATGTGCTGCCGTTGCAGCGCCAGACGCTGATGTTTTCCGCCACCCTCGAGGGTGAAAAGATCCAGCAGTTTGCCGCTGACCTGCTGAATGAAGATTCGCAGGTAATCGCAGTCGATCAGCCCCGTCATATTCCTGAAAACATTGAGCAGTTCGTCTACCGGGCAGACAACGAACAACACAAAGAGTACCTGTTGAAAGCACTGATCCATCAGCCACAGCTAAAACAAGGGATCATCTTTGTTAACAGCCGCAAGCAGGTAGAACAGTGGGTTACCATCATCCGTAATGCGGGTATTCTCTGTTACGGCCTGCATGGCGATATGCGCCAGAGTGAGCGGACTCAGCGGATCAAAGAGATGCGTCGTGGCCGAATTAAAATCATTATCGCCACCGACGTGGTGGGTCGCGGACTGGACCTGCCGGACCTGACCCACGTGATCAACCTCTATCTGCCGATGAAAGCTGACAGTTACGTCCACCGCTGTGGTCGCTCAGGGCGTGATGGCGCTAAAGGCACCGTCTGGTCCATTGTAGAGCCGTTAGACTGGGCAACCCTGGGCAAGATCGAACGTTTTATCGGCGACAAACTGCCCCGCATCACTTTCCCGGGTCTCGCTCCGAAAAAACCGGAACCGGGCAAAGGCGGCGGCAAAGCCAAACCGAAGAAACCGAAAATCAAAAACAAGAAAGCGGTGGCTAAAGCAGCCGCTAAAAAAGCCTCTTCACAGAAAAAATCACCGAAGAAGCGCGTTGGTCGCGGACCGAAAGCGGGCCCCAGCCCTAAAGCAAGTTAATCAATAGCTTTTCAAACGACTGCATCACCAGAAAGCCACCGCCAGGTGGCTTTTGTGTTACTGGCTGATTTTTTACTCAGGCAGAATTAGACGCTGACTGGCTATCCTCCTCATCCAACTCCCGGGCAATATGCTCCAGCATCAAATCGATCTCGCTACGTTCCGCATCATCAGCCCCTGCTATTAACGCTTCCTGCAGCATCGCGTTGATCCGTTCCTTGCGCAGAATAAACAGATCACGCAGTGAATAAGCGATCGCCAGGCGTTGCTCAGGGAACAAGGTTACCAGCATTTTTATCAGCTCACCGGAACGCTTAGGCAACGCCAGTACCATATGAATCGCCACATCCCGTGCGGTCAGAGAGGAGCCCTCCAGTGCAGTACTAATCAAGATAGCCGGGTCTTTTGGCTGCTGTGCCAGAGCGACCAGCAGCAACTTAAGTTCAGGATCCCGAATTTCAGCAAGATTGTAGTCAAGCTGAGGTCCCAGCACAGAGGAACCCACCGATGTGCCTTGCAGGCTAACCTGATATTTCGAGTGACTCTCTAAGGTTTCGGTACGCACAAACAGTTTACGTACCACCAAAAATACCGCGACAAACAGATGCACCGCCACCAGATAATAGTAAAGCCAGATAGTCTCAAACTGAGTCATCAGAAAACCGGCAATGATCGGCCCCAATACACCGCCGCAACCCAGCAGAATCTGCATCATACTGGTTGCCGACATCGCCTCTTTCAGATCGATATGATCGAACACCTGAGTCACTGCCAGCGGGAACAACGCCACCCCGGAACCACCGGAGATCAGAAACAGCACCACCAGCATCTCCACCGGCATCGGAATAAAGTACTCGGTGACGATCAGTAAGTTACTACAGATTCCCATCATCATCAGGCCCGCAGCGACAAGACGTTTATCATAACGATCGGCCAGCCAGCCAACCGGGTATTGCGTCAGCAATCCCCCCAACTGATAGGACCCCAATACCAGCGATAACCAGATACCCGTAATGCCATGATCGTAGGCATAAAGCGATATCAGCGAGACACTGGCGGCACTTATCAGACCGGCACAAAAACAGGACAACGTGCCCGAGGGCGAATAATTCCACAGCCTTTTCGGCGACATTGGACGAGGCCGACTGGGCAGCTCCGGCAAGGGTAAACGACTCATCGACATAATAATCAAAGAGATACAGAGAAACACACCGATAAGACCAAACAAGCGAGGATCATGCTCACTGGACAGGCTGAACAAAAACGGCGCAGAGCCAAAGCCGATGGCAAAACAGATCTGATAGGTGCTGAATACCTTTCCCCGGTTGCGCTTATCACTGAGCACATTCAACCAGCTTTCAAGGGTAATAAAGCTGGTGACAAAACAGAATCCGGCCACCATTCTTAACGCACCGGTGACCCAGATATTGATGAAATAACTGTGACATACCGAGACGATTGCCAGTGTCGCGGCCATCGAGGAAAACGCCCGGATATGACCGGCGCGAAGCACCGCACGGGAGCCAAACAGTCCCGCCATAATCGCCCCGACGGCAAACATACTCATCGCCATGCCGATATCAGAAGAAGCGAAGCCCCCTTCCCGCAGACGTATTGGCAGCATCACAAAAAACAGGTTATGACTCACCGCCACCGCGAAGATAGAGAACAAAATCGGTTGAATGCGAAGTAAAATATTGGACTCCATTGTGTTCCCTGATCCAATAATCAAAACTGAAACAATACCTGCTCCAGGTGATGAGAAAAAGTTACATTTTGGCTTACTGATACTATTTGCCCACACCCTTCGGGCCGGCAGATCGCTCTTTAAACAATACCTGCATTAAAGTGTTACAGCAAAAAAAAACCGGCATCAGGTACCGGTCTTCCCTCTTTAATCGATCACATTAATCGATCTCATCAATCAATCTCAGGCCGCCTTAACTGTTTCAATACCGGTCCGGCTGAATGCGGTCAGCATCGCTTGTAAAGCCGCGGCAGAGGTATCTTCAGCGACCGCTACAGCACAATATTCCTCTCCGTTGATCTGCACGGCGATCGATGCCTGAGCATTAGCATCAGTACCACCACCAATCGCATGCTGGTCGAAGTGGATGACTTCAATGCCGCAATCAAATGTCCTTGTCAGTGCTGCGCACAGGGCTTCAAGTGCACCAGCCCCCTCTCCGGTCAACTGTTGTTCGCCAATTTTAAAACGGGCGCTGACCCGGTGACCTTCTGTGTGCAGGTCATAATCATGCAACTGCCATTGAGCGTCGACCGAGATAAAGTGTTCATCAAACAAACGCTTGATGTTAGTCGGCGAGACCTCTACACCACTCCGCTCTGCGGCTCCCTGAACCACCCGACTCAATGGGAAATGCATCCATTTTGGTAAAGAGATGTCGTAATCCCGCTCCAATACCAGCGCTACACCGCCTTTACCACTCTGGGAGTTAATACGCACCACCGCTTCATATTCACGACCAATATCCCGTGGATCAATCGGCAGATAGGCCACATCCCAGTGAGGTTTCTTATGCTCGGTGTGATAGTTCACCGACTTACGAATCGCATCCTGATGGCTGCCGGAGAATGCGGTATACACCAACTCTCCGGCCCAGGGATGGCGTACACCCACCGGAATGCCTGTGCAGCTTTCAACCACTTCGTTGATCTCCATGATGTCGGAGAAATCCAGCTGCGGGTCAACACCCTGGGAGTAAAGGTTCATGCCCATGGTAATCACATCCATATTACCGGTACGCTCACCGTTGCCCATCAGTGTACCCTCTATCCGGTCAGCACCGGCCAGCATACCCAGCTCTGCAGCGGCCACCGCACAGCCCCGGTCATTATGGGTGTGCAGACTGATACGCACATACTGACGGTTTACCAGATGACGGCAGAAATACTCGACCTGATCCGCAAAGCGATTAGGGGTGGACATCTCCACGGTTGCTGGCAAGTTGATAATGATGTCGCGACCACTTTCAGGCTGCCACTGATCAATCACCGCATCACAGACTTCAATTGCATAATCCATCTCAGTGCCGCTGAAACTTTCCGGCGAATACTGGAACGACCACTGGGTGTCGGGATGCTGCTGAGCGTACTGTTGCACCCATTGCGCCCCTTGCACGGCAATCGCCTTAATCCCCTCACGGGACTGGCCAAATACCTGTTCCCGTTGCACCGTTGAAGTAGAGTTATACACATGGATAACCGCTTTTTTTACCCCGGACATCGCTTCATAGGTGCGTTTGATCAGATCTTCACGCGCCTGGGTCAGCACCTGAATGGTGACGTCGTCAGGGATACGGTTTTCATCCACCAGCTTACGCACAAAATCATAATCGGGCTGAGAAGCGGAAGGAAAACCGACCTCAATCTCTTTAAAACCAATCTTAACCAGCAGGTCGAACAAACGGGTCTTCTGCTCAACATTCATCGGATTCACCAGCGCCTGATTACCGTCCCGAAGGTCTACACTGCACCAGTCAGGCGCCTGTGTCAGGGTCTTGTCTGGCCAGCTACGGTCGGTCAAACTAATCGGTTCAAATGCACTGTATTTACGATGGTCAAACATAGTGTTGTCCTGCTCGTCATCTGCCTCTGTATGGCAGTTTTTTGGATTTATAAACGGTTATTGTGTTGAAATCCCGCGCGGGAGAGCGCGGGACCAAATCTGTCTGTCGCATACTTGTGGTACACACTGATCAGTCCGGTAGACTGGCGCTTAAACCTGATTAGACACTTCTGGTGTTGTCATCCACATCCGCTGATAACGGTATGCTTTGGTGGCTCCCGGCAAATATTTATCGCTGCAGCAATCAATAGAGCAAAGTTTAAAGCCTTTGTTGCGCAATAACCGATCTAAAAACAGGAAAAACCATAAATTTGCGCAATAAATAATAACTAAATATACTTTAACGATAGATATAATTGCGCAGAGTAATAAAACCATGAAATCAAAATACCCTTTCGACCGTTTTGACTTAAAAATATTGCGCGAACTACAGCATGATGGCGGCGTGTCAAATCAGGACCTTGCCGAGAAAGTGGGTCTGACCGCTGCGCCCTGTTCCCGACGGGTAAAAGCACTGGAAGAGGCGGGGGTAATAAAAGACCGGGTTGTGAGAATCGATGAACGCGCAGTCGATCTGAACCTGATCGCTATACTGCATATAAGCATGGATAAGCATATCCCGGAACGGTTCGAAACGTTTGAAACGACTATCAGCAGTTTTCCTGAAGTGATGGAATGCTATCTGATTACCGGCCACGATGCGGATTATCAGCTAAAAGTTGCAGTACCGGATATGGACCGTTATCACGACATTCTACTCGGCAAGATCACCCGTATACAGGGGGTCACCGGGGTAAAGTCAGCGTTTATTATGCGTAAAATCGTCGATACGACAGCCTTACCGCTTAACTATCTGGGCCGTCAATAAAGACGATACATCGGAAAGTAGAGAAAAATATAAACAGGACGACCGATCAAACGAGCGTTTAAACAGTGCATTGCAATCAGAAACTGTAACCGTATAATCGTGCCAGTTTTTCAAGAATCACTCACTCAGGGATGGGTACTCATGCCACGATCAACTCTCGTTCTTTGTCTTCTATTACTCACCGGTTGCAGCGGTATTAATCAGCCTGGTCAGTTTTCCAATAGCAGCACCGCCCAAACATCCGTTTGTGTTGGCCAGGGCATCTGTACTGCCGCACTTGCAGTCGAGCAGGATGGCGGGGATTTTAACATTATTGTCAGTGGTACTTATCACCCCATTAAAGCGGCCAGCATCTGGGTCGATGGCACAACTTACCCACTCCAATCCCTTCAGCCTGAAACCGGCTACCGCAAGACCGCCACTGGCCAGCGAGTCTCTATCCACCGATTCAGCTCAGAGTTGGCTATCAGAGAAAAGCTGGAACAAGGCGTACGGGTAAGAATCGGCGCCGACCTGCAAAGCTATTCGCTGACACGCACCCTGAAGCGGCCGGGATATACTGATGAAGCATGGCACACTATCCTCGCAGTACTGGATTGAGCTGACTTAAAAGAAACGATAGACCGGCCCGAAGGCGCCTGTTATCACCGTTATCTTACATTAAATAGGGAAACAGTTGCCTGGTGACATTGCAGCCTGAACTTTCGCCGTTATAATCAGCAGTTAACACTATCCAGTATCTTTCTGAAGAGACGCACACATGAAGTACTCGCTGATATTTGTCCTGGCCTTACTGGCCGGCTGCAGTAGCTTAATGAACCAGCCAGAATACAAACTGCCAGGCAACCTCACTGATCAGGAGATTCATCCGCTCAGCTGTAATCAATTTGATCTCTGCAGCGCGTTGTATGTTAACTATGATCGCCCAAAAACCCTGAAAGTTGCTGTCAGCGGAGCCTATCATCAAATTAGCGGTGCAACGCTGTGGATTGACAATAAAGCCTATCCGCTTACACCAGCCATCAGCTACACCCGTAATGGTTTAACTGAATCCGCCAAGCGTATCTCCATGCGCCCATTCATCTCCGAAACACCACTGAAAGCGGTGTTAAATGGGGCGATGAAAGTCAGTCTGGAAACCAATCAGCAAAGCTTTAGCTTCAACACCATCATGAAAGATGAAGGCTTTGTTCACCCTGAGTGGCGCGCTCTGCTGGCGGGTTTTAACTAATATCTGACGGGTTATCTGAGCTCTGGCTGGATTTACTGCCAGCGCTCAGGCCAGTGCAGCGTAGGCTGGGCTGCTCTTGCCTGACAAACAGGCATCCTGCTCAAAACCTCTCTTAAGTCATGCAGTGGTACTCTCAACGCGCTGCAATAATCGCTCATACTGAGTAGCCATATTACCCCAGCTTAATGTTGATATATCCGGTGCAGGAGTGCATTGGCCTGCTTGCTTCATTTGCGCATAATGCACAACGGCTTCGACCAGGCTTTCACTCTCCCCCTCTCCGCTGGTATAACAGCAATCCGCAGGGAAAAGTTCGGTATACGCCAGTCGGTTTGGTACCAATGGCATTGCTCCTGCCGCCACCCCTTCCAGTACCGCAATCCCTTGAAAGTCATGCAGTGCTGTTGAAAGAACAATATCAGCCTGTTGCAGCAGTCGTCGGTATTCGTCTACGGACTCGACAAATCCCATACATCCCGCCCGACCTTCCAGTAATGGCTTTAACTGACGCAACGGTTCAGGCACATTACGAAATTGCTGACCGACAACATCCAATCTGAAATCAACACCTGCATTACACAGCCCCTCTACAGCACTGAGCAACTGCTGAGGTCCTTTATCAAACTCCCAGCGGTGATTCCAGACCAGGCGCACAGCCCCCGACTGGGGCTTATGAGGCAGATATGCACTCTGAGGCAGCGGCACCTGAAGCACCGATGACCGCTGCTCCAGCCGTTCAACCACCCCCGCGGGCACCTGATCCGGCAGCTTTTTCAGCAACTCACGGCAGCCTGTAAGAAAAGTCATGCGGTTATAGGCGGTATTAAAACAGATATGGTCCGCTGCCAGCGCCGTATACAGGTTCAGAATTTTCGGCTCAACATTGCCATACTCCCGACCGGACTCCGGGTAGGCAAACTGATTTTCGTGAAAATAAACCAGCGTTGGAATGCTGGCCAGATGGGGCACAAACCCCCTCAGAGCAGAGAGATCCGTCATTGAAGTGGCAATCACCAGATCGTAGTGTTTCTCCAGCGTCTCTCTTTCGTTGAATGCCCAACTCAGACTATTACCGCGTATCCGCCAGGAGAAATATCGGGGCGGCAGAGTCATCACCGTCCACTGATGCTCGCTTAGATTTTCGACCAGACCTTTATGCCAATAAGCGTGACTGGCGGCATCATAGGCAGAAAGCAGAAGAATTTTCACAGGCGATTAGTGTTTATACAAAGAGCCATAACTACGTACCCAGGCATCGTCTGCCAGAGCAGCAGGAAGCTGTGATTTGAGTGCCCGCTGGGCATCAGCTTTATCGCCAAAATTATCCTGTAGTAAAACCACAAAGTCATTGGAAGCAAGGTTAACGGTATGTGCAGCTCTCTGTAAGCTGTATTCGCTAATAAAGCGCATCACAGCCTCTTCGCTTGTTAACCTGGCAAGTTGTACTGCAAACCGTTCGGGGGGTTGCGCCTTTAGCCAGTTGATATCCATCAGCGATGCTTCAGCACTGCTCTGAATATCTGCACGGTTATTCAGGGTGTCCGGATCGGCAACGGGAGTCTGAATACTGATTGCCGTTGTATCTACGCGTTGCAGATTGATATCTGACTGTTGCAGATCCACTAAAATCTTTTCATACAGCAATCGGGTCTTATGATTACCCCACTCAATACTGGCATCGGCTAAAGCCAGCGCCTGAAACAGATCCCGGGACACCCCCTGACCTTCAGAGTAAACCAGCGCGAGATTATGGGCTGCATAAGCATTTCCGGCAGAAACTGCCTGGTTATACCAATAAACAGCCGTGCGAGGGTCAAAGTCAATCAGCAGCACTCCCAATGCCAGCTGCGCTTTATCATTTCCCGAAACAGCAGACTGCTCGATCCAGCGGCGGGCGGCAACCGGATCTTTTTCCACCCCCTCACCTTGTAGCACCATCAGCCCGGTTTTTAACTGACTATCAGACAGCCCGGACTCTGCTGAGCGTTGAAACAGAGCAAATGCCTGGGTGATATCTTTTTCAACACCTTCGCCCTTCTCATACAGCATTGCAAGATTCCGCATCGCCTTCGGATTACCGAGCTCTGCAGACTGTCGGTAGTATTTAAGGCTCTGTTGCAGATCAACAGCAGTGCCTTTGCCTTGTTGATAGGCTATCGCAAGATTGTAAGCCGCTTCAGCTTGATTACCGGCAGCGGAGATGGTCAGCCACTCAAGCACTTTTTCCCAATCGGGCTCACCACCATTGACCCCCAGAGCATACAGACGAGCGAGAATAAAGGCGGCCTGCGGATCACCCACCTGAGCCAACGGAAGGCAGCTGTCATAGGCTTGCACCACTTTACCTTCGCGGTATGCTTGCTGACACTGCTGCATATCCGCTGCATTGACTGCGCTGGCCAACAGCGCAATAGCCGCGGCAATAATTAGCCTTAACCTCTGAAACATTATTAATCCTTTAATCCTATCAGATCTGTTTTTAATTCAACCTTTTTACAGATTGTCATAACACCCCGATACCAGAGTTTAATTAACTGGCATATACGCACCCAGAATGGCCCGATACGTCCGATACCAGACCATCCCGGATAGCCTGTCAGGAAGATTTTCTGCAGCGATGGCCCTGGCACCACTTAACGAAGCACTGGATTCTGCATAAAGCACCACATACATGTTCCCGGCAGCCGTTACCGCTCTGAAGTAGTTGGCTTTGCCTTCCAGTTGATTATTTTTAAGAAAAGATTTAACCGACGCTTCATCACTCAGCTGTATCAATTGCAATACATAGTGACTCTCAGGCTGTGACCTTAGCCAGTCAAAATCATGTAAACCGATCTCTGTTGTAGCCTCTGTTTTAACCGGCACTACAACATCAATCGCTGCATCAGTTTCTGCAGTTGCCGTGTGCTCAGGCAATTGAGCCGGAACAGGCACAGCAATGGATTGCAACGCTTCAGCGGCAACAGACTGAGACGCTATTTTATGGGACTCCTCTATGGCTATCTGCTGCCGAAGGCTTTCCGCCAGGTCAACAGCCGGCTCAGACCCCAGGCGCACACTCTCCGAAGCGTGGTGCAGTGCCTTGTCCAGATCCATAACCACGCCATCAGGGGGCTCACGATAGAGCAACGCAAGCTGATAGTGGGCATAACTGCTGCCCTGCTGAGCGGCAAGCTGGAACAATGTCATGGCCTGTTGCGGATCACTGGATTTAAGCAGTGCCGCCAGGGTAATCCGGGCACTCTGATCGCCTTTATCTGCAGCGATGGTCAGCCAGTGACGGGCCTGCGACAGATTCTGCTCAGTCCCCGCTCCTTTAAGGTAATTGATGCCGGTTTTTAACTGGCTGGCGAGATGCTCTTGTTCCGCTCCTTTCAAATACCAGTGAAAGGCAAGCGGCAGATCCTGCGGCACAACATCGCCACGTTCATAGAGCGTAGCCAGATTGTAACAGGCAGGACCGTAACCCTGATCAGCTGAACGAGTCAGCCACCTCAATGCCTGCTGCAGATCGGCCGTGCCGCCATTAACGCCCTGACTATAAAGACTGGAGAGAATAAAACTGGACTCGCCGTCCCCCTGTTCTGCCAATGGCAGACAGGTCTGCAGCGCGGCTTGGTTTTGCTTATTCTGATAGAGAGAGCGACAACTCTGGTCTTCCGCATAAACAACTGAAGACCAGAGAAGAAAAGCACTTAACAGGTAAAAAACAGTTCGGGCCATATAACGTCCGTACCAGCAGTTTCAAAGTTATCGTGAGCAAACAGGGGAACTAGCCGGGAGATCCACACCCTCCGTACCTGATCCTCGTTTTATCAGGACTCTGGTGGCAGGTACAACTCCTGTAAGCGTCTGTATTTTCGCACCCAGTGGCTTTTACGGGCAGATTCAGGAATCTCAGCGAGCGCCGCCGTTGCCTCAGGTATGGTTTTGTAATCACCATAGATGAGCACGTAGAACAGACCCGCTTCACGCTGCGTACGAAAATATCTGACGCTGTCCGGCAGGTTATGCTTTTTAATATAATTAAGAATCCCGACTTCATCGGTGCCATACAGAAGCTGAATAGTAAAATCAGGTGGAAACTTATCCATCACCCAGCCATCAGGCAGGGCATAGGGGTTATCCGGCTGCCATAGTGGCTGCTCGGGCTGAGCATCCTTCGACTGCAGATCGTCAGACTGCCTATCCTCAGATACTGACGCAGTCTCTGCTTCAGACGCTTGTGTTGCTACAACCGCCGATGTCTCAGTAACATCAGCTGGAGCCGCTGGCACATCTGTCTGGGTCTGAGGCAACACGCCTTCAACGGCAAGGGTAGCCAACAGCAACTGCTGCTCACCGGAACCATTATCAGGGATGGACTCCCGGATCTGGCGTGTCAGCTGTTGCTTCTCTGCCTGCAGTTCAACCACTTTCTGCTGTTCGGTTTCAAGCCGGATCAGGTTTAACAAAGCAGCCGCTTCACTATTCCCAGCGTCCACCGCCTGCTGTGCTAACTCAGCAGCTTTATTATGGTCGGCTTCAACACCCTGACCGGCATAGTAGACCAGTGCCAGATTTTGCAGCGCCAGACTGTTGCCCTGCTTCGCCGAACGTTGATACCAGCTGAGGCTTTCCTGCGGATCAATTTCAGCCAGCATCACCCCCATTGCCACCTGGGCGTTTGCATTTTCTGCTTCAGCGGCTTTCCGAATCCAGTGCTGGGCTGATGCACGGTTTGCGCTCACCCCTCGCCCTTCAAGTAGCATGGTCCCCACCTTCAGCTGAGCCCCAACCAATCCCTGTTGGGCCGCTTTCAGATACCACTGATAAGCCTTTGACTGGTCTTTCTCTCCCGCTGCTCCGGTTTCAAACATCGCGCCGAGCAGCTTTTGTGCCTTCGCATGTTGTGCCAGTGCTGCCTGCTGATACCAGTGACGCGCCTTACTATTACTCTGACCAACACCTTGGCCCAGTTGGTAAGCAAGGCCAAGACGATAGGCAGACTCAGGGTGGCCTTTTTCGGCAGCAACCTGATCCCAGAATAACCCTCGCTGATCATCCTCAACGGTCCCGAGCGCCTGATAGTACATCGTCGCCAACAGGAAAGCGGCCTTAGCATCACCCAGTTCAGCAAATTCCTGACACTGGCTGCGGGCGCTCTGATACTCAGCTGAAGAGAAAAGTTGATAGCACTCGCCGTTGTTTTGATCCGCAGCTGATGATACAGAGGAAAAAAGCAGCGCAGAACTCACGCCAAGGAGTGTCGGTAAACGAAAAACCAGATTCAATCGTGTTGACTTCGATCTTATTAACATAGTCCCTACCGCAAGTCCGAAGAGTCTTGTTTACAAGCCTCTTCATAGCATTTGTACTGCCTAGCTCCCCCCCGGAGTTAAGCAGAAAACTGGCGACCATAACAATCCACTGTTAGGAGCCATGTATAAAGCCAGCCTTTATCTTACAGACAGCACCATCACAAAGAAACTCAACCAAAGCAAAAATGGCACCTGTATAGCAAAGCACAGGGAGCAAGCGCTCAGACAGACAATTTAGCAAATTGTCACCGCGGGAATAAGTGATATTGCTCACTATTTATGTGAAAAACGAAAAAAACCGGCCAGAAGGCCGGTTTCGGGATCAGCAAAGCAGAATTAACCGGTTACCGTTGCTCCACTGAGCTGAGTATCTCGTTTAGATCGACTATAGATAAACAGTGCCAGAAAAACCGCCAGTGCAAGACTACTGATCCACCACTGACCATGGGGCCAGAGCATCAGCACACCCGCCGCACCGGACACCAGTCGCAGCAGAATATTCAGCGGGCTTTCCAGGTATCCCTCCATGAACCCCACCAGCGCATAAATACCAAATATCGAGAAGAAGAAGATACTCAGCACCTCAGCGGTCGTGCCACCAATGAAGTTGGTATAGGCAAACAGCAGTGGCACGATATAAAGCCCCTTAGCAATCTTCCAGGCGGTAAAGCCGGTCGCCATCGGCGGTGTTTTGGCAATGGCCGCAGCAGCAAACGCGGTCAGACACACCGGCGGAGTGACGTTAGAGTCCTGTGACAACCAGAAGATGATCATATGGGCAGACAGCAGAATCATCGCCAGCTGCGCCGGATCAATCGCCTGCTCCAGCAGCTGACCTTTAAAGTCACCGGGCACCAGCGCCAGCAACTGCTGGGCATCCATTTTACTCATCGGCTCTGCCAGCAAGGCAGCCTTATCGGCATCCACCAGCAGGAAGATCGTGCGGGCCACTTCTGGCAGTGTGCCGTTGACCATCATATCTACCAGCTGCATCTCCGCGATCAGGTTATACAGTGCAGGGGCTGACAGTGTTGCCAAAACAATATAGGCCGCGGTGACCGGCAGTCCCATACCCAGAATCAACGATGCCAGCGCCACCAGCAACAGTGTAATCAGCAAACTGCCACCGGCCCATTCGGCCACCATCAGGGAGAAGGTGTTACCGATACCGGTCATCGCTACTACGTTAACCACCAGGCCCACAGCGATAAGCAACATCGCCGTGGTCGCCATATTTTTAGAGCCTTGGGCCAGTGCATCGAAGACATCCCGGAAACCCATCGGATGTTTCGACAACCAGGAAGACACAACAACCGAAATAATGGAGATACCGGCGGCATAAGTCGGCGTAAAACCGTAGATCAGCAGGCTGACCAGGACCACCAGCGGCAACAGATAGTGCCAGCCATCACGAAACACCTCACCCACAGGACGGGAATCCAGTTCGACCGCCTGGGCCTGACTTCGCATCGCTTCAACCCGAACAAAAAAGCCCACCGAGAGGAAGTACAGCAGTGCCGGCAATGCCGCCACGGAGATAACATCCACATAGGGGATCTGAGTATAGGACGCCATAATAAACGCCCCGGCCCCCATCACCGGCGGCATCAACTGCCCACCGGTCGAGGCCGCCGCTTCCACACCGGCGGCGAAACGGGCTGGAAAACCCGCTTTCTGCATCAGAGGAATGGTGATGACTCCGGTGGATACGGTATTCGCTACAGATGAACCAGACACCGAACCCATCAGGCCAGAACCCAGCACCGCCACGAAACCGGGGCCACCGACCATCCGCCCCGCCGCACAGCGGGACAGCTCTATAATAAAATCGCCGGCACCGGACTTCACCAGAAAGGCACCGAACAGAATAAACATGAACACATAGGTCCAGGAGATCCGGGCGATCTGCCCAAACATCCCTTCGGAAGAGAAATAACTGCGATACAACAGGGTTTCCAGACTCAGGCCGGGAAAACCAAAGATCCCGCCGACATACTGTCCCCACCAGAAAACATAGGTCAGGGCGACAATAATCATGCAGGGAATAAACCAGCCGGTGGTACGGCGGGCCATCTCCAGCGCGATAAAGATAGCGCAGAGCGAGAACACCCAGTCAAGATCATCAAACTTTACCCCTCGGGCATAGAGGGCATCTTCAAAGCCGATCAGGTAGAGGGTACAAAGAATCGCTGCACAGCCTAGGAGAATATCAAGAATCAACGTGATACGACGACCCGCCGCCGTATGACTGCGCATCATCGGCACCATCAGCGCACACAGCATGGCAAAGCCGCCAAAATGGATGGCAGACACCCACAATTCAGAGACAGTACTGAGGGTATTAAAGTAGATATGTGCCAGGGCAAATATAACACCGACCCAGTAGATAAAGCGGCCTGTCAGCGATTGTTCCGGGCGCTGTAATAGCTCCAGGCTCTTCAGCTTGGCAGCTACTTCCTCATCGGTATTAGTATCAAGAGAACTCATAGCGGTATTCCGTTGACGGTAGACGTAAAACATAAGATAGCGGGGGCGTTAACGGCCCCCGCTAGATCACTGAACTGATCGATTAAAGGGCCAGATTACTCAGCAATAAGATGCTCAGGAATCGTCAGACCCGCTTCTTTGTAGTAACGGGCAGCACCTGGATGCAGCGGCAGTGGCAAACCTTCAATCGCCTTTTCCAGGGCCATCGCTTTGGTTGCCTTATGGATACCGTTCAGGAACGGCAGGTTTTCATAGATGGTTTTGGTCAGCATATAGACATCTTCTTCTGACACATCATCACGAACCGCCAGGAAGTTAGGCTGTGCCATGGTGTTGATATCTTTAACCTGACCTGGATAGGTGTTCGCCGGAATCACAAACCGGGTCCACAACTTGTAGTTACCGTTGGCTTTTTTGATCTGCTCATCGGTAAAATCCAGTACCGTCATATCACTGCCCAGCGATGCATACGCCCGGGTAATCGCCGACGTTGGCACACCTGATGGAATGTTCATCCCTTCGATAGTACCGTTCTGCAGCGCATCCGCACTTGGGCCATAGCCCATATATGCCATATCCAGGCTATCCGCTTTCACCCCTAAACCCTTGAGGATCTGCAACCCGGACCCTTCAGTACCTGAGTTTTTCTTACCGATGGAGAATTTCTTACCATCCAGCGCGTTCAGATCGTCGACCGTGCCGGTTTTTGCCAGATCAGATTTGACCACAAACTGCTCAACGTTCTGCCATAACATCGAAACAGAGCGGAGGTTCTTCTTCGGACCGGTAGCGGCAAATGCGCCCTCACCGCTCCAGGCCCATGCGCCATAGAGGCCCTGCAGAATAGAAAACTGCGCTTCATTTTCATTCATCAGCTTGATGTTCTCACCGGAACCCGCTGAGTTAATCGCCGACAATGACACATTATATTTCGGTTCAAGCTTCACTTTCGTCAGGGTTGCCAGCGCAACACCCACCGGATAGTAGGTTCCACCGGTAGAGGCAGTCGCCAGAATATAGGAGCGATTCTCTTCAGCCTGTGCAATGGATACGCCACCCAATGCAGCACTCAGTGTGACCGCAAGGCCCAGGCCTTTAATCAGAGTTCGTTTACTACTTTGCATGTTAGCTTCCTTCTCTCGGGATTTATTGTTAGTTTCCATCTTATATAGCAATGCCAGTGCCAAGCCTGATAAAAAATCACAACCCTATGATAAATAAACATTATTTATCATATCTGTCATGCTACAACAGGCGGTATAAGCAAAAAGCTGCCGATAGCCAGGCCAACACATAAGCAAGATCTTGCTTATAAAGTATAGATTTCAGCCTCGATGAGGCCAAAAAATCACCCTGTGGGGCCGGATACAGATAAGTTAAGCAGAGTTTTTCAGGAATGCAGGAGGAATAAGCAAGTTTTTGCTTATTCTCCGGTTGAGTCGATAAACTGGGAGCGGTCGATCTGATATTTAACCATTTTCTGATTCAGTGTCCGGCGTGGCAGATCCAGCATCTCCATCACCGCTTTAATATTGCCGTTGTGCTGCCGCAGTGCTTCGCAGATCACCTTGTATTCAAAATTAGCCACCTGCGCCGCCAACGGCAGATTACTCTCCACCCGGTCACTGCTCATCGGTTCGATGGCGGTTTCCGGATAGATAAGATCAGCCACCGGCAACGTGTCATCCAGGGCAAAACGCACTGCTATATTTTTTAGCTCCCGGACATTACCGGGCCAGGGGTACTGTTGCAGATTGGTCAGATCCTGACGATTAATGCCCCGCAGTTCTCGCCCATGCTGGGTCGCTGCCTGACGGGCGTAGTATTCGAACAACAGCGGAATATCTTCGACACGATCGCGTAACGGTGACAGATAGAGGCAGGACACATTGAGCCGGTAGTACAGATCCTGGCGGAAGTTTTCCTCTACTGACAGGTCCGCCTTAGACGCCGCAACAATGCGCAGATCCACCGGCACCTGTTTGTTAGAGCCGAGCGGTTCAATCACACCTTCCTGTAAACTTCGTAAGATCTTCACCTGCAAACTGGCGGGCATACTTTCGATCTCATCCAGCAACAGTGTTCCGCCATCGGCATGCTGAAACTTACCGGTACGCTTTTTAGCAGCACCGGTAAACGCCCCAGCCTCATGGCCAAACAGCTCGGTTTCGATCAGGTTTTCGGGAATGGCGCCGCAGTTAATCGGCACAAAGTTATGTTCGCTGCGCGGGCTGAATTCATGCAGGCACTGGGCCACTAACTCTTTACCGCTGCCGGTTTCACCGTAGATAATGACACTGGTATCCAGTGCCGCATATTTTAGAATATCGCGGCGCAGCTTCTGAATAGCGGGAGAGATGCCAATAATTTTGCCATCGATGCCACTGCGGGATGCCAGATCCTGTTGCAGACGCAGGTTTTCCAGCACCAGCAAACGCTTTTCACAGGCCCGGTTAATCGTCTCGACCAGGCGTTCGGGTACGAAAGGTTTTTCGATAAAGTCATAGGCGCCATCACGCATGGCACCGATCGCCATATCCACATCACCATGTCCGGTGATCAGAATAACCGGCAGTTCAGGAATAATAGAACGGGCCGCCTGCATAAACTGCAAACCATCCATCTCCGGCATTTTTACATCACTGACCACCACCCCGGGGAACTGTTCATTCAGATGAGTCAGCGCCTCGGCGGCCCGGTCGCAGGCAATTACCTCAAAACCGGCCATCTTTAACCACTGTGATGTGGACTGGCGGATAATCGGATCATCGTCCACCAACAAAACCTGACCTCTGTTCATGAACACTCCTCTGACTGCCTGATTAATGGCAGAGTAACGCTAAAGCAGGTATACCCCGACCGACTGTTAACCCGAATCACTCCGCGCAGATCATGCACAATTGAGCGGACGATAGGCAAGCCTAAGCCCAGCCCTTCACCAATCGGTTTAGTGGTAAAAAAGGGCTCAAACAGCTGTGCCTGACTCTGTTCATCAATACCCGCTCCGTTATCCACCACATCGATGGTCACGTTTTCAGTATCACAGTGAATGCCTATTTCCAGACGAGGTTCAGCCACGCCTGTCAGGGCATCACAGCCATTGCTGAGCAGATTAACAAAGATCTGTTCCAACCGGGCACTGTCACCACTCACCTGTAACTGCAGGTCGGGCCGGGGATACAGCAGCTCAATCTGTTGCTCTTCGATACGCCCGCGAAACAGGTTTACCACCTGATCAAGTGCCAGCAACGGATCAACCGGTGACAGGTGTTGCGGCTTCTGATAGGCAAAGGTTTTCAGCTGTCGGGTAAGCACCGTCATGCGACTGATAAGATCATTGATCAGCTCAAGATTACCGTCCAGCTGCTCGGTCTCCTGCCGTTCGATCAGCTGGCGGCAGATCGCAATATAGGTTCTCAGCGCGGTTAACGGCTGATTTAGCTCGTGTACCACCGCTGACGACATCCGCCCCAGTGCCGCCATTTTCTCCGCTTGCACCAGCTCTCCCTGGGCTTCCCGCAGTGCCTGAGTACGCTGTTGCACCTGATGTTCCAGCTGATCATTGGCTTGCTGCAGCGCCCTTTCCAGACGTTTGCGCGGTGTTATATCGATCACCGTTACCAGATAATTGGCGGTCGCTTCCCGCTTCATCTGTTTGATTGAAAACAGCATGGGAAAGGTATTTCCATCGGAACGCTTAGCCACCGTTTCCATCGCGGTGACCGGCGCAAACCCACGGGTGCCGAGACGGTCCAGCACCCGCTTCATCACCCCCTGATACACCTCCGGCTCGATCAGATCACCGATATAAGTGCCCTTAACTCTAGGCATCGACACACCAAACTGCTGCATCGCCATCGGATTGATAAACAGAATTCGCCCCTGGCTATCCAGCGTGATCATGCCGACATGGGCATTATTGATAATATCCCGCTGCCGCGATTCACTCCGCTCCAGCGCTTGTTGCGTCTCACGGCGGGAGATATGTTTTAACTGCCGCTCCCGCAGCAGAAACACCAGCAACGAGATAACGATAAAGAAAGCAATGGTAAACAGCGTGGCATTGCGCTGAATACGGGTCACCTCACGCAGGTCATTAAGCACCGAAACCTGCCAGCCAAGATCATCCAGAGTGACCGTCTGCAGCACCGAACGTTTACCATCTTCAAGTTCCACCAACGTAATTTCTGAGCCGTCGTAGAGCTTTGTTATCTGCTGCTTCTGGATAAGGCTCTGTAGCTGTTTAACCGATTGATAGGGTTTACTGGCCATCAGAATATGGCCCGCCTTACTAAACAGATAATGGCTGGTCTGATCAAGTCCGGCCTGGAACAGCTCAAGGTCCAGCCGCACCGTTGCCACCCCCAACAGCTGACTTTTCACATAGATGGGCGCTGAAAGGTAGACAGCACCGTCACTCTCAGCCGCAGGCAACACCAGTTGAAAGCCCTGTTGCCCCTCCAGCGCCTGCAGAAAATAGGTTTGCTGACGATGGCTGACGCTGTAAAAGTCCTGCTGTGCCCGCCAATGACTGAACGCCTGAGCACGCCCCTGAACATCCAGAACAAACAGCGCTGTCGAGCCCGCCACCAGGTTAGTTTGTTCTAGGTAACGGCTGACCCGGGCAATTCTGTCCGGCGAGGGGTCACGCAGCAACTCAGACACATCGCCACTCTGTGAAATGAGAAATGGAAGGTATTTATAGTCCGCCAGCTCCGAGCGGGTCTGGCTGATAATACTCAGCAGCTGACTTTCGCCACTCTCCTTCAGATCAGTCAGTGCCCAGTCACGTACAAACTGGGTCACCAGCGTCGTCCCCATCAGCGACAACACCAGCATCAACAGGGCAAGCGGAACAAAACGCGGAAACTGCATTCACTCTCTCCTGTTGTTTCTCAAAGCCCAGAGCATAAAAGCCTTGATCATAAAATTCAGATCTTAACAGTGAACTATCTGAACCGGTGCCGCCATTACCACTGACGGGTTGCTGCGGTGCCTTCCCGGACAGCCTGATACCAGGCGGGGGCATCCGTCAGCGCCAGCAACTCATCCAGAGGAGGATATTCCAGGCCTTTTTTATGACAAAAATCAGCAAGATCGGGAAAGCTCCACTCGAACAGCGTATCCCGGTATTCCTGCGGGTCAAGCCGGGAGGTCTCATACATCCCCGCCTTCAGACGCTGATTCTGCGCTTCCACCAGGATAATACCCGCTGCAGTAGACACATTGAGCGACCCGACCATCCCCATCATCGGAATCAGAATATGCTCATCAGCAAGTGCGGCACCTTCATCACTGACACCAAACTTTTCCGCCCCCATCAGTAGCGCACAGGGAACGGTAAAGTCGACATCCCGATAATCGATTGCCCGGTCAGAAAAATGCGCCGCATAGATCTTCATTCCGCGCGCCTTCGCTACGCCAATAGCCTCGTTAACACTGCTATGATTCTGCGTCTTTACCCAGCGATCACTGCCCCGTGTAGTGCCATTAAATGCATAGCCTTCCTTTGGCGTAACGGTATGAATACGGGGAATCCCCACCGCATCGCAGGTGCGAATCAGTGCCGCTATATTACGGGGCTTATGTACCTGATCGGTAATCAGCGTCAGATCGGGCTGTCGCTGATTGAGGGTCTGAGTAAGTTTAGCTGTGCGTTCCGGAGTCATCGGGGTCCCAAAATAAGCTGGCTGGTTTGCAGATAAGGATGCGGTTAAGGATGCAATAAACAAAGTTGCGCCACATATTACTGAAAAATGTCAGCCGGCTCACTGCAAAAAACAAAATCTGTGACATAATTACCGCCTTATTATGTCTGGCTAAACGGAACCCACATGTCAGTTACACCGAACATCATCGCGTTTCAGGGCGTCGAAGGCGCCTATTCACACCTATCCTGTCGTCGGGTATTCCCCGAAATGGAGGCGTTTGCCTGTGAAACCTTTGTTGAAGCGATGCTGATGGTGGATCAGGGCAAAGCCCGGTTGGCGATGATTCCGTTGGAAAACTCCACCGCAGGCCGGGTCGAAGAGATCTACCGGCTGATGCCCAAGAGTCAGCTGCACATTATTGGCGAGCATTTCGAACCGGTTAACCACTGCCTGCTGGGTATCAAAGGCAGCTCGGTTGAGCAGCTAAAAACCGTCTCTTCACACCCCCAGGCGCTGGCCCAGTGTGATGGTCATATCAAACAGCTGGGCATCGACCCTATTGCCGCCTTTGATACCGCCGGTTCCGCCTATGAACTGGCACAGAATCCGGACGCTACCCATGGGGCTATCGCTTCCAGCCTGGCAGCAGACCTTTACGATCTGGAGATCCTGCAGGACAACTTTCAGGATGTCAGTGGCAACACCACCCGCTTCCTGATCCTCTCCCGTGAACAGGGAATTCCCCAGCGCGAAGCGGAGGTATCCTACATCACCTCACTGATGTTTACCGTGCGCAACATCCCCGCAGCGCTGTATAAGGCACTGGGCGGCTTTGCCACCAACGGCATCAATATGGTGAAGCTGGAAAGTTATATCGGTAACGGCCTGACCAAAGGCGCCAGCTTTCATCTGGATGTTGAAGGCCATCCCGATGACCGGATGATGCAATACGCCCTGCAGGAACTAAACTTCTTTACCAAAGAGATGCGCAACCTGGGCACCTACGAAGCCCATGAGTTCCGCGCTCAGAACCGGCCATTGCCGGAGTAATTCAGCCATAAAAGTAGCAGGCCCGATAGATAGAATCTGGATATCGGGCTAAACCTATCTCGCTAAAAAATGCTGATTATAGGTTTCACTCAATGAGGACGCTTAGCTCTGTTTTTGTCCAACCCGTTGTTCCTTACTAACGAATAATAGAGTCGATAACACTTATCAGATAAACGAGTGTAAACTGCCTTTCCCCCACACACAGAATAGAAAAGCATTACAATGCGGCCAATTTCAACCCTCAACCAGGCCATCCCTTGAAGCGCAGTAAACGATTAACGCAGATTGAACAGCTGGTGACACCCGGCTATACCCATATCTGGGATTGCTGTTGTGACCACGGGTTTCTGGGGGCTGCCCTGCTATCGAGTCAAAGCAGCGCACAGATCCATTTTGTTGATGTTGTGCCCACAGTGATAACGGAGCTGGAAAGCAGGCTGCAACGGTTTTGTTCAGACTCCGCGACACGCTGGACAACCCACTGTCAGGATCTCACCGAGTTACTCCTGGAGCAGTATTCGGGAAGGCAATTGATCATCATCGCCGGGGTGGGCGGAGATCTGATCACCCAGTTTGTTGACGCTATTCAGCAGAAGCACACCGGGCTGAATCTTGATTTTCTGCTCTGCCCGGTGCATCGCCAGTTTACCCTGCGCCAGAAACTGATCGAGCTTAATTTCAGTTTGAAAGATGAAGCGCTGGTCGAAGAGAATCAGCGCTTTTACGAAGTCATCCTGGTGTCATCCGAGAGTAACGTACACTCCCCCATCAGCCCTGTGGGAGAGAAAATCTGGCAATCAGACTCAGTCGAACAACGTCGTGTCGTCGAGGAATACCTGCACAACACACTCAACCACTACCAGCGCATTCAACACGGCAGCTCGACTAACGTGAAACACATTATCGAGGCTTATCGAGGGATAACGCTTTAAAGATCAAAGCACCCCAGAGCCCTGCCGGAAAACAGGCCATGATCAATACCAGCAGGCTAAGAATAGTCTGCTGATTCCGCTGATAGTGTTCTATCACCCACACATGACTGCTACATCTACTCTGCACCAAAAGAGGAGGCGACTGAAGGGTTATGCCATTGAGCTGGCACTAAGTATTGATCTCTCGAAACTCATCAGCAGATTGAGTCGCAAGACTGACCAGATAGATCGCTAACCAGGAGGCGATGAAGCCCGGAAGGATCTCATACACCCCCGGACCACCCAGAAAGCTGCTATTCCAGCCCAGCTGAATCCAGGCGATGACGGTAATCGCCCCCACAACGAGCCCCGCCACGGCCCCGCTGCCAGACATCCGCTTCCAGGTGAGCGCCAGAATAATCAACGGGCCAAACGCCGCACCAAACCCAGCCCAGGCATGGCTGACCAGGCCCAGCACCTCGGAATCGGGATTACCCGCGACCACCGCTGCGACTATGCCGACCAACAGCACACTGATCCGGCCGACAAAAACACTTTCGCCCTCGCTTGCCTCCTTATGCAGGAACAGGCGATAGAAATCCTCCGTCAGAGATGACGATGACACCAGCAACTGACTGGAGATCGTACTCATGATCGCCGCCAGCAATGCTGCATAGAGAAAGCCCGTTATCAGCGGATGAAACAGCAGATCCGCCAGAATAATAAAAATGGTTTCGGCGTCTTTGACATCCAGCCCGTTACGCACCGCATAAGCGCGCCCGAACACCCCCAGACACACTGCGCCGATCAGCGAAATCGCCATCCATGACATACCGATATTACGAGCCGTCGAGACTTCCCTAACCGAACGAACCGCCATAAATCGCACAATAATATGCGGTTGGCCGAAATACCCCAACCCCCAGGTAACGGCTGACAAAAAACCGACCAACGTCAACCCATGCGTCAGGGAAAGAAAATTCGGATCAACAGCGGAAAGCGTTTCAGAGGCCTGACTGAAACCACCACCGCCACTGCCAAACAGCACTACAACAGGCATCAGCACCAGCGCAATCATCATAATACAGCCCTGTACGAAATCAGTCAGACTGACCGCCAGGAAGCCACCAATGACCGTATAGGTCAGTACAATACCCAGCGTCAGCCAGATTCCCACTGAGTAGTCGCTGAATCCACCCACATTGATCAGCCCACCAAAGGCGCTGGAAAACAACTTGCCGCCTGCCACCAGGCCAGAGGCGGTATACACCGCGAAAAACACGACGATAATGATTGCAGATACCGTGCGCAGAGCAAAGGCGCGGGTCGGAAAACGGTTGGCCAGAAACTGAGGAATAGTCAGACTGTTGTCATAGCGTTCGGTCTGCTCACGTAAACGTGGCGCGACAACTATCCAGTTAACCAGAGCACCAACAAGCAATCCTATACCAATCCATGCCTGTACCAGTCCTGACGAAAACAGCGCCCCCGGAAGTCCCAGCAGCAACCAGCCGCTCATGTCCGACGCGCCAGCAGATAGCGCCGCAACCGAGGGTGGCAGATTTCGTCCACCCAACATGTACTGTTCAGACGATGCGGTCGACTTACGCCAGGCATAAAAACCGATCCCGATCATCAAAACAAAGTACAGAGCCAGACTAATCCAGACGCCGATAGCCATAATATTCCTCCCTTAATCAGGCCGCACACACACCTGCTGAGCAACCAGAGTTTTTATTCGAGTACATTAAGTAGTAGTTGTAAATGCGATAGTTCACAAGGTCGGTTTTAGCGGACAGGCTGTTGTAATACCGCTATTACCTGCTCACTTCGAGCATTCTACACCTCAAATTCGGGGGGATTGATCAACGCCAAACGGGATCCTTTCTAAGTGATTTTTTCAGGTTGATGGGTAATGTGAATGTTCAACCTCAGGATGGATGTACGACTCCCTGGCCGCCCGCTCCTAACCACACCAAACATGCAGCAAAAGGCCATCGCTATGATGGTTTGGCCAAACCGTGGTGGTTCCGCGTCACCACCATCTGGACATCATCGGCTTGATGGTCAGCCCATGGAGAATAATCGAGAGAACAATAACAACCAACGTGATCTGGATGAATTCCAGGGCCAGCGCTTCTGGCAGGCCAAAGACGATTGAGAACATCAGGTAATAGATTGATCCAATCCCGCGCACACCAAACCAGCCAATCAGCATCTGCAGTCGAAATGGTGCGCCAGACCCCAGCAAGCCAAGGAAAACACTAACAGGGCGAACCACTATAAAGAGGAATAACGCAAAACCTACGGCGGTGAAACTCCAGGAATTGATAAACAGCATTCCACCCAGCAGCAGAACGAGCATCAACTCGGACAATCGCTCCAGGGGTTCTTTAAACAGTAGAGCGCCCTCCGACACCTGAGCACTTAGCCGAAGCTTCGGTTTCGCGGCTTTAACCGGAGGTTCTGATATCCCCTCAGCACCGTCAATGGGCGCATTAAGACTCGCCAGTTTCAATTCCGATTGACGTAGAGAGATGGCAGCAACAAAAACGCCCAGAAACCCCCAGGCATCAAGCAGAAGGCAGACACCATAGACCACGCCGATTAAACCCAGACCGAGGAAATCATCCAGTAACAGGCCTTCCCGACTGTAGAAATGCTGTTTCCGTATAATCCGGGCCAACAAGCGCCCCATCAGAAGCCCGACAACCAGCGCGGACGCCGTCGACCACACAACATCTTTCAGAATCCAGGTCCCGACCATTTCGAAGCTGACCGGAGCACTGAGAAGAGCCAACCCCAACATAACAAATGGAAAGGCACTGCCGTCATTCATACCCGCTTCACTGGTCAGGGTGAACCGCAGCGGATCTTTATCGCCCATATGCCGAACCTGAACATCCGTGGCCAGCACCGGGTCGGTAGGGGCTACAATGGCGCCCAGCAGTATGGCTGCACCCAAAGGCAAAGCCAGTACGTAATAGCCAAAAGCCGCCGTTAGCACGACGCTGATCGTCATGGAGATAAAGGCGAGGCGCATAGGGATATGCCACTCCTTCCACCTGAACGGCATCGGCATTTTCATACCCGCGATAAACAACGACAGCAAAACCGCAAGTTCAGCCAGCACTTCAAGCAAATGGGCTTGCACCAGCGGGTTGAAATGAAAAACGCCTAAAACCGTCGGGCCCAGAGTTACCCCAATGCACAGATAAACAAGTGACGGTGTCAGATTTAGTCGTTTAAGAATCGGTGTACGCAACCCCATTAAAATCAGCAGGGCTCCGATCAGTACAAACCAAAAAGCGTTGATCAAGGTGAGTTTCTCCGAATTTTTCAAGGTATTAATGCGCGAAACGTTACAGAGAGAGTAGGACCAAGTCTGTACGTTAGCCAACACAGATGGGTGTGCTGATTGGTATTCCGACTGGAGTCCCCATTTGAATCCCGACTTAATAGGACAAACGACGGGGCTGTACCTGATAACGGACAGACGCGGGCCTGGTCAGATAGGAGGATTATTCTGCCGATGACACGACCTTTTGGGTTTTACCAATGGCTGTGCAACGGTAAATGGCCAGGCATTAAAGAGGTTCCGACCGCATTTCCCTGCGGGCGCTATGCATACGATTGTATCGCTACACCGCACTGCCTAAGGTTTAAGGCGATCGTGATAACTTACACCAGCACCTGCCGGGTGTTAGCAATGTAGTGATGAATCTGTGCCTCAATATCCGGGTCGATCATCTCTTCCGGGCGCTTACCGTTAGGACAGGGCATAGTGGGCGTGGTGCCAAACAACCGGCAGATCAACGGACGCTCGGCATACACGGTACACCCATCAGGCCCCAAATGGACGCAACTGAAATCCTCTAGCTTTTCCTGATGCTCAGCTTCAGTTTTCACCGGCAGCCGCGACATCTCCTCCGATGAAGTGGTTACCGGGCCACAACAATCATGGCAACCGGGCACACATTCAAACGATGGAATGTTCTCGCGCAGTCGCGCAATTATATCTCGGTTAGTGTACATAGAGTCCCATCTGCTGCGCAGCTCGCTTGCATTAGTGTCTGACACCTAATTTACCAGAACAGGCTGTCTCTTTACATTAACGGAGAGTCATAAAATTTTTAAAGAAAGGGCCTGTACTAAGTAAAATAGCACTTAGCAAAATAACCAACGGCCCTTTTACGTTTACCGATATGATGTCTCGCATAGCGGGAGTTCCATATAGATACTCAAAGGATCATATTGATAACTGCCATACTCTTGTCGCTCTTTAAACCCAAGCTTTTTATATAAACTTAGCGCTTCAGGCTGCCTGATACCGGCTTCGAGACGGATGATGGGTAGTTGATTTTTGGCAGCATGAGCAATCAGCTCTTGCATGATAAGGTTTGAAACGCCCTGGCCACGATACTCCGGCTTAACATAAATCCGCTTTAACTCGCCATAAACACCATCATTGTTTTTATAGACTAGTGCACCGCAGCCAAGAATATCCTGATTTTTTATCACACCGATAAAATATACGTCTTTTTCTTGCAGCGCTTCAATGGATAAAAGCTGGTTACTTTCCTGAGGGTAGAGAGCGTTCATTAACCCATCAATATCGTCAATGATCTCTCTGACACTTTTTGAGGTAGGGTCTAGTTCTATCACTTCCATATCGTTCACGCTTCTTGTTCCCTGAAAAAGCCTACGATTTTGACATAAAAACCCATCTACCGCAGTACCCGCCAGCTTTCTCGCCAATATATGGGCGTCCTTCTCAGCTATAAGGGGTCAGTTTCCTGATTTGGCAACTCATCCCACCACCCGGCTTTCCGATGAGTAACTTATTCCGACAGTTCCCCTGTCTCTTTCAGCATCTCAGCTAAATCGTATTCCTGCTGATGCAGCAAAAGACAGGATCGGCCCCTGTTTCCTTTAGCGCATTATTGAGCGTTATTCATCACTATTCAGAGCAAACATAGCGGCCTGATGAATAAGACGGGCATCGTTCAAAGCGCGATGTGCACGATAATCACTCGCTTGTGACAATTCATCAAAACAGCTAGCGAAAGTACCCGCCCGGTGACCACCCAGCAATGTACTGAGATCCGCAACATTAAATGTTTGCTCAATAGCCACCGCTTCAAACAGGCGACCTATCCAGAAACTGTCCCAGTCTTCATGATCGGAATACACCGTTTCAGCCGCCAGCAGCCGGTTAAGTTGCTGTGCAACCACCTCGGCCCGCTGACCTTTGTCGAAGAGATACTGACGCGAAAGCCCGTGCAGCTCATGTGCTTTCAGACTCCAGTGTCCCCAGGACTCTTCAGGTCGGATAAGTGTCTGATAGGTCTGTTCAGCGTTCACCAGACCGATCTCAATCGGATAACTAACAGGACTCAAGCCGCTGGCTTCGATATCTAAAACCCATATATCACTCATCGGGTCTCTCCTTGTAGAAGACGCAGTTGCTCCTCCAGCTCGGCGATCCGCTGATTACGTTGCTGTAACAGTGCTTCAACCGCTTCCAGGTCCATCCGTTGCGGGATATGTTGTGGACAGTTCCGATCCCAGGCATCAACGGTAAACATTATTACCTGTTCCGGTCGTGCCCTGTATGCATCCCGGCTGGGCATCAGTTCAGCTAACAGCGATGTCTGATCCTCTATCACTTTTGCACGGCCCCAGATTTTGATTCGAACACTGTTGGCATAGTCCATTAAGAAGATAAACGCTCTGGGATTATCGGTTAAATTTCCCTGAGTAATAAACTGCTGGTTTCCCCGGTAGTCTGCAAAAGCGAGGGTTTGCCTGTCGATCACCTTCAGAAAACCCGGTGGACCGCCACGATGCTGGATGTAAGGCTGACCGTCAGCATTAACGGTCGCCAGATAGAAACTCCTCTGCGCCGCGATAAAGCCCGCCAGATCCGGCGTGATTTCACGTTGCCATCCACCGCTCTGCTCCATTCGCGCATAACTATCTCTGGAACCCTTTCGGGTCTGAATAGCCTTTACACTTGCGGTAAAGGCGATATCGCTGGTATAGGTCAACTTTATATACCTCTTTCTCCAGGGCTCCTCGAAAAAACGACTGCGCGACTCACAGGCCCAGATCGCTGAGGCCGGGGTGATCATCAGGGCGACGACCCTGAGGCCAGTGAAATTTCCGCTCCTCAGCACTGATCGCATGCTCATTAATGCTGGCGATCCGTCGACTCATCAGGCCGTTGTCGTCGAATTCCCAGTTTTCATTGCCATAGGCACGAAACCACTGTCCGGAATCATCATGAAACTCATAGGCAAAACGAACGGCAATTCGGTTATCCGTGTATGCCCATAGTTCTTTGATAAGCCGGTAATCAAGCTCACGGGTCCACTTGCGTGTCAGCAACTGTACGATGGCTTCACGCCCTGCTACAAATTCAGCACGATTTCGCCATAAACAGTTCTCGGTATAGGCCAGAGCGACTTTCTGGGGATCGCGGCCATTCCAGCCATCTTCGGCGAGTCTGATCTTTTCGATGGCCGAGGCTTCATCAAACGGCGGTAAAGGGGGTCTGGACATAGTAAATTCTCCTCTTTAAGGGTAAAGGGTGGCGCAAGCGCCACCCACACACTGACTCAGGCCGCCAGGGCATCAACAGCAGGAAAGTCGATTTCGGTACCCAGCACTTCATTCACGTAGTTCGTCAGGGTATTCAGGGCAACGTGGCCCACGATCTCCACGATCTCTGCGTCGCTATAACCGGCAGCACGAACCGCCCCGACGTCACGGTCAGACACCTTGCCGCGGTTGTTCACAATGCTGACGGCGAAGCTCACCGCTGCTGCGGCTTTTTCATCACTGGAGGTGCCACGGCGATTGGCTTCAATTTCAGCTGCACTCAGTCCGGCCAGATTGGAACCAAGATACTGGTGTGCAGCGAGGCAGTAGTTGCAGCCATTGATCTCGGCAACCGCAAGGGCGATACGCTCACGCGTCCGGGCATCCAGCGAACCATTACTCAATGCACCATTCAGACCGAGGTAGCCCTCCAGCGTCTGCGGGCTGTTGGCAACAATGCGAAACAGGTTAGGCACACTGCCCAGAAGAGAGTTGACCGCTTCGAGTGATTCTCGGGAGGCTTCCGGTGCAGCCATAATAGTTGCCGGAGTAGGTATACGGGACATGATTAGCTCCTAAATATTATCGGATTGGAGAGCCCAGCATACAATTAACAAAAATAAAGATAATTAGACTGAAATTTAATTATCTATTACAGTTAATGAAATAATTTAACAATGAATCTCTGTGGTATTGAATGGATAAACTTGAAGCAATGCGGGTGTTTATCGAGGTTGCGGAATGTCAGAGCTTCGTTGCCGCCAGCCGCACACTGGACCTGTCAGCCCCGGCTGTAACCCGATCGGTCGCTCAGCTTGAGAAGGCCCTGGGCGTGCGCCTGTTCAACAGAACCACCCGTCATGTCCGGCTCACCGATTCGGGGGCCCGGTTTTTCGAAGACGCCAAACGTATTTTAGAAGATATTGAACAGGCCGTGGCTACCGCATCAGGAAGCTACACCGAGCCCAAAGGGGTGTTATCGATTACAGCCCCGGTTCTGTTTGGTCAGATACATATCGCACCGATTCTGACGGAATATCTGCAGCAGAACCCAGCGGTAACCGTCAGAGCGCTATTCTACGATCGCGTCAGTAATATTCTCGATGAGGGTCTCGACGTCGCTGTCCGCATTGGCCATCTTAAGGATTCAAGCATCTACGCCACCCCCGTCGGCAGCGTTCAGCGGCTGGTATGCGCTTCGCCCAGCTATTTGCAAAAACATGGCACCCCCAGGCACCCTGCCGAGCTCAGGGATCATGAAATCATTCAAGCTTCAACGGTTGAACCGTCAACGACGTGGCAATTTGAATCTTCCACAGGCAGGGAATCGGTAAAACTCTCTCCACGCCTGCACTGCTCCCAGAATGGAGCAGCAATAACAGCGGCCAAACAAGGGTTTGGAATCACCCGACTGATGTCCTATCAGGTTGGCGAGGAGTTAAAAAACGGCTCCCTGACGCGCATCCTGCAAGACTACGAAAGCCAGCCTCTGCCGGTCAGTATTGTTCACCTCGAAGGGCGACAAGCCAACGCAAAGATCAGAGCCTTTATCGACCTGGCGACTGAACGACTCAGAGCCAATCCCTATATAGACCACGGCTAAGAAGGCGAAAGATATACCCTGCTGGCGGGTGGTTTAATCAACTGGGCCAAAGTACAGCCGTAACGTGTTAAGCATTTTTCCTATACGCTCTACTTGAAATTGACACTGTATTTTTGTCAGGATCTTTCGCATTAGAAAAAGAATAACCATTTGCCTGATGAGTGGCTCCGAATACCAAACCCAACTCAGCAGATCTGCGTTTAAACGCTTCAATATCCTGAACGCTAAATACCAGCTTAACGCCTGCCTGCCCAAGCTTGATACTCTTAGCGGCCTGATGAACCAGTATAGTGAGACCGCGATCTTCTGAGGTAAGCTCGATCAAACCCTCGAGTACTTCACCAATAGTGATAAAGCCAAAATACTCCCGATAAAAATCGGCGGTTTTATCCATGTTGCGCGCATAAATTATAATTGTATCGAGTTTAACGTCCATGACTATTCCGAATGCTTAACGCCGCTCAGCACGCGCGGCTGCGAAATGGAGGCGCAGCCGCAATGCAGTAACCGTCGCCGCGACTGGCCTTGATAGGGCTATTGCGATATAGTTGTACGGAGTTTCCGTACGTAATGGTGGAGTTATGGATATTATCAGTGTAAACAAATTCAGAGACAACCTTAAAACCCTTGTAGAACAGGTAATTAATAGACATGAACCTCTCAAAGTGACACGCCGTGCTGGAGAGGCTTTCGTGATTATGAGTGCTGAAGACTGGGAAAGGGAACAAGAAACCCTGCATGTTCTTCAAAGTAGAGACCTGATGCAGCAAATTGCGACCTCCCTTAATACTCACAGCCGTGGCCAAGGATACACACCTAACGATGAGCAGATGAATGAGATCACTGGTATTTGAGGGCGGCACTTGGGAAGCCTATGAAAAGATGCGAGTGAAAGACAAGAAGCTGCACAAAGCTCTCTGCAAATTGCTGAAAGAAATGCTCCGCTCTGACGACCCATCAATTGGCATAGGCAAACCTGAACCGCTTAAACACAACTTATCAGGCTTGTGGTCACGGCGCATCTCACAGAAAGACAGGCTCATATACCGGTTCGACGACAAATCCATTTACGTTTTCGCCATTGGAGGACACTACGACCAGCCCTAACAGGATACCACAGGATCAGGTCTTGAATTTTGCACAAGAGTTAATCCAATTTTCTTAACTCTGCAAAATGCAAGACCTGACCCCAATCTCCTTTCTTTAACTCTGCAAAATGCAAGACCTGACCCCAATCTCCTCACAGACTAAGACTAACTCCCACTCTAGCAAGGCACTGTAGATCCTGATCCGTAAAGTCGATACATGCTGCAAACTGAATTGGATCACCGACCGTATAACCTATGGAGAGAGTTGCTTTCAAAGATAGCTTTTTGAAGTCTATATCAGAGTTAGCGCAACGGTTTATGAATGACCTAATTTCACCCACAAGCTCTTTAGGTGTGCTTACGTCGGCAACGCAAATACCAACACCGTCATTTTCTTCGACTTTGCCATCTCTCCTTTTGTCGCCCTGCCTCCAAGACGAATCAGGATTGAGTCCTAATCGGCAACACACACTAGTGACATCAGTTTGGCTACCGGTAATCCATAATTGCGCGATATTCATAAAGTAGCCTCAACGTCCTTGTGCCATATAACGCCTTGCTCACCGGTAAATTAGGAGCGCAGCGAGTAATTTATCCGTGTGCAGCAACTTGTTACATGTTTTGTTCGTCATTACCGCTTACACTTTCTATACTGATTGCCTTCCAGCCCCATTCGGATCTTTTCTTATTGTAATTTAGAACCGCCTGACCGATGACAAAGTCGCCATCACTAATACTATTTTCTCTTATCAAAGGCGGTGGAATAAATATTCCATCATCGGTGAATCCCATATCGTTTTCTTCTCGAATATCGTCGCTAAAAGGCTTCAAGATACTGCTTGGAATGGGTTTTGTTGTTCTGGAAGATGTAAGTACCCTGTAACGGGTTCCTTGCCTGCTTGTGTACTTAGCTAAACGTAATGAAATCGCATCGCCTTCTTTGAACCTTTCAGGCAGATCTGAAAAATGAATCACGCCATCAATTGTTCTACTGATCATAAAGTGTATTAGTTTTTTGCTTGTATTGACGTGGTCTACAATTCCAATTTGCTGCTCAAAAATATCCCAGTCTTCATTTGAGGCACGTTCTTCAATGGCATACACCTGGAATCGGTTTTCTCTATCGGGCTCGCCTTTGATCTTTAAAGCGGCTCCTGGTTTACCTGCTTCAAAAGTTAGTTTTGATTCAGGAATTGTAACTTCCATAGGTAGTGAACTTGATTGAACGTAAAGTTTGCGTTTAGCTTTATCTTTTTTGCCTTCGATAAAAAATGTGTCACCTAGCACTGCATTCATCCAAGGTAAATCACTGTATAAAAGCTCCTCTGCATAGGGGGCTTTATCTAAGTAGAGCTGATGATTCGATTTACTGCTGATAGCGCCTTGATACCAAGTGCTGCGCATGAGTATTTCTGCTGATTCAGGGATTTTTTGATTATTCTCTGATCGATAATTAACAAGTTGATCAACTTCCAATTTGGCTTCTGAAGCTAGGCCGTTTTTTGAAAGGAGTTCCGCAAGCTTGATTTTAACTTTGCCAACAAAATTAATATCTTTTGAGCAAAGTAATGCCTTGCAGTAACAAGAAATTGCCAGTTCGAGAGAGTTTGATTGATGAATATCTCCGAGAAGCTCCCATGCCCAGTAGTCGTTGATCTTATTTTTGACAACTTCTAGACCATAGGAAAAAGCTTCATTACTTTGCTTTGTTGCCATCAATGCTCTGGCCTTGCTCAGTTTTAGCCAGATATTATCTGGATATCTATTAATGCAGTCATTGATATAGGGAAGCAGATAGATTAGTTCTTCGTAAGAATCTCTCGTGTAGGAATCTTTACTGGCGTGTTGAATAACACGTTCTGCTAGAGACGGATATGAATTTCCATCATCAGAAATATATGGGTCATAGTCCTCAGGGCGAAGATTTTCTAAACCCCATATGCGAGCAAAAGCTCCCATATTTAACTTTCCTTCTTTAGCTATTTTGTCTGCTAGTTGAAGAATGCAAGTGTGCAACAGAGATGGTTTTTCCGTGTTTAGTTTGAGGTAGTCATTAATGAACCTTTTCGCGCTATTGAAATTGACCGGCGTTTGTTCTGTCATGCCTTTTGCGACACGGTATAGCTCCCATGCTAAGCCGGTTTGAACATCAATAGATTGATCTCCGTTATTGTATATACGTTTGTAGAGATTTAACGCTCCATGATGATCGCCTTGCTTGCTTAGAGATTTTGCTTTGAGAATTTCTTGGCTATTGGGGTTGCACAGTCTGAGTGCATACTCTCTTTGATCCGTTAGTATTTTGTCTGATGCATCAATATTCAAGTTCCGAAGTTGATCAGAGTAGTGATGAATATTTTCACTTTTTCCAGATTGTGCGTCTCTTTTAATTAAATCGATTACGCACCATGCAAAAGCCTTTATATCCCATTCATCGTTATCTGGGTTGTTAATCAGCTCAATCGCCATTTTGTAGGCTTCATCAAGCTTGCCTTCCTTGCGAATAGAAAAAACGTCCCTGCTAGTGATCACGAGCTCAGCCCTTCCGTTATAACAGTCTGAATTTCAGAAAATAACGTATCTGATGTACAGGAATTATTAACGGGGGCGTACTTGGTGAATTGATTTTTCCCGTTATAAAAAATGTCAATCACAGCACACTCTCCAGATTGGGTAAAAGTGTAGCGCTGTTTCCAATCCATTGATTCAACATTGTTGATCTTGATTCCTCGCTCATTCACAAGAGGTGTAAGTCTTGAATGAAACTCGTTCAGAAACTCTTCATTGAACGTGAATTCAGAGTCAGAACCTGAGGTCTCTGGAACAATGAGTATTCCATTAATAGGAGAAAGGATGTCCAGTAATCTAAAGCCAAAGTCTGATTGTGTGGGGGCGGTAATTCTCGTAATTTTTCCCTTACCGTTATAGCCGATATCTATTCGCGCTATCTCATCATTTACTTCAAAAAAATAAATTTCTAGGTACTGACTTTGGCTAACATCTTGGATCTTTATGTCGGAGCCCTTTAATAGTCTTCGAACTCGTCCTAATACCTCAAGTGAAAAGTGTGCATGAGACGGAATGCTGAAGTTATTGTCTTCTTCTGTGAAAATGGGGTTGTCACTGGCGCTTACATCTTGATGGCTTGCCTTTGAAGTATCCTGGCTGCTTACCTTAGGGCTTAAAATGTTTGGAGAGTTAACTGCTTTGATGCCAGCACCAAGCTTTAGATTTGGCGGGTCTAAAAGGTATAGGTTTTTCGATGTTCTGGTGATTGCCGTATAGAGCCAGCGAAAGTAATCAGCGGATAGCTGACCCTGATGTGTTTTACATTTTACAAACACATGATTCCATTCACTGCCCTGTGCTTTATGGCAAGTAATGGCATAGCCAAACTTAAGTCTCAAAGCATTGAAATATGAATCTGATCGCAGGGTTTCTTTAAATTCCAAACTTCCGCGCTTTAAATGTGGATGACGGATGCAAAAATCCAAATACAAGGCTTTGCTCTCATCCGAAGTAAGACCTGGATGTTCGCTGTAAAGTAAGTCTTCTAGAATTTTTGCGTTGAAAAAATGTGAGGTTCCGTCTAAATCTTTAAAGCCTATAATGACGTCTTTAAAAGCTAACGAAACGGAAATTTCTTCTACTTCATTCGTTTCTAAGTTCTTTCTACGCAAGGTTATTTTTCTGCGCCCTGTTGGACTTAAAATCTCTCTAACTAGGCCGAAGTCACCATTTGAAATAAAGAACCCATAAGCATTGCTGTTGCTTACGGCCATCACTTTATCGCCCCTAGAAATCTCTAGATTATCTGGGAAAAAATGCTGTCTTATTTTGCGGTTATAGGCAGCAACATCAGAATTTGAATGAGCAAGGACTATAGATTCAGCGTTAATTTTTCTATTGCAGGATTCAAGGTATAGATCTAGCAAGTCTTGATGGCTTACGTTGATGATATCTGGATAGCTTGTATCTATTGATAATTGATTGAAAACCCCGCTCTTTAGAGATTTACGAAGGTTTATAGAGTTTAGCATGACCCCGCTGTCTGACTTTTGACGAACAACCTCAGTCAATTCAAAAAGAGTGCTTTTGATATTGTGCTCTCTAGATAGATACTTCTCGTCAAGAGCAGGAGAGAAATTCATTCCGACAGGTGGAAGCTGGGCATCATCGCCAATAAAGATTACTTTTTTACTGTGGTCATTATGGTCTAGATTTACAAACTTGAAAAAGTCTCTGAGCAAGTAGCCAGTACCGAATCTAAAGAACTCTTCCTCATGGTATACATCCGCAATCATTGATGATTCGTCAACAATGTAAACAGTATCAGCAGACATTTCATTAACAGCCAGTTGAGCATAGAACTTAAATGTTTCAGACCCATCAAGATTGTGTTCTTTATACTCAGAAATATCTTTGAACGAATAGATTGTCTTGTGAATAGTGTAAGCGGGGGATTGTGTTTTTTTAGCAATTACTTTTGATGCCTTTCCAGTAGGAGCGGCTAGGACATAGTTTCTTCCAATAGCCCTAAAGTACTCAGTTAGGCCTTTAGTTATAAATGTCTTACCTGTTCCGGCGTAACCTTTTAATAAGAATACGCTTTCTTCTTTATTGTTGAGAAACGAATCAAGCTTATCAACCAATAAACTTTGTCCATCAGTTAAATTGTATTCAGAGAAAGCGTCGTGTAGTTTAATTAGGTCTCGAGTGTTTTCGGGTGCTAGGTCGAATGTTGATGCAGCTTTTGATGATGCTTCCTTGAATTCGGTTAGTTTAACTTGATCTAGTTCTTTTTTGAGTTCGAGTGCCTGGTTTTGAGCCATTTGTTCTGATTCTTCGAGTTTCAAGAGCTCTTCTTTTACTTTTGCTAATTGCTCTTCAAGCTCTTTGTTACTCTGGCTTAGAGTGTTTAGCCCTATATCAGGGTGGCAGGGCTCTATATATGGTGGGTAACTTTCATATATTGAGCCGCTATATGTTTTGAACATCCACTGACCGATCAAATATGCATCTCTCAGTAGTGCTAACGCATCATCTGAATGTACGCTTCGGCCATGTGCCGCTTTATTTCCTAACATCCTGATTGCGTGCAGCTTTTCCAAAATATTTTCATCAATCACTTCGATGAAAATGTTGGATTTTAGTTTTTCGAAGAACCCATCACTTTGCTCGCAAGGTAAATTTAGTTCTCTATAGAGAATCCCTACTAACTGTTCAGCAAAGCAACGTAGTTTGATAATTGCAGTGTGAGGATCAGTGTGTGCATATTTCTCAGCGAAATTGGCATGCTCATATAGTTGAGGCCAGCGATTCTGCAATGGTAGAAAGTTGTTTGACTGCAATTTTCTTAATTTCCTTCTCTTTAGTCTTACACTGATGCTACGGGCTGGGTAGACATGTAACATTTTAATTGTGTGCGTGCGCGTTTTGAAACCGCAAGACTGTGTCGGGGGAAGTTGTATCTATTTGAACTGAAAAGATAATTCTGAAGCACGTCGTTTTTCATCCCCTGAAAACACGCAAGCACGGTTTGCTGTTTTTTTATGGCACGCTTTGTCACCTGCCACATTTCCTATCTGACTGATAATGCACCACTTCTAAAGGTTATTCCAGTGCCAAACCGTGCCAACTTATCAACAGCAACCTGACAAAGCGTGCCAACAGTCTGGACTTATTCAAATTAACTGTCTATATATACAGTAAACAACCATCAATTATCCACAGGGACGTGAGATGAAAAGTAGCCCTTTTCTTAACCATATTCGCCAGGAGCTTCGACTTCGTGGTTACAGCCTGAGAACTGAAAAAGTTTATATTCAGTGGATAAAGCAGTTCATTCATTTTCATAAGTTACGACACCCTGTTGAAATGGGCGCAACCGAGGTTCGGGATTTTTTATCCTATCTTGCTAATGACCGCTTTGTGGCAATCAACACTCAGAAATCTGCACTCAACGCATTGGTCTTTTTATATGGCAAAATACTCAAGGTTGAACTGGGTGACCTGGGGTTCAGTCATGCACGACGCGGACGCAGGATTCCTGTCGTTCTATCGACTGCGGAAGTAGCGGCCATCCTTAAAAAACTGACCGGCCGGGACTATCTTATTTTTTCTATTCTCTATGGTAGTGGTTTACGTGTAACTGAGGCTCTCAGACTGCGGATTGGAGACTTAGACCCTGAACGCTTATCGATCACCGTCCGTGATGGCAAGGGTAATAAAGACCGTACAACGATTCTCAGCCATTCACTCATTCCGTACATCCGACAACAGATTAAAATCGCCAGTGACCTGCAACAAAAAGATAACGCTTCAGGAGTAGGCCCGTCCCTGCCCAATGCGTTGCATAAAAAGTATCCAAACGCTTTCAGGCAACCCTGTTGGATGTATCTATTCCCATCCACTCAGTTATCAGCTCATCCTTTAAACGGAATACTTTGCCGACACCATCTTCATGACTCAGTACCGCGCAAAGCATTACGAATTGCTGTAGCCAATGCGGAAATAATTCATAAGCGCGTCAGCTGTCATACTTTCAGGCACTCTTTTGCCACTCACCTGCTTGAAGCTGGCAGAGATATACGCACCGTTCAGGAGTTACTTGGCCACAGCGATGTTAAAACAACTCAGATATACACTCATGTTATCGGACAACAATTTGCAGGCACGGCAAGCCCTTTGGATGCTCTGACAACCGGACAAAGCGACTAAGCGGCTAAGCGACTAGCATTTTCCAGAAAAAAGACAACTCTGGCAGTTCAACCTGTTTAGGTTTATCGTCCTATTATTAATGAGTTACGAATACTCTTTCTTTTTCCCAGTGCTTTGTCAGTCATAAAAAGGCCAACATCATGCGTTACCTTATCTATCTGATTTTACCCCTGCTGACTGCCTGCAGCGGCTCCTCAGAGAATCTTGCGCTGGGAACTCTGGAGAGAGACCGGATTGCCCATACCGCCACCGCCAGTGAGGTGGTGACTGAACTGCCCGTTGCGCCAGGCGCGCAGGTCACCAAAGGCATGACCCTGGTCAGACTGGACAGCACCCTACAGCAGGCCAGAGTTGATAAGGCGGTCGCCGAGGTCGCGGTGGCACAAGCGAATCTGGAAAAACTACGCAACGGTGCCCGGGAAGAGGAAGTGGCCGCGGCGACCGCTAATGTAGCGGGTGCCCGGGCCTCTCTGGTGGAGAGCAACGCAAATTATCAGCGTATTCTCAACCTGAAAAAGCAGAAGCTGGTCAGCCAGTCTACTCTGGATAAAGCCCGGGCTGACCGGGATGCTATTCAGGCACGTTTAAACAATACTCAGGAAGCGCTGCTATTGCTGACCAACGGCACCCGCGAAGAGGACCTGCGCTCAGCAGAGGCGCAACTGAGTGCAGCCAACGCAGCCCTGAGCATTGAAAAGAAACAACTCTCAGATCTCACCATCATCGCCACCCGCGATGGCATTCTCGACAACCTGCCCTGGAATCTGGGTGAACGGGTCACCCTCGGCAGCCCGCTGGCGATTGTGCTGGCGGGTAAAGCCCCCCATGCACGGGTCTATGTGCCGGAACCCTACCGGGTAAAACTTCATGTCGGCGACGCGTTAATTGTCCATGTAGATGGTATCGAACAACCGATCACCGGACGACTCAGCTGGATTGCCACAGAACCGGCATTCACCCCCTATTACGCCCTGAACCAGGATGAACGTGCGCGCTTGATGTATCTCGCGGAGGTGCAACTTCCGGACAGTGAATCTGAATTGCCAAACGGAGTACCGACACAGGTTGAGTTACCATGAGTCACACAACACCGGAATATGCCATCAAAGCGGAGCAACTGAGTCGCCGGTTTGGCGATTCACTGGCGGTGCAAAAGCTCGACCTGGAAGTGGAGAAAGGCCGCATCTATGGTTTTCTCGGCCCCAACGGCTGCGGCAAAACCACCACCATCCGCATGCTCACCGGCCTGCTGAAACCCAGCGCAGGAAAGGTACATGTGCTGGGTTTCAGCCTGCCGGAAGACGCTGAAAAACTGCGCCTGCGTATCGGCTATATGACGCAGAAATTTTCTCTCTATGATGATCTTACCGTGCTGGAAAATCTCAAATTTATCGCCAGTATTTACGGCCTGACAGCCCGACAACAAAAACAACGAATCGCAGAGTTGCTGAGTATCTATGGCCTGCAAGCTAAGTCAAAACAGTTAGCCGGCAGTATGAGTGGCGGGCAACGGCAACGGCTCAGTCTGGCGGCCGCAACCCTGCACAAACCGGAACTACTGTTTCTTGATGAACCCACCTCTGCGGTCGATCCTGAAAATCGCCGGGAGTTCTGGGAACAACTGTTTGACCTGAGCGACCAGGGCACCAGCATTCTGGTCTCCACCCACTATATGGATGAGGCAGAACGCTGTCATAAACTGGCCATTCTTGAAAATGGTATTAAACGAGCGGATGGCAGTCCGGACGAACTGATGCAACAGATGGGGGCCAGCGTTGTAGAGATCAGTTCAGACGAACTGCGCCAGCTTAAACAAACCCTCACCGAGCTGCCGGAGGTGATTTCCGCTGCTCAGCTGGGCGCGCGCCTCAGGGTACTGGTGAAGGATAGCGTCACCGACCCCATCGGCTTTTTATCACCGCACGTTTCAACCAACGCTGAAGACCAGTTATCCCTGGTGCGGCCCAGTTTAGAGGATGTGTTTGTCACCTGCACCGGCTCCGGCAGGGAGAGAGTATGAATCCCTTCATCCGCATTCGCGCCATCGCCGCAAAAGAGCTGCTGCAGCTAAAACGGGACAAAATGACCTTCGGCATGATCGTGATGATTCCGCTGATTCAACTGCTGCTGTTTGGTTATGCCATCAACACCAATGTTCGTCACCTGCCGGTCGGGGTGGTCGATTACAGCCAGAGCGCTTTAAGCCGGGTGTTGGTGCAGACGATCGGTGCCACTCAGGTGGTTCGCTTTACCCAGCAGTACAGCAACTTGCCGGAAGCGGAAGCTGCGATTGCCAGCGCCGAAGTCAGAGCCGTACTGATCATTCCATCGGATGTCAGCCAGCGACTGGTGCGTAATCCCAGCGTTGGAATGGGCTCCCCTTCGGCCACCGACGCAGAAACCAGCCGACCGGTTGCCCAGTGGCTGGTTGATGGCTCAGATACCATCGTGGCGGGCGCAATAAAAGGGTTGCGTGGCATGCCACTGGTTGAGCTGTTGGATAAACCCTCTAACCGCAAAACGCCTACCTTTGAGGTCACGCTGTTGTACAACCCGGAACAACGGACGGTGGTGAATATCGTCCCCGGACTGGCGGCGGTTATCCTGACGATGACGATGATCATGTTCACCTCCGCGGCGATTGTGCGGGAACGGGAGCGAGGCAATATGGAGATGCTGATCACCACACCAGTGCGCCCTATTGAGTTGATGATCGGCAAGATCGTCCCCTATGTTTTTATCGGTGCAATTCAGGTCGCCATCATTCTGGGGCTGGGTAAACTGCTGTTTAATGTGCCGATCAACGGCAACCTGATGCAACTGGCCCTGGCTACCCTGCTGTTTATCACCGCCAGTCTGACCCTGGGACTGATTATCTCCACCATCGCTAAAAACCAGCTGCAATCGATGCAGATGACAATCTTTGTACTGCTACCCTCCATACTGCTATCCGGTTTTATGTTTCCCTATGAGGGGATGCCACAGGCAGCCCAGTATATCGCCGAAACACTGCCGGCCACCCACTTCATGCGGCTGATTCGCGGCGTGGTATTAAAAGATGTTGAGGTCATCAATATGGCTGGAGATATGTACTGGCTGGCGCTATTCACGCTGGGCGGCTTAGCCATCGCCTCTATCCGCTTTAAGAAGCGACTCGATTAAACGCTCTGTGTTGACAGAGCCTCCTCCCCCGATATCCGCTGATACTCAAGCCTGACAAAATCAAGCCCGCAAAAAAGAGCCACACAGCATCCTCGTGAAAACCGGAAAAATACGTTAAGTCAGCGTTTTTTTAATACGTTATCGATAATAATTGGCACGAAAGGAGTCAAACAAGGCACGGCAGGATACAACCCTTTTCAGCAATTCACACTACAGTTTTAGTTAAGCAGATACACAGAAAGCACCCTGCACTCTCGTTCAGGCATAGCCGCCGGTTCCGATTGAGTCATCTCGTTATCTGCAGTGCCCTGGCGGCATAAGCATCCACCTCAATGAGGTGGAGATATAGCAAGACAATAATTATAACTCTCGTGCCCAGCACGCTGCTTTCCGGAGACACTGACACATGCAAGAACTTGTCAATTTCATAAACGACGCTATCTCGACTCTCTGCTCCAACCTAACTCCGCCTGGAGACCGATCTTTTCTCCTCAATCCAGCCTACTGTTATGCGGGTAAGCGTGTTCTGCGAAATATGGGCAGTTCTGTTTTCAGAATCACAAACTGAACCGGTGACTGAACCTGTGTCTGAACCCGCGTCTGAATCAGCACCTGCCAGAGTCTGAAGCTCTCCGACCAGGCAGCTCAGATCCAATTTCAGACCCAATTTCAGACCGGCTAAGAATTTAAAGATAAAGAAGCGAAATACGCTTTACTAAGCTTCAGCATATAGCACGGTTGTTAAACACAGCTTTACTTTAATGTTTCATTAATTATTTCATTATAAAAACAAGAGGAAGTATCCAATGAAGAAAACCCTGATTTCTACTGCCGTTCTGATGGTTGCAATGACCGGTACAGCGATGGCTGGCACTTTGGAAACGGTGAAGGAACGTGGCGCACTTCAGTGCGGTGTAACGAGTGGTGTCCCGGGCTTTTCAGTGCCAGATGATAAAGGTAACTGGAAAGGTCTGGATGTCGATGTATGTCGCGCCGTTGCTGCCGCAGTACTGGGCGATGCGACTAAAGTTAAGTATATCCCGCTGAATGCTAAAGAGCGCTTTACTGCGCTGGTGTCGGGTGAAGTGGATGTACTGTCCCGTGTAACCACCTGGACACAAACCCGCGATACTCAGCT
>NZ_CAKZLP010000061.1 GCF_937127095.1 uncultured Amphritea sp.
GATACTGGCATTTGCCGAAGGCCGGATTGAGTTGCCTGCTGTCACTGATCTGACAGTCCGGGCGGATAAGGACTGAAACTTCCGATGAGTAATACCTATAACTCTGATGCAATTGAGGTACTGAGCGGGCTGGACCCGGTACGTCGCCGTCCTGGTATGTATACCGAGACCGACCGGCCGAACCACCTGGCGCAGGAAGTCATTGATAACAGTGTCGACGAAGCACTGGCGGGGCATGCGACCCAGTTGGATGTGACGCTGCATAAAGATGGGGCGATCAGCGTCAGGGATAACGGCCGGGGGATGCCGGTGGATATCCACCCGGAAGAGGGGGTCAGTGGTGTTGAACTGATTCTTACACGGCTGCATGCCGGTGGTAAGTTCTCCAATGACAACTACAACTATTCCGGTGGTTTGCACGGGGTGGGGGTGTCGGTCGTTAACGCCCTGTCAAAATTGCTGGAAGTGACCATCCGTCGCGGAGGCAATGTTTATCGCACAACCTATGCCGACGGTGAAAAAGTCTCTGATCTGGAGATCGTTGACAGCTGTGGTCAGCGTAATACCGGCACCGAAGTGCGCTTTCTGGCCGATCCTCAGTACTTTGATACGCCAAAATACCATCTGACTAAACTGCGCCATATGCTGCGGGCTAAAGCGGTTCTCTGTTCCGGCTTGCGGGTCACCTTTACCGATGCGTCCGGGGCGAATAAAGAGAAGGACGAGTGGTATTACGAAGATGGTCTTGTGGACTATCTCAAGGGCACCACCCAGGTATTTGAAACCCTGCCAGAGGAGCCGTTTACCGTATCCTTCCAGGGCGAAATTGACGCCATGGATGTCGCGCTGCAGTGGCTGCCGGAAGGAGGTGAGCTGATCGGCGAAAGCTATGTCAACCTGATCCCGACAGTACAGGGCGGCACCCATGTTAATGGTCTGCGCACCGGTCTGTTGGAAGCGATGCGGGAGTTCTGTGAATTCAGAAACCTGCTGCCCCGTGGCGTGAAGATCTCCGCTGAAGATATCTGGGAACGCTGCTGCTATGTGCTCTCAGCAAAGATGCAGGATCCGCAGTTCTCCGGACAGACCAAAGAGCGGCTGTCATCCCGTCATATTGCCGGTTTCATCTCCGGCGCAACCAAAGATGCCTTCAGTCTGTGGCTTAATCGCCATGTAGAGGAGGGTGAAAAACTTGCAGAGCTGGTGATCAGCAATGCTCAGAGACGGTTGCGCTCGAATAAAAAGGTGATCCGTAAAAAGGTCACCTCCGGGCCTGCGCTGCCAGGTAAACTGGCGGACTGTACCGGCAATGATGCGATGCAGGGCGAACTGTTTCTGGTGGAGGGGGACTCGGCGGGGGGCTCTGCTAAACAGGCGCGCGACCGGGAGTATCAGGCGGTGATGCCGCTGCGCGGTAAGATACTGAATACCTGGGAGGTGGATCACAACGAAGTGCTGGCCTCCCAGGAGGTCAACCATATCTCCATCGCCATCGGGGTTGAGCCCGGTTCGGATAATTTTGAGGCTCTGCGTTACGGTAAAATCTGTATTCTTGCCGATGCGGACTCCGACGGTTTGCATATCGCAACCCTGCTGTGCGCATTGTTTGTGCGCCATTTCCGGCCGCTGGTGGCAGCCGGGCATATCTATGTGGCGATGCCGCCTCTGTATCGTATCGATGTTGCCAAAGATGTCTTTTATGCTCTGGATGACAACGAAAAAGACAGTATTGTTGAGCGTATCAAGGCGGAGCGTAAGAACGCCAAGATCGGCGTGCAGCGCTTCAAGGGGCTGGGTGAGATGAACCCGCTACAACTGCGTGAAACCACCATGTCGCGTGATACCCGGAGGTTGGTGCAACTGACCATCGAAGCGGGCGATGATACCAATGAGATGATGGATATGCTGCTGGCGAAGAAACGTTCGCCGGATCGTAAAGAGTGGCTGGAAAGCAAAGGTGATCTGGCCGACATCTAGGGCATAGCGTTTGCCACCCTGTTGGTTAAGTTGATGATCGCGCAGAAGAATGAGTTTTATAAGCTCCGGGATAAAAAATGAGCGGAACAGTACATATTGACGAAGGCATTGAACGCCTGTCACTGAAAGAATATACCGAGAAAGCGTATCTGGATTACTCCATGTACGTCATTCTTGACCGGGCGCTGCCGAATATCGGTGATGGCCTGAAGCCGGTTCAGCGTCGCATCGTTTATGCGATGTCGGAGCTGGGACTGAAGTCCACGGCAAAGTATAAAAAATCTGCCCGTACGGTGGGTGACGTGCTGGGTAAATTCCACCCGCACGGTGACAGCGCCTGTTATGAGGCGATGGTGCTGATGGCGCAGCCGTTCTCATACCGTTATCCGCTGATCGATGGACAGGGTAACTGGGGTTCTCCCGATGACCCTAAATCCTTTGCGGCGATGCGTTATACCGAGTCAAAACTGGCAAAGTACGCTGAGGTATTGCTTAAAGAGGTAGCCCAGGGGACCGTTGAGTGGGGGGCAAACTTTGACGGCACTATTGATGAACCGCTGACGCTGCCTGCCCGGCTGCCGAATATTCTGCTCAACGGTACCACCGGTATCGCCGTGGGTATGGCGACCGATATCCCGCCGCACAATCTGCGCGAAGTGACCCAGGCCTGTATTCAGCTGCTGTCGAAACCGAGCATGAGCATCGAGGAGTTATGCGAGATCGTGCCGGGGCCGGATATGCCTACAGACGCTGAGCTGATTACGCCACGCCACGAACTGCAGAAAATGTATGAGACCGGTAAAGGGAGTCTCAGAGCCCGGGCGGTCTACAGCAGAGAGCAGGGCGATATTGTCATTACTGCGCTGCCTTATCAGGTGTCCGGCGCTAAAGTGCTGGAACAGATCGCCCAGCAGATGCAGCAGAAAAAACTGCCAATGGTGTCTGACCTGCGGGATGAGTCGGATCATGAAAATCCGACCCGGCTGGTGATCGTGCCGCGCTCAAACCGCATCGATGTTGAACAGCTGATGGCGCACCTGTTCGCCAGTACCGACCTGGAACGTACCTACCGGGTTAACATGAACATGATCGGTATCGATGGTCGTCCGAAGGTGAAAAACCTGAAGGAGATTCTCACTGAGTGGTTGACCTATCGAACTGAAACCGTACGTCGCCGGTTGCAGTTCCGTCTGGATAAAGTGCTGGCACGACTGCACATCCTCGAAGGTTTAATGATCGCCTATCTCAATATCGACGAAGTGATTGAGATTATTCGTACCGAAGAGAAGCCGAAGCTGGTGATGATGGAGCGCTTCGGTATTACGGAGATCCAGGCTGAAGCGATCCTTGAGATCCGTTTGCGCCAGTTAGCCAAGCTCGAAGAGATCAAGATCCGTGGTGAGATCGATGAACTCACTAAAGAACGTGATTATCTGGAAGAGATTCTCGGTTCTGAAAAACTGATGCGCAAGCTGATCCGTGACGAGCTGAAAGCGGATGCGAAAGAGTACGGTGATGATCGTCGTTCACCTATCGTCGCCCGCGAAGAAGCGAAAGTGATGGATGAGAAAGCACTGCTGAC